>JBBRLF010000015.1:0-31504 GCA_038231515.1 candidate division WWE3 bacterium
AGGGGCGATAAGCTTCATGATAGCGGGGGTAGTACGTCTGCTGATAAACGTTGTAGCGATTCACGACTACCGGACGATATTCCGTGCGATAGCTCGTGACGTGCATGGTGACCACGGAGTTCACGCGGGTATTGTTTCTCATCACAGCCTGCTCGCGGCGACGTGATTCTTCGATGTGGGCCGTGTGCCCCTGGCTGATGACGTTGCCGTTGGTGGTGCGGACCACTACGACGTGGGCCCGTGCGGGCTCCACTGGCCGCGGCGGAATAAACGTTCTGCCTGGTGCCGGACGAACCGGACCTGTGACTACGACCACGGGAGCGGGTCTTAGCTCGCGACGTTCTTCGTGTCTGACAACGAAGGGTGGAGTTGCTTGGCGCTCTTCGTGTCTTACAAACACGGGCGGAGTTGCTGGGCGCTCTTCGTGACTTACGACGAAGGGTGGAGTTGCTGGACGTGCGGCGGGCCTTTGTTCTTCGCGGGGTCCCGAACGAATGATCGGAGTGCTGCTGGAATTCCGGTTAGATCGTTTTGGCGGGGCGGCATTGGCCAAAGAAGGCATCGCCATCGCGATGATCAACAAACTGAGGATAGATTTATTGGGGGACATGAGCAGCTCCTATTGGGTCAGTGGACTTCAGAGACCACTATCTTTTGAGATCACTATTGGGCGGACTTATACCAAAACCTGACTGTAATGGTCAACTATTAATTTTGAATAGTGCGATCCCAGAGCTGGACCATCAGGATTACGTTTTTAACTATATGATATTAAACATGTATTTTTGAAATTCTTATTCGGCCCAATCGTAAAATTGGCGTAGCAGAACCTGGGTGAATTTGAAGCCCCAGCTGGCATTGGTGCCGTTGATCGAGCCGTTTACCGAGGTCGCATGCCCCAGCCGAGCAATGAATTCCGGGGGCAATCCATCGTAGACCAACGTCTGAACCTGCTTTTGATGAGTCGACGACTGCTCATAATAGTTCAGATACTCAGGGCTCAGGCGTGGCGCGGTTGCGGGCTCCGTTACGGCACGTTGCACGCTGCCATGACGAGACGCCAGGCGATACCGGTGACCATCGATGAACAGGTCCAGATTCTGGCCCGCGTTAACCGGGATGACCTCGGCTGAGAAAAAAGAAATCTCCATTGCGTACTGTAGCGACCCGTCTTGCAGCCAGGTGCGCGAAAGCAACACCACGGTGTCGTTGGTTATGGCATGGCCCACCAGCTCGCGGGGCCGCACGATTTGCTTTGCGACGCAGCCGTGCAGAAACAGAATGGCCAGGATCGGTACGAGCTTGCGCATGAACCCAGTTTAAGGCCATTCGCGCGGCTCCACGCCGCGGTAATTTTTGCCGACTCATTGCTCGGGTGCCATTGCCCGAAAAGTAACTTACGAATGAGCTTCCTGGGCAATATCGCGAAAGCGGTCAGCAGAACAACCGAAGACACGCAGCTGATCGGCGACACGACCAGCGTGCGCGCCAAGTATCTGCTCGTGGGCGCCATTCTCGTGCCCTTGTTTCTACTCTTTCTGCCGCTGATGGTGGTCGAGGTCAACAACTGGGATACGGGCCGGCCGGCCATTTCGCTGCCAGCGCAGGCCTGGCGCGCGGTCTATTCGGCTTCACCGGAGTCGTGCGACGAGGTTGTTCTCGAAACACCGGGCTGTCTGGCCAATCCCAAAAATCCCAAGTTATGGACTAGCCCGGCTTCGCGCGCCGATGCCGGTCATGCCAAGCTCGTGCGGGCGCAGCAAGGCAAGGAGTTCTGGCTGGGCGTGACCATTGATCCCCAGCTACTGTTTCAGGCGCGCAAGCAAGAGACCAATCAGTTTATTCTGGGCTATATCAGTGCCAGCTATCGCATTTGGCTGGATGGCGCGTTTTTGCTCGAAGGCAACTATGCGAACAGTCATCTGCCAACCGTGCTGACCATTCCCATGGAGCGCCTGCAAGACAGCAAGCCGCTCAAGATCGCGATTCAGATTTTTCACGACGTGGGCAGTCCGGTGCCTGATCTGCTGGGTGGCACGATGGGCGAAGGCTTCAGCAACGTACAGCAGGCCAGGTACTACACCTACAAGGTACTGTTCTGGAACGAAACGCGCCCCTGGTTCTTCTTCGGCGCGAATCTGCTGATCGCAATCCTGTTTTTATTCTTCTGGAGTGCCACGCGCAAGAAGCAGGAATATTTCTATATGGCGCTGTATGCGCTGGTGCACGCCCTGATTCAGATTCTTTCGATCGATACCGTTTATCGCAGCCTGGGTTACAACGTCAGCGCCATGTTTGAGGTGGTGCTTACGACTTATGAGGCCGCGTTTGGTATGTTTCTGGGTCTGTCATTTGCCCGCAGCCGTCGCGCTTTCTTCCAGTGGGGGCTGCCCGTCTGTCTGGTGCTGCCGTGGCCGATTCTGTTTTTTCTTCATGACCCGGCGTCGAAGCTCGTCTTCACGCAGCTGATGAGCCACTGGGTTTCGCCGCTGCTCTACGCGACGGGTGCCGCCGTCTGCGTTATTCAGGCGCTGCATCTGCTTTCTTTTCAGCAAAAAGCCCCCTATCTCGCAGTTCGTATTCACCGCCTGCTGGCCTTTGGCGCGGGCCTTGGCGCACTTACCTTTCTCTATTATGCGCAGTCGGTGGGCCTGGCTCACGTGGTGCAGTTCGCGGTATTTTACCGCTTTCTGCATTTTGGCCTGGTGTTGTTTCTTTGTGCCATCGTGGTGCGCGAGTACCGTGAACAGGAGCTGCTTGTCGAGAAAACCCCGGTTTCGGAATTTCATCGCCTGGCGGTGCTACCTGATAGAATTGCCGGCGCGATTCTGGTCGTCGATCTCAAGCGTGCCGCTGAGCTCTTTCGCCTGGGCGCCAGACTTGGTGATTCAGGCAAGCTCGTCAATATGTGCCTGTCGCATCTATGGACCGCCGTAAGCAATCACGGTGGTATCGTGCTGCAGACCGAAGGCGATCAGCTTCGCGCTTTTTTTCCGAGGGAGAAGGCGCCTTTGCCCCTGACCAATGCCCTGCGAGCGGTTGGTGAGATGCATGTCAAGCTCATGCTTGTTGAGCAGCAGTTTCGCGAGCAAAATCTATTTGCGTCCAATGAGAGTCGCCTCGTATTTCGCGGCGGGCTAACCGAGGGCGAGCTGCGCCCGGTGTGGCAGAATACCGGGGGCGTGCGACATGCCGCGTGGCAGGGCTTGGGTGAGACGTGCCCTATGACTGAAGCAACTCGGTTGATGAACCTCGAAAGGCAGCTGCCACGAGGTGAGGGCGACACCAATTTACTGGTGCCGGCGAATCTGGCCCAGCAGGCGCCGCTGCAGACACTTGAGTTCAAAGACAACTGGGTAAAGCCCGACTCCCAAGCTCGAGCCGCTGTTTATCGTCCCAGCACCCGTTCCAGGTCGCCGAATTTGAAGAACTCAGCTTAACTTCTGATTTGACCTGATCTATAACGATGAGCATGCTGCATTTCGTTGTGTCTCTGCTGTCATTTACTGTCTTTGCCGCGCCATTGGAAACTAAAAATGTGGTCAGTGGCCGGGACTCCGCGACGTATGCGATTCTGGCTGGTAAGGGCATGGCCAAAATTCTTTTGACTGCGGCAACCGGGTCGAAAGAGGCTGCGCTGACCATTCTTGTTCTGGAAGACGGCGCCCAGCTTACCGAGCATGTGCATGAGAATAGCGCCGAGCTGCTTTATATCGAAGACGGTGCGATCGAGATGGTGATTGACGGCAAGGCGGTGAAAGCCGTGAAGGGCGATGCCGTTTATATTCCAAAAGGCGCAAGGCATTCCGCACGACCTACCGCCGGGGTTGGACCGGTACGGGCCGTTCAAATCTATGTAGGTCCAGGGCCGGAGCAGCGCTTCATCACGAATGCGAAGGCCTTGAAGTAGTCGCCTTCCAGGAGAAGGTGGCGCGATCACGGTTTGATCGCGCCCACCAAAAGAATCCGAAACCCGCCAGGGGCGTGGGTTAGGCAGCTTTCCTGCGAACGACGACGCTGCGTTGCTTGCGCGCCGCAACTTTCTTGGCTCTATGCAGGGGCGTGAGCTTAATTACTTTGCGACTACGAACGGTGACAGCTTTAGGTGCGCTCTTGGCGCGTAGCTTGGTACTCTTGGATTTTACTATATTCCGCATTTATAAATCCTCCTCTTGCAGACGCCGAGGGAACTGCAAACCGCATGCTAAACCGAACAGGCTTCTGGCGGTGTCCGAACTCTTCGTGTTCTGCATGCTGAAATGCTTGAGCCGGCCGAGGGTATCCACTTAGGGCTAATGCCTGGTCTCGGGCATTGCGATTGGGATTTGGAACTCTCGGCCGGCAGGGCCTATACGAGCGAGCGCGCCCGTCATTGTCAATCACGCGTGAGGTGATACCAATGTTAAGGCTGCTGGTTCGGCAGTCCGGGTCGGCCGGCAGCGATAAGGCATTTTGATACGCTGGCTTTCAGGGTCTTGTTGTTGAAAGGCTTCGTCAAGAGATCGCTGGCTCCGTAGGCTTGGGCCTTTGCCAGGTCTATTGTCGGAAAACCAGTGACGAGAATGACGCGAGGTTTATGAGTTACTAAACCCGTGGCCTTGATCTTGGCCAGCAGCTCAAAGCCACCGCCATCGCGCATCTTGATATCCGAGATGATGACGTCGACCTTCGCGCCCTGCTTCAAAATATCGAATGCGGCATTGGCACTGACGGCCTCGAGAATGGTCAGGCCATGTGGCTTGAAAAGGTTCACTAAAAGCTCGCGCAGGTCTTTGTCGTCCTCAACGATTAACAGCGTGCCGGCGTCACTCATAAGCCAATTATCGCATAAATTTTGAAATGGACACGTCGACTGCCGTCCCCGGAATTTTTTGCCCGGTGTTTGCTTGTCGAACTAGGCGGTCGACGTGTGCCGGGCTAACATCTGCTGATGACACGACTTCTCATGATCTTTCTTCTATTGGCTCCCTTGTCCGCTCGCGCCACGATCACGCTTTTTGAAAAGGATTCATGGCGATTCTCGGTAGCCGGCTTTGTTGAAATGGACGCCTTCGTCGATACGACGCGCAGCTTTCTCGAGGTAGAGGGCAACACGCCCGTCGTGCGCGCCGATATTACGGCGGGCAAAACGGGGCGCACCCAGTACTCGGTACGCAACTCCCGGCTCGCATTCGAGATTGGTGCGCCGAAGCTAGGTGGCTGGACCAGCAACGCAACTTTTGAGTTCGACTTTCTGGGCTTCAATCCCGATCCACCCGCGCTTTCCAATACTGAGAACTCCTTCATGGCGAGCCCCACGTTTCGTGCGCGCCAGCTTTACGTGAACGCAAAAAATGATGACGGGTGGGAAGCGATCGTTGGTCAGTACTGGTCGCTCCTGGGCTGGCAGCCCTACTATTTTTCTTCCCATGCTGACGTCGCACCGCTGTCCGGAACGCTTTACGCCCGTTCGGCCCAGCTGCGGGGCATGAAGACGTTTGATTTTGGCGGCGGCAATAGCTTGCAGCTGGCCTTGGCGACATCGCGGCCACCACAGCGCGATGCGCAGCTGCCGGAGTTGGATGGCGGTTTACGAGTTACGTTGGGCGAGCGCAAGGCCGGTTACACGACGAGCACTACCGGTCCTCGCGTGTTGCGCCAGCTGAGCATTGGAATTTCGGGTACCGCCCGGGAATTCGAAACGCCGCGCACGGGCGGGCAGGTTGGTGAGGTTTCGTATTTCCCGGGGTTGGCCCTCGCACTGGACGCGTATGTCCCGCTCTGGGCTGCCTCACCCGACAGCACCTTGCCGGGTAATACGGTGTCGTTTGTGGTGGAAGGCACAGTGGGCCGTGGCTACGGTGATCTGCTTCCTGGCTGGAGCGGCAATCTGAGTACGAATGCGGGTGGCGGCAATCTTGATGCGGGTATTGGTGGCCAGGACTCCCTTGGCAATTTCAGACTGATCGAAATGCGTACCGCCAGCGGAAGTTTACAATATCAGCTTCCCGACTCCTGTCGTACCTGGTTCAGTGCCGGCTACGGTCAGGTTTTTTCCACGAATGCGGGCCTTTTTGTCGGTGGCAACGGACTCAAAGTATATACGCGCAGCGAAACTTATTTTGTAAATACGTTTCATGATTTGGCTGAACATCTACGGATTGCGCTGGAATATACCTTCGCGTCGACGAGCTATACCGATGGGCCGGTGGCGCATAACCATCGGATTCAGCTGGGGACCTGGTTCACCTTTTAAGTTCCGGCCCCCGCGGCGCGGCTTGTGTGTAAATCTATCCTGACTACGATAATCCGGTCATTGCGGATAATTTACGACAGGGAGACTTGAATGAAGCGCACACTGGTTTGCACATATATCGTAATGGGATTTTTTTCGGCGTCCTTTGGCGCGTCCGGCGCGGAGCCGGCCCGAAAATACCGCACCGACGCCCTGATCTTCAATGGCGAGGGTACCTCGGCCTCTGACGCGAATTCACTCGTAAGTATCCTCACCGAAAATAAACTGAGTAATAAAGTGGTGAACTCCGACCAGCTTAATGCCATGAGCGTCGAGGAGCTTGCCCAGTATGGCGTCATTGTCTGGCCGGGGGGCCACGCAAATCGAATGACGAACAGCCTTACGCTGGCAACCCGTCGCAATGTGCGAAGTGCGGTGCGCGACGCGGGAGTGAGTTTTGCGGGGTTCTGCGCTGGCGCCTGGATGGGTGTGGGCGACGATATTCCGCTGGCCGGCGAGCTCGATATTGGTTTTGGTCTGCTGCCGGGCAAGTTGCTGGAGGAGTATTTTCCAGACGGCAAGGAGCCGACTGCCGCGATGGTGCTGACCAGCTTCGCCGATGGTTCCACTCGCGATATCGTCTGGTATGGCGGGCCGATTACCCCGAATATTCCGGGTGGCGTTGTTGCGAAATATCCCGACGGCAGTCCGGAAATCACTCAGGCCTTTGCCGGAAAGGGTTTCGTGATATTGACCGGCACGCATCCGGAAGCGCCCCAGGGATGGCGTGATGGAGAAGGGCTTGCGGACAGTGATGGACTGGATTTCGAGTTGGCCTGGAAGCTCGTCAATTCTGCGTTGACGCAGACGCCGTTGACCGCGTTTTAATTTTTCAAGACTCGGGGCGTGGCGGCTACCCCAAAGCCAAGGTCGTCCGACCCGGTGGCTCCTCAATTGCATTGCTCCCGAGCAATGGCGATATCCCTGCGACCTTTACCAGCCATAGCCGTGGCTAGCGCCGCACCCGTCGACTGCGAGCGACTTGCCAAAGAGCTGCGCGCGAATCTGGTGGGTGAGGTCCGGTTCGACGATGGCAGCCGGGCGCTATACGCGACAGATGGTTCTAACTATCGTCAGACCCCTCTGGGCGTCGTCGTCCCGTGCCAAATCGAGGATGTCGTAGCGACCCTGGCGATCTGCCGGCAATTCGGTGCTCCGGTACTTTCTCGAGGCGGCGGCACCAGCCTTGCCGGTCAGTGTTGCAACGTCGCAGTCGTGATCGACTACACCAAATATCTCGACGCGATTCTTGAACTCGACCCGAAGCGGCGGATTGCGCGGGTGCAGCCGGGCGTGGTGCTCGATGATTTACGCCGTGAGGCCGAGCGGCATCAGCTTACGTTTGGCCCTGATCCGTCAACCCATTCCCACTGCACTCTGGGTGGCATGATCGGCAACAACTCCTGTGGCGTGCACGCGCAAATGGCCGGGCGAACCGCCGAGAATATTGAGGAGCTCGAGGTGCTCACTTACGATGGCTTGCGTCTGCGCGTGGGGCCGACGCCGGAGCTTGAGCTGGAGCGGATTATTCGAGAGGGGGGCCGTCGTGGCCAGCTCTACGCCGGACTGAAGTCCCTGCGAGATCGCTATGCCGGGCTGATCCGCAGCCGTTATCCTAAAATTCCGCGGCGAGTATCCGGCTATAACCTCGATGAGCTGCTGCCCGAAAAAGGTTTCAATGTCGCCCGTGCGCTGGTGGGTAGTGAGGGAACGTGCGTCGCGATTCTCGAAGCCACGACACGCTTGGTCTATAGCCCACCGGCACGCAGTCTGGTTGTGCTGGGTTATGACGACGTCTATGAGGCCGGCGATCATATTGCCGAGATCAACGTGTTTCGGCCCATTGGGCTGGAGGGACTCGATGACAATCTGGTGAACTGGTCGGTCAGGAAAGGCTTGCATCCGCACGCGCTCGAAATTTTGCCGCCGGGCAAGGGCTGGCTGATGGTGGAGTTTGGCGGCGAGAATAAAAGCGAGTCTGACGCGCGGGCCTTGGCGTTGATGACCCACTTGCGAGTTGGCTCGCGACCGCCGAGCATGAAACTCTTTGATAAGCGCGATGAAGAAGATCGGATTTGGAAAATTCGCGAGTCGGGACTGGGCGCGACTGCCCGGGTAGCCGGCGAGCGAGACAGCTGGGAGGGCTGGGAAGACTCGGCGGTGCCGCCCGAGCGGGTGGGCGCCTATCTGCGCGACCTGCGTAAGCTTTTGAATAAATTTGGCTACTACTGCGCGCTTTACGGGCATTTTGGCCAAGGTTGTATTCACACCAGAATTGATTTTGACTTTGAAACCGCCCAGGGCATCGCCAAGTACCGGCACTTCATGGACGAGGCAACTGATCTGGTCTTAAGTCACGGCGGCTCCCTGTCCGGCGAACACGGCGACGGACAAGCGCGTGCCGAGTTTCTGCCGAAGATGTTCGGTACCGAGCTGGTCAGGGCGTTCGGTGAGTTCAAAGCACTCTGGGACCCGGAGTGGAAAATGAATCCGGGCAAGCTTGTTGACCCTTACCGCATCGACCAGAATTTGCGGCTGGGCGTAACCTATGACCCGCCAGTGGTTCAGACCTATTTCAAGTTTCCCAATGACAAGGGCAGCTTTCCCTATGCCACTTTGCGCTGTGTCGGCATTGGCAACTGCCGTCAAAAAGACCACGGGTTGATGTGTCCCAGCTTTATGGTCACTCATGAAGAAAAGCACTCCACCCGAGGACGAGCCCATCTGCTTTTTGAGATGTTTCAGGGCGGTGTCGTAAAAGATGCGTGGAAGAGCGAAGCCGTGAAGGAAGCGCTCGACCTTTGTCTGGCGTGCAAGGGTTGCAAGAGCGAGTGCCCGACGAATGTCGACATGGCGACTTACAAGGCCGAATTTCTTTCGCACTATTATGAAGGTCGCGCGCGCCCGTGGACCGCCTACACGATGGGACTGGTCGACCCGTGGGCCCGTCTGGGCGCAAAAGTTCCAAATCTCGCCAACTTCGTCTCGCAGACGCCCGGCCTGCGCGAAATCGCGAAACGACTCGGGGGAATCGCGCACCAGCGCCAGATTCCGCCTTTTGCGCGGCAGAGCTTCAAAGTGTGGTTTGGTCGTCGGCCCGTTAAAAATCAGGACCGACCCGAAATAATTTTATGGGTGGATACCTTCAATAATTATTTTCATCCCGAGGTCGCGATCGCCGCGGTGGACGTACTTGAAGCAGCGGGCTTTCGGGTTTACATCCCAGCCGAGCATCTTTGCTGCGGGCGGCCTCTTTACGATTATGGAATGCTTGGGCTAGCTCAGACTTATCTGCAACGTGTGCTGGCTGCGCTGCGGACCAAAATTCAGGCGGGTGTGCCCCTTGTCGGGCTTGAGCCCAGCTGCGTGAGTGTGTTTCGTGATGAGCTGAGTAATCTGCTGCCCAACGACCTCGATGGCCAGCGACTGACCGCCCAAACTCTGATTTTGAGTGAGTTTCTGGAAAAACATGCGCCCGACTTCGCGTTTCCGAAACTGGAACGCAAGGCCCTGGTGCACGGCCATTGTCATCACAAAGCGGTCTTGAAGATGGAAGACGAGCTCAAGGTGCTCGATCGGCTGGGGCTCGACTATCGTACGCCGGACGCAGGCTGCTGTGGCCTGGCCGGCAGCTTCGGCTTCGAGGCGTCGGGCGATCATTACCAGGTTTCGATGAAGGCCGGCGAAAGGGTGCTCTTGCCGGAAGTTCGAAAGGCCTCTGATGAGACACTCATCATCACCAGTGGCTTCAGCTGCCGGACGCAGATCACCCAGGCCACGTCCCGTAAACCTCTGCACCTGGCACAGGTGCTTCAACTGGCGCTGCGCGGAAGTTACGCCGGTCAGCCCAAAAAAGGAGAGCTCATGGAATTACACGACGATGCCACTAAAAGTTATTCGCGCGCGCTGGCCGAAGAACGTGGCGAGGGTCTGACCGGCGCGGCGGTAAGAGGCTGGCTGACGCAAAACAAGTTGGTGCTCGCGGGCATCGGCGCCGTGATCGCAACGGCGGGAATAATTAGCTATCGTACCCGAAAAGCGGCTTGAGGAGGCAATAACCTATGGCAACTACAGCGGCAGATGTGATGATCGATACGTTGATCGACTGGGGCGTGGACACGATCTTCGGGCTTCCGGGCGATGGCATCAATGGCATCATGGAGGCGTTGCGCAAGCGGCAGGACAAGGTGCGTTTCATTCATGTGCGGCATGAAGAGGCCGCGGCCTTCATGGCCTGTGGCTACGCCAAATACACCGGGCGACTGGGCGTGTGCCTGGCCACTTCGGGGCCTGGCGGCATTCACCTGCTCAACGGCTTGTACGATGCCAAGCTGGACGGCGCGCCCGTGCTGGCGATCACGGGAATGCAATTTCATGATCTGATGAACACGCATGGACAGCAGGACGTCGAGCTCGACAAGCTCTTCGAGAACGTCTGCGTTTACAATACCCGCATCATGGGACCTGCTCATGTCGAGAATGTCACCGACCTGGCCTGTCGTACCGCGCTGGCTTACCGGAGCGTTTCCCACATCACGATTCCGGTCGATTTTCAGGACCGCCCGGTGGAGCGCCGCGAAGCTTCGCCACGAAATGTTCCCCATCATGGCTCTCATCTCTTCGCAAGCTCGGCGCGCGCGCCCGCGCAGATCGATCTGGAAGCGGCCGCCGAGGTGCTGAACCAGGGACGCAAGATTGCGATTCTGGCGGGCCAGGGCGCGCTGGGTGCCACCGACGAGCTGCTTGAGCTGGCCGAGCTGCTGGGGGCCCCCATCGTCAAGCCCTTGCTGGGTAAAGCCACGGTTCCCGATGACAGCATCTACACCACGGGCGGAATCGGCCTGCTGGGCACGCGGCCCAGCGCCGAGGTACTCGAGACCTGCGATACCATGCTGATGGTGGGAACTTCGTTTCCATATATTGAGTACATGCCGAAGCCAGGGCAGGTGCGTGCAGTTCAGATCGAAATCGATCCCGCGCGGGTGGCCTTACGTTATCCAATCGAAGTGGGTCTCGTGGGTGACAGCAAAAAAACCCTGCAAGCTTTAATGCCGCTGCTGAACCGCAATGACCATCGCGACTTTCTGCGCAAGGCCCAGGATGGAATGCTGGAATGGTGGCGCATCATGAAAGAGCAGGGCACGCGAGCTGACCTGCCGTTGAAGCCACAAGTCGTCGCCTGGGAGCTGGGCAAACGATTGCGCGACGATGCGATCATCTCCTGCGACTCGGGAACAATCGCGACCTGGTGGGCCCGGCAAATTCCGGCGCGGCGAGGCCAGCTGCACTCGTTGTCCGGCACGCTGGCCACGATGGCTCCGGGGCTTCCTTACGCCATCGCGGGCGCACTGGCCTATCCCGGCAGGCAGAGCATCGCCTTTGTCGGTGACGGTGGATTTTCGATGCTGATGGCGGAGTTTTCAACGGCGGTGAAATACCGGCTTAACGTAAAAGTGGTCGTCATCGATAACAATACGTTGGGACAAATCAAATGGGAGCAGTTAGCGATGCTTGGAAACCCTGAGTTCGGCTGTGAGCTTGAAACGATCGACTTCGCGCTGTTTGCCGAAGCGTGCGGTGGCAAGGGTTTTCGCATCGACGACCCGGCTGAATGCGGACGCGTGCTTGACGTGGCGCTCGAAACGCCAGGGCCGGTGCTGATTCATGCAGTCGTGGATCCGCTGGAACCGCCGCTGCCAGGCAAGATCAAACCCGAGCAGGCGCTGAAATTCGCTCAGGCGCTGCTGCGGGGCGAGCGGGATCGCGGCAAGATTATCAAGACCCTGCTCAAGGACAAGGTCAAAGAAATGCTTTGAGCAGCTTGCGAAAGGCCGCCACGATTTCGTCAGCGGTGAGCTGCAATGCAGATCACTCCACCGCCGCGGCGAACTCATTTATGAATGCGACGAGGTCCTGCACGATGGCCTCGACAATGACTTCGCCTTTTTCGCGTGTCGCCAGCGTTGGGTCGCCCCAGGCGCCGGTCGGCGAATAAGTTGAAGAATTTTTATGTTCATCGCGCGTCAGGCCGCCCCCGCCCTTGTCTTGATGATAATCTTTCTGTGCTGCCGCCATGTTCACGATTTCGGGCGCGATATAAAGCATCATCGAAGTTTCCATCTCGTCTGCATGAGTGCCGCCCTCGCTTTCCCGCACGGCTTCGCGGGCACTGGCCCCGGCCGTGTGCATATTGGTGTATTCGAGGCGCAGTCCTTCCTGGGCCAGTAGCTCGCGGGCTGGCGCCAGGGCACGCACGGTGCTGACGCCGGTGTTGAGCACATAGAATTTCTTCGGGCCAAAACGCGCAAGGGAGCGGCAGATATCCATGAGATAATCGCGTGAGGTTTCCAAAGTTATGTGAATCGATCCTGGGTATTCGACGAAGGCGGGATAAAAACCGTGTTCAATAGTCGGAAGTCCTATGACGTCGCAGCTGTCGAGGACGCGCCCGGAAAGATATTCCGCCATGAGCCAGTCATTATTGAGTGGCAGGTGCAGGCCGTGCTCTTTGCAGCGGGCGCCCAGCGGAATCAAAACCACCTTGCAGTCGCGCAGTGCCGATTCTGCCTCTTTCCAGGTCATGTGCTCGAGGCGTTTTCCGGTTTTTGGTTTTCGAGTCATACGAATACTTATAACATAGTTGGTACTGCGAGGTTCGGGTATGGCACCAGAAAAAGAAGCGATTTTAGTGGTCGACGATGAGTCCGAGGTGCGTGAGATTCTGGCCACGCTGCTTGAAGCCAAGGGCTTTGCGGTTTTGCAGGCCGATGATGGCGATGCGGCTTATCAGCTGCTCGAGAGCCGGCTTAAAGCGCTGGGCGATGCGCGCTTGAAGCTGATCATCAGCGATCTGGCCATGCCCAAGACGAATGGCATCGAGCTGCTCAACCTGATTCGCAAAGGGCAGCACAAAGAGATACCGTTCATCCTCATGTCTGGCGCCGTGACGCGTGAAGAGCTGATGAATGCATCCAAGTTCGATCCGGATGCCATCTTGCTAAAGCCGTTTTCAGCTACTGCCGTGATGCAGAAAATCGAGAAAGCTCTTGAAGTACGCGAAGGCAAAGAGCTCGCCAAGCTTCTGCGCAACAGTCCCGGCTAGGCGCTCTTGAGCTGACTTCTTTGTGAGCGGGCGACGAGGCGATCCTGAATTGGACCGAAGACGAGAATCGTGAACCCGGTCGTCATGATTACCGGAATAATGAGCCACTTGAAGTGCTCGGAATCGCGCAGCGTCGGTGCCATCAGCAGCATCATTCCGAAATAGGCCGCCAGAAACAAGGTCCAGGTGCGAAAGGGGCCACCCAGGATGTGTTTGCGAATCCAGGGACGCCGGCCCCCGGCCGAATAGAGCAGCAGCGAAACCAGCCCCGACACATTCGATGCAACCACGCAAAGCGCAGCATCGAACTCAGTCAGGCCCAGCCGCAGAGATCCAATGCCATAGACCAGAACAATTCCCAGGAACCCGTTAAACCACGCTGTCATGGCAACACCTTAGCGCAGATCAGGCAGCTTTGCGAAGCTCGATTTTACGTGCGGGCACACCGCCCCAGGTTTCGCCGGCCGGTATTTTGGTACGCGGCAAAACGAAGGAATTTGGCATAACCTTGGCGCCTTCGCCGATTTCGACGCCACCCATAATCGTGGCTTTTAGGCCTATTGTCGCGCCGTTTCCGATCAGGACCGGCGAAATAATAAGAATTCCGCCCATGCCATAGTGAGCAACAATGGTAGCCGACCCACCAATAGTCACTCGTTCACCCAGGGTGACGAGGGCGGCATCCGAGATATTTACGGAGTTGATCTGGGTATCCCGTCCGATGCGCATGCCCATCATCCGATAGAAAAGCAGATTGAGCGGCGTGGGCGTGATGAACTCCAGAAAGGTATAGCGCGCCAGGTAGATCAGCGCGTTGTGCACGTACCAGTTTATAATTCCCGCCGAGTAGTAGCGTCCGCGCCAAGGCACGATCCGCGCGCGCAGCACGAAATTCGCGACCGGCAGGACAAAAATCAGGGTGAAGCCATACAGAAAGAAGCCGCAGGCGGCAGCGATACAAATCGCCGTGTAGTGCAGTAGTTCTGGCTGATTCCGAGTTACGGCTGAAACCCAGCTGAAAAGCATTGCTCCGGGCACCATGGAAACGCCAAGGCAAACGCTGGCCAGCAGATAGAGTGGGATGAGTGTTAGAATATGCATGCCGGTTTTTGAAACCCGCAGCGCACGTTCGAAAAACGAGTCGGGCTCAGCCGAAAGCGCTTTAATCGGAGAAACAGGCCCAGCCGTCGCTGCTCCAGCAGCGGTCGCGGATGCCGCCGGGATGGATTCCGTCTGAGTTGCCGCACTGGGTGCCGCAGCCGGCGGAAAAATCGTTCTGGCCCGCGAGCCGCGACGCGGCTCGGCGCGCAGCCGTAGCCGACTCTTGTTTACTGGTTTTTTGTCCCTCATGGAGATATTGTCTCATGATGGCGGGTGGCATTGTAAGGTGTTGAAAAATAAGGATTAAATGAACTTTAAAGACCTTTTTTCGCAGCAAGCTGCTGATTATTCGAAGTACCGGCCCACCTATCCGCACGAGCTTTTTACTTATCTGGCGACGCTTTCGGCGGCCAAGGAGTGGGCCTGGGACTGCGGCACGGGCAATGGCCAGGCTGCTGTCGAACTGGCCAGCTATTTTGAGTCGGTCGTGGCGACAGATCCCAGCGAAAAGCAGCTGGCGGCAGCGCAGGTAAATCCGCGTGTGCAGTATCATGCTGCGACTGCCGAGGAATCCAAGCTCGCCTCGCACACGATTGATTTGACCACGGTTGCGCAAGCCTTTCACTGGTTCAAGCACCCGCTTTTTTTTGACGAGGTTCGGCGGGTTTCGAAACCGCAAGGTGCGGTGCTGGCGATTTGGACCTACGAGTTATGTCAGATCAGCACAGAGGTGGATGCCGTGGTGCTGGACTTTTATCGCAATGGGATTGGCAGCTACTGGGAGCCCGAACGCAAACTGGTTGAAAGCGGTTATAAGACGATCAAGGTGCCGTTTGAAGAGTTGCAGGTGCCGTCGTTCGCGATGCGCGCCGAGTGGACGCTGCAGCAACTTGTGGGTTATCTGGGAACGTGGTCGGCGACGCAGGCGGCGGCTCGCGCGTTGAAGGTGAATCCGATTGAGCAGGTTGCACCGCGCTTGCTGGAAGCATGGGGCTCGGAGCAGGTGGTTCGGCCGGTCACTTGGCAGTTGGGGATTCGTGTCTTTCGGGTAAGCTAGCTTACTCACTCGCGGCTAATGATGAAAGCAAGTAGGCAAGAACCTGCTTGCAGCCACACTATTCCCCGCCAGACCGGTGTATGATGAGATCATGAGCGCCAAGCGCCCCAAGCAGTTCCACTGCCCGGTGGAAATAACCCTCGCCGTAATCGGCGGCAAATGGAAAACCCTGATCCTCTGGCACCTGCGCGGAGATAAAAAACGCTTCGCCGAGCTGCGGCGTCTGATGCCCAACGTGACTCAACGCATGCTGACGCTGCAGCTACGCGAGCTGGAGAGTGACGGTGTCATCGCGCGCAAGGTCTATCCCGTGGCCCCGCCCAAGGTTGAGTACTCGCTTACCAATCTGGGCCGTAGCCTGAAGCCAATACTGAATTCGCTTTGCCGGTGGGGCGTCAAAAAAGAAGCCAAGATCAAAAAGCCAAAATAATCCGTTCGATATTCCCCCGTCAGTACATGCACTTCTGTTCCTTGGTATACAAAATATACCTACTCGATTTGACACCGCCTATTTCATTCCCAAATTGTAGGTATGGAACACACTGTAAATCAGCTCTACCCCGTATTGCCGATCAAAAACTCCGTGATCTATCCCGGCACGGTCTTGCCACTACGCATCGGGCGACCACGCAGCATGGCGGCCGTTCAGCGCGCCGAGGCCGAAGGAAAATGGATCGTCACCGTGGCGCAGTCCAAAGTCGACGACACGCACGAGCCTGACGCCACCGATCTGTATATGATCGGAACCCTTTGCAAGATTGAACGACTGCGGGGTAACCCCAATGACGGCTACCAGGCGCTCGTGCGTGGCGTCTCGCGCTTTGCGATTGCCAGCTTGCGCGAAGGTCAGGGCTTTATCGAAGCCAAGGGCGAGGTCTTGGGAGACAAGCTTGACCTCGACGCCAAAACTTCCGAAGTGCTACTCACCAGCGTGAAGACGCTGGCCGGCGAGATGCTTGAGCTGCTTCCTGCCGACACCGATCGGCTGGCCGAGATGCTCGAGGGCATCGACGACCTGAGCTATCTGACCAATCTGTGCGCGGCTAACATCGAGATTCCGTTACCGCAGAAGCAGGAGCTACTTGAGCAGATCTCAGTCAAGGGCCGCGTGTTGCGACTGCTCGACCTGATGCAAGAATCAAAAAACACCTTGTTGATTCAGAGTGAGATTCGCGACAAGCTTTCAAGCAAGATGGGAAAAGTCCAACGCGATTCCATCTTGCGTGAACAGCTGCGCACGATTCGCGAAGAGCTGGGCGAAGGCGGCGGCAAAGAGGGCGGCGACGACGATTACCGCAAGCGCATTGACGACGCCGGAATGCCCGAGGCCGTGAAAAAAACCGCGTTCGAAGAGCTCAAGAGACTTGAGGCGGTGGGCAATAGCTCGCCTGAGGCCCATGTCATCCGAAACTATCTTGATCTGCTGGTGGGCTTGCCCTGGGGCAAGAGCAGCGAGAGTGAGATCGATCTCGAGCGTGCGCGCGAAATCCTGGATCACGACCACTACGGGCTGCCTAAAATCAAAAAGCGCATCGTACAGCACCTGGGCGTGATGAAGCTGAAGAAAAACGCCGGTGGCTCGATCTTGCTGCTGGTGGGACCGCCGGGCGTGGGCAAGACCAGCCTTGGGCAAAGCATTGCCCGGGCGCTGGGCCGCAAGTTTGTTCGGGGCTCGCTGGGAGGCGTGCGTGACGATGCCGAAATTCGTGGGCATCGCCGCACCTATATCGGTGCCATGCCTGGTCGTATCATTCAGGGCATCAAGCGTGCGGGCGAGAACAATCCGGTGTTCATGCTGGATGAAATCGACAAGCTGGCCAACAGCTTTCACGGCGATCCGTCGGCGGCGTTGCTCGAGGTCCTTGATCCCGAGCAGAACTCCAACTTTCTCGATCATTATCTGGATGTGCCCTTCGACCTCTCGAAGGTATTCTTCATCGCCACGGCCAACTCCCTGGAATCAATTCCTGGACCGCTGCTGGATCGCATGGAGGTGATCGAGGTCAGCGGCTATACGACAGCCGAAAAGCTGCATATCGCTAAAAATCATCTCATCCCCAAGCAGCTTGAGGCTCATGGTTTGACGAATGAGCAGCTGGAGCTTGGCGATGAAGCCTTGATGCGGGTCATAACGCACTATACGCGCGAGGCCGGCGTGCGTGAGCTGCAGCGCCATATCGCGAATATCTGCCGGGCGTCTTCCGAGCAGGTGCTGGCAGCCGGAGCTCAGCTCCCGATCCGGGTTGAGCTTGCGGGCCTGGAAGAAATTCTGGGGGGTGAACGCTACACCCACGAGGTAGCCGAGCGTATTTCGCCGCCTGGCGTCGTGACGGGCCTGGCCTGGACGCCACAGGGAGGCGAAATTCTTTTCATCGAAGCCAGTCTCATGCCTGGCTCCGGTAAGCTTACGCTCACCGGCCAGCTCGGTGACGTGATGAAGGAGTCCGCCCAGATTGCGCTGAGCCTGGTGCGTTCCCGGATGCCGGCGATTGTGCCGGGTTTTGAATACGACAAGCGCGATCTGCACATCCATGTTCCGGCTGGGGGCATACCAAAAGATGGGCCCAGTGCGGGTATCACGATGCTCACGACCATCGCGTCGCTCTTTGCAGGACGCAGTGTCGACCCCAAACTTGCCATGACCGGCGAAGTCACGTTGCGCGGGGCAGTCATGCCGGTGGGAGGTATAAAGGAAAAGGTGATGGCGGCACATCGTGCCGGTATCGAACGAATTATTATGTGTAAACGAAATCAGAGGGATCTCAAAGAAGTGCCCGACGAGGTGCGTTCACAGCTGAAATTCGAGTTCGTCGAAAACGTTGCCGAGGTGCTCAAGCTGGCGCTGGGTCTGGGAATGGACGCCGCTCAGGCCCCGGCCGTTGAGCAGCCCCTGCACAACCCGCCAGCTGCGGTTTGAGTGGGTAAGAATGCACATATTTTCTGTTGAATAGTGATTACCGGCTTAACCTCTGCGCCAACTTGTAATAGAATTGTGGGCGAGGGCCGGCTTAAGCAAAATGAAACGGAATTTATTTTTGGCAGTGGCATTTGGATTTCTTCTGGGAATAGCGGTGACCAGGTTCGGTCTCCGCTCCTCACCTATGGCGCTTGTCAACCAAGTGAATGCTGATCTCGCATGCGTTGCGCCTCGGATCTCCACTCTGGAAGCGACGACGCCGGCTTCGCTGATTCGTCCCGCGCTCAACTTGCCGCTGGAAACCTCGTCAAAGATATCGGCGGTCTTGAAGCCAGAGTCGATCGGAAAAAATTTGATCGGTAAAGATTCGATCGAGCCTCGTCTTACCGTATTGCTCGAGCAGCCCTTTCCGCAGGGCCGCGAAATCGTGCGCAATGACAAGGATGATGGTGGCGTGGCCACGTTTGAACAGACCGACGACGGCTCGAGCATCAACCGAAGCTTTTCAGCTAAAGGTGAGCTGCGGGCAGAGGGATTGATTTCGATGTCCGGCGAGCAGGTGGACCGCTCTTACTATGATACGGGCAAGCTGAAGGGCTTTTCCTGGGCTCGTCCGGGTGGTTTTCGGATCGACATCAAGTTGTCGGCCGCGGGCCTCTACGAAGGACGTCAGGACACGTTGGCCAGCGGTGAGAAAATCATTACGAAATATGACGACTACGGCCAGGTTCGTGAGCGCTGGCGCCAGCTTAAGAACGGCCGTCACGTCCCGCTTTAATCTGGTATAATTGAACCAATGCGTGCCCTCGTTTTTTTACTACTGCTCACGCTTCAGCCGGCGGCGCAGGCTGAGACCGGAACGGCGCAAAGTGAACTCTGCGATGGCGTGGCCAAGTGCCGGGTTCTCATGGGCACATTGACGGGTGAGCAGCCGCGTCTGGCTGAGCTGCTCACGGATATCGTACTGGTGCTGGATGCGCCCGAGCAGAAATGGGTGCATCACAAAGACCGTCCGCCCGCCACCGTCACGCTCGCGCTGGCGGATTTTCTGCGCCTTTGCCTGGCTAAGGTGATGCAGCTCAAACATTTTATCGTGCATCGCTGCCTGGGCGGGGCGCAGCCCGAAGGCCTGCAAATTGTTGAACGACCAATTCCCTGGCCGCCCGAGCGTGAGCGGCTTATGTCGGAATATCTCAAAAACCATACCGGCAACGGCTCGACGCGGCTCGAAAAACCCACCACTATCGTTACGCATTGGACGGGCACCGAGAACCTGGATGCCACGATCAATGGCTTTTCAGGGACGAAGCTCAGGGGGCGGCCCAGCCTGGTGGCCGCAGGCCTGGTTAATGTCTCCTGCCACTTCATTGTCGATCGCGACGGCACTATTTATCGTATGATGCCCGAGGACCGCTGCGCGCGCCATGCCGTGGGCATGAACCGCAATGCGCTTTGCATCGAGAATATCGGGGGCCCGAAAAATCTTTTGACGGCGGCTCAGCTGCGCTCCAATGAGCTGCTGATTCAGGATCTGGTCGCGCGACATCCGACGATCGACAACGTGATAGGACATTCCGAGTATCGCTCTTTTGAGCACACTTATATCTTCAGCGAGCGCACGCAGTATCGCAGCGATCGCGATGCCGAGCCCGGACTCGCCTTTCTGTCGCACCTGCGCAAGGATTTGTTTGAACGCGGCGAGCAGCTCAAGGCTGCTGGGCGCTGCGGCCCCTGAGGCGGTTGACGAGGGGGTTGGCAAGAGTTCTGCATTAAACCGGTTCATGATGCGACCCATGGAAAACATTGTTATTGGCGTAGGCGTAATTTTGGCCGTTATTCTGGCTCTGTCACTAAGCTCGTTTCATCTGATCTGGTTCATCGTGGTTGGGTTCGTCGCGGGCTTGCTGGCGCGAGCATTGCTGCCCGGGCGTCAAAGCATGGGGCTGCTGCGAACCACGCTGCTGGGAATCATCGGCTCGATTATCGCCGGCTGGATTGGGCGAGCTGCGGGCTGGTACGGGCCTGGCGACAACGCGGGCTTCATTGCCTCAACCATCGGTGCGGTGCTGGTGCTGGCAATCTACACAGCAGTGGTGCGACACAGAACGGTGGCTTTGCCCAGTAACCGACGCGATCAGGACTTTCCGCGCAAAGCAGCCTGAGCACGATCCCGTGTTTGCGCGACCGAGTAGGTTTGGAGCTCGGTGCGGGCCCGTTCAAATTCTTTTTCGAGCTGGCTGAATAGCGCGGGGGCGCCGGCACAGGTGCCGGCGTTACCCAGATTTTCGAGCTTGTCGCACAGTTCGCGCATCTGCCGTGCGCCGAGATTCGCGCTGCTCGACTTCAGGCTGTGCGCGCAGAGTGCGAGTTCATTGGCATTGGCTCCGGTGATCGCACTCTTCATTTTTGACAAACGATCTGGTGTCGTGCCCACGAAGAGTTTGATGAGGTCACCCACCAGATTGGGATCATCTTTGTCTTGCAGCTCACGCAAGATGTCGAGCGCGCTCCGGTCGATGGCCCGCCCTTCATCGTTGCCTGCGGAGTTGGCAAGAATGCGGTTGGTTGAAGCCGTGGGACGTACATTGCTTTTGGCCAGCCAGCGGTTGATGATCTTGTCGAGCGCGCTCGAGTCAATCGGCTTGGAAACGTAGTCGTCCATGCCGGCCGCCAGACAGCGCTCGCGGTCGCCCTTGATTGCGTTGGCCGTCATGGCGATGATGGGAATATGGTTGTAAGGCGCGTCATTAAGTTTGCGAATGGCTGTCGCGCATTCATAGCCATCCATATTGGGCATGTGGCAGTCGAGCAAAATCAGGTCGAACCTGTTTTCCTCCAGCGCGTTCAAGGCTTCGCGCCCGTCACCAGCCACCGAGGTAACATAGCCCATCTTCTGCAGCATCTTGGTGGCCACTTTTTGATTGATCGGATTGTCTTCGACGATCAGCACCCGCGCATCGCCGCGATTTCCGCGGGCAGGCGACTTTTCGGTTTCGATGAGCTTGGCGGTGTCGGCCGAGCCTTGTTCGAACGTCGCTTCAAAGGAAAACTTCGATCCGAGGCCCACCTTGCTTTCGACTTTAAGCTTGCCGCGCATCATTTCGATGAGGCGCCTCGAGATGGAAAGACCAAGTCCCGTGCCGCCGTAGCGGCGCGTCGTCGACGAGTCGGCTTGGGCAAAGGCGTTGAAGATGCGATCCAGGGCTTCGACGGGAATGCCAATGCCGGTGTCTTGAATTTCAAAACGCAGCACCACGGCGGTTCCTTCTTCCCGCACCATGGTAATGTTCAGGGTTACGCCCCCTTTTTCGGTGAACTTGATCGCGTTCGAGATGACATTGGTCATGATTTGCCGCAGCCGCCCCGGGTCGCCGCGCAGCCAGTTGGCCACTAGAGGGTCGACGTTGGCGGCCAGATCGATGTTTTTGTGTTTGGCTGAGTATTTCAATACTTCAATCGTGTTGCGGACCACCTTGCCCAAGTCAAAGTCGATGGTTTCCAGATCCAGCTTGCCCGATTCGATTTTCGAGAAATCCAGAATGTCGTTGATGATGGTCAGCAGCGAGTTTGCGGACTGCAAAATCATGTTGACGTAGTTTTGCTGGTCATTGTCGAGCGCCGTCTCTGACAGGATATTGGCAATTCCAATAACGCCATTCATCGGCGTGCGAATTTCATGGCTCATATTGGCCAGGAACTGCGATTTGAGCTGCGAAGCTTCAAGGGCCTTTTCACGCGCGGCCATCAGCTCGCGTTGCGTACGCTCTTTGATTTCGAGATCACGCTTCATGATGCGAATTGCGGTGACCACGAGGATGAGCGAAAGCAGGCTGCCAAAAACCGTTACCAGCACTGAGTTGCGAGCTACCAGGTGCTCATCCGCGATGCGCAGTCCCAGCAGCCGATCCTCTTCCTTTTCCATCGCGTGCAGCAGGGCCTTGATGTCCGCGCTGATTGCGTTGTTTCTTTCGATCTCGCTCGACAGTCGATCGGCCCGGCGGGGAGATGCGCTGGCCAGCGTCTTCGCCATGGTGGTAATGCGGGAATCGGCATAGCCCCTCAGCATGTTGATTTTGTCTTGCTGGGTCTGGCTGTCACGGGTGAGCGTGGCGATATAGTTAATGGCGGGTTGGATCGACGCGGTGGCTGACTTGTATTCCTGTAAAAATACCGGCGCGCGCGTGAGTAGATAACCGCGCTGGCTGCTTTCAGCTTCGGCCACCACGCTGACTACCGACTTGATGCCGGTCAAGACCTCGTTGGTGTGAGTGACCCACTTCGAAACTTCCATGAATTTTCGCGCCGTCAGGTAGGAAGTGGCACCGGTAAGCACCAGGATCACCAGTCCGATAATGAAGATGATATCTACGGGTTGGCCTGTGAAATCCGTGCTGTCGTCGTCCATCGTCCAAGAATATAGCGCGCCCGAAAACTAAGCAACCCGGTCAATTCGAGCTGGCCGGTGTCGCTTTCAAAAGCACATCGCCCATATTCATATGTAGCTGATCGGTACTGTCCCAGATCTGCGCGTTGGTTTTAGGAAAGAGCGATCCGCGGGCGAAGATGGCTTTGCCCCGCAGCCGCGCAAAGCTGGCCTCGGCAATCTTATCGGCCTTGGGTAGTTTATGTTGCAAGGCCTTGGGCAGCGCGCTCCAGGCCGCAGCGCTGGCATGATTGACGGCTGCAGGATATTCCCCGGCCTTGATGTTGAGTACGAACGCAATGCACTTGCACGAGGCGGCTTCGAGCTGGGCGGTGGCGCTTCCGAGATTTACCGTAAACTCCGCGAGCCGCGGGCCCGCCTCTTCAAATTGAAAGGTAAGCTGATAGTTCGCGTAAAACGTGCCGTCCTTGAGAGCCGACTCTGTTATGCCATTCCCTACCAGGCACTCCCGGTAACCCACAAGCGGGGCCTCGGTCAGCAAAATAGCCAGTAACGAGTCTTCGATGGCGTAGCCAATCTTGTTGGCGTGAGTGGCCGTGCCGCAGGCCGGAAGCAGCAGGCAGAGGATGGCGCAGAGAACCCGACGACCGTTTCGATTCTTCATGTCAGAACTGCTCGAAGTGTGGCTTATTGACCTCTTCGACACAGACTAACTTTCTTCTTTGGGTAGGAGCCCCCTTGATGGGGCAGACCTTAAACTGAGCAATCAGTGAAAGGTTGCGATTTATCCTGGCAAATAAATCCTTGGCCCGATTGGATTTGTCGACGACGAAAAAATGCTGCCGCGTGCCGAAGGGCCAGATGCTGATTTGATTGCGGCTGACGAAATACTGCGCTCGACCGGTAAAGTTGAAGCAGGTCATGGATGAGCTTTTTTTTTCTCTTTCCTGCGCACAATGGTGATCAGCGAAGGCGAATCGCGATGCCGAAAGAGTCAGAACAATCGTAAGCAGCCCAAGAAAACTCTTAAAAATATTAGGCCTGGTCTTTGCCCATGGCCTTGTCGAGAAATTCCTGGATGTCGATGCGGTAGGCCGCGGCAACTTTTTGCGACTCTTGAGCGGTGACACCCTTTTTGGCATATCCCAACTCCAGTGACTTGAGGCGTTCTGCCTGGACACCTGAGCGCTCCGAGGCTTGCTCAATGGTAAGACCCGCTTTGGTGCGTTGGTCTCTCAGCCATTGGCCAAATTCCATGTCGACTTCGTGATCGGTTTTTGCAGCTTCTCTCATTTTTAATCTCCGGTCAGGTATTATACCAAGAATAGGTTAACAGTACACTCCCCGGATGTGTAAGCAATTTGTTCCAAAATTCGTAAGTCCCAACCGGATTTGACCGGTCCCGTTTCAGTGTAAATTCAATGACTCATTTAGTCGGGTATCATATGAAGTGGGCTTCTGATGAGCTTCCCAAGGGACGAATGCAGTTCAAAAAAGCCGGGGAGGCGTCGATTCAGGCGTACGTCATCTGGGCTGAGAAAAAATCGGAGGCAGCGGCCGTCATCGTGCCATGACCCTTGATTGGCGTGGGGGCAGCCGGCCTGACTTTTCTGGCAATTCGAAATTCGCCGAGCAGTGCAACCTGGTCGGGTAGCTTACGCTCCAGAACTTTGAGCTGGGCTTCGAGGGCACCGCAGTAGAGATAAGAATTCATGTCAGGCGCCAACGCCTCGGCATAGATGTCGAAATAAATGGAGCGAACCAGATTCAAAACGGAAGCCTTGGCCAAAGTGCCTGGCACACGCCTGCGAGGCCCCAGTGTCGCAATCATCAGATCGGCAGTGGCATTGAACTCGTTGAAGTTCCGGGCGACTGCGGTCGAGTGTGGGCGGCGATAGGGCACAGAAAGCCTAAAAGTCTCGCGCTGTAAGTCGCGCAGTGACCGGCGAAAGAGGCGCTGCCGGGCCAGCGCGCGCTTGATCTGCGCGCCGTCGTGGGCCAGCTCATAGACCAGCCATTCCCAGGGAATAATCGAGCCCAGCTGGTCAAGGTGCTTGAAAAGCTCCTGCGTGACCGTACCGGTCAAGCCGGCAAGCGGTAGGGTGGCAATCGAGGCGACAAAGGCCAGGCGCATCGAGGGGACGAAGACGACATCGGCAAAGCCCACTAATTTTGTGTCGGCCCAGGCGCCTAGTAGCAGGCGATACGATTTTTGCCCCGACCACTGCGTGCGATTTGCCAGCTCGTCAATCGAGCGGGGTGCGCGATTCGGACGCGAAAGGCATTGGTAGAGATAGGCCGGGTCGACCCGCTCGTGAGTTGGCATAAGCTGGTGATAGAGCGCGCAGAACTCGCGGATTATATTTTCGTCAGGAGTGAGGAAGTCGATCGTGATTTTTTTCATTCCGATTTGCGTCTACAGCAAAGATCGCGCCAAGACTTTTGTTAGGGAAATCATTTTGGCCGCGGTTCCAAGTTGGAACTATACGGGGCGCGTAAATCCCAAAGTGAGCCTGACTCAGCTCGAAAATTGCAAAATCCCGGCAACAAGGAAGATGATGCATGAAGTGGCTTTTGCTTACGTCTGCCATGCTGAGCTTGAATGCAGCACTGCACGAAGAATTAAATGCGGTGAATCGTTACGAGCTTTATTCCCGCAAGGCGAAGTTGGAGGGGTATTCCAACGTGGCAAAGCTGTTTCACGCCGTCGCAATCTCTGAATATGTGCAGAGCGAAAACCACAAAGCCGCGCTGCTGGCCTTGGGAACCCGGCCCGGTAAGACTACGGTCACGCGGCCACGAGTGGGTACGACAAGTGAAAATCTGCAGTCGGCGATGACCATTGAAAGCAATATGCGTTTGCTTATGAACGTGGGCGGGCCAGTGCAGACCCCGGCAAAGGCGGCCGATGTGGTCAGTGAGTCTTTTGGCTTGGCGCGTGACGCCGCACTGGAGCATGAGCAGTTGTTCTGGACGGCAAGCCGTCATCTGACCGCGGGCAGAGCGTTTGATTACTATGTGAGCCGCATCAGCGGCAGGATACGAATCACGACGTCCGGTGGTGGCGCGCCTCGGCCCAGAAGCTACACGGACGATTACTTCAAGATCCAGTAGCCGATCACGCTCTTGATTGTTAGGTTGATCGCGATGCTCGTAACCGAAAGCGTTAGCAACGCGGTGGATAAGGCTGGCTTTGGCGACCTGGATTTTGAAAAGGTCGGTGGCCGCACTGTACTTAGGCGGGCTTTCGCGCGCAATCCTCTGCGCCTGCTTACGCCACGCAATCATGGCCACGGCGCGTGGGTTTACACGAGCAGTTATGGCGGCGGGCTCGTGGGGGGCGATAGCCTGGACCTGCGCCTGCGCGTGCGCAAAGAGGCCACCGCCGTGCTGTTGAGCCAGTCGACGACGAAGGTATACCGTTCGCCGCTGGGTGCGACCCAGTCTATCTTCGCGTGCGTTGAGGCTGGCGGTTTTCTGGCCCTGATCCCCGATCCGGTTTCCTGCTTTGCGGGGTCAAGCTTTTTACAAAAGCAGAATTATGTTTTGGACGACGACGCCTCGCTGCTTTTGGTCGATACGATGAATTGTGGGCGATACGCTTCGGGCGAACGGTGGCTTTTTGACCGGTTTCACAGCCGCATACAAGTTTGCCGAAACAAGCAGCCGATTTTTTTTGAATCCCTGCTGCTCGATTCCCGTGCGGGCAACATCGCCGAGCGCAATGGCCGTTTCAACACCCACTGCATGATTTTCGTGACGGGGCCGCGGTTGCTTGACGCGGGTAATGAGTTGCTCGCGTCGGTCGCGGGTGCTCGGCCCCACGCGCAGGCCGATTTAATTTGCTCGGCCAGCCGACTGTCGGATGGCGTACTGCTCAGGATGGCGGCGATTTCCACTGAAGAGCTGAGCCGGGCCTTGCGCGGTTATCTGAAATTTCTACCGCAGCTGCTGGGCGATGACCCCTGGGCCCGAAAATGGTAATGAGATAGGAAGATTCTAATATGCATCTTACTCCACATGAAATCGACAAGCTGGTTCTTCATCAGGCGGGCGTACTGGCTCAGAAGCGACTGGCACGCGGCGTGCGTCTGAACTACCCCGAAGCCGTGGCCCTGATCGCGACACAGCTTTTGGAATTTATCCGCGACGGGCGCTCGGTGGCCGAGCTGATGGATCTGGGACGAAAGTTTCTGGGCCGGGCCGAAGTCATGGCAGGCGTGCCCGAGCTCGTCGCCGAAGTTCAGGTCGAAGGCACCTTTCCGGATGGCTCCAAGCTGGTCACCGTACACAATCCAATTGTCGGCGAGCACGGTGATTTGAAGCTGGCGCTGTATGGAAGTTTTCTTCCGGTTCCCGTATTTGCCTCGCTCAAAGAGCCTGGCGAGTTGCCGGGCGAGCTGCTGACTATGCCTGGTGAGCTGGAACTTAACGTGGGCCGTGCGACGGTGACTGTGCCCGTGACCAACCTGGGCGACCGGCCCATTCAGGTTGGCAGCCATTACCACTTCATCGAAACCAATCGGGCGCTGAGCTTCGATCGCAACGCAGCCTATGGCATGCGCCTGGATATTCCCGCGGGTACCGCCGTACGGTTCGAGCCTGGCGAAACAAAAACCGTACCTCTGGTGGCCATTGGCGGCAACCGCGTGATTCATGGTGGCAATCAGCTTGCCACTGGGCCAGTCAACGAAGCCAACCGCGCTAAAGCCCTGACCGCCCTGGCGGCACGAGGTTTCAAATGAGCTATCGCATGAAACGCAAGTCGTACGCTGACATTTTCGGGCCCACGACGGGCGACCGCGTTCGTCTGGGCGATACGGGCTTGATTGCGCAGGTGGAGCGGGATTTCACCGTCTATGGTGACGAGTGCAAGTTTGGCGGGGGCAAAGTATTGCGCGACGGCATGGGCCAGGCTGCGGGAGTCGCGCAGGCCGATGCGCTGGACTGCGTGCTGACCAACGCGCTTGTCCTGGATTGGACTGGAATTTATAAAGCCGATATCGGCATCAAGAGTGGCCGCGTGGCCGGAATTGGAAAAGCAGGTAATCCCGACATCATGCAAGGCGTGACTGCGGGAATGGTAGTGGGTGTAACGACCGAGGTCATCGCGGCCGAGGGAATGATTGTCACCGCCGGGGGCGTGGATTCGCACATTCACTTTATCTGTCCGCAGCAGATTGAAGAGGCGCTGGCCAGCGGGGTCACGACTTTTATTGGCGGTGGCACCGGCCCGGCCACCGGCACAAAGGCCACCACCTGCACGCCGGGCGCGCGCCACATCGAGCTGATGCTGCAGGCGACCGATGGCTTTCCGATGAACTTTGGTTTTACAGGCAAAGGCAACACGTCATTGCCGCAAGGGCTGCCCGAGCAGATTCTGGGCGGCGCCATCGGCCTGAAGCTGCACGAGGACTGGGGCACGACTCCGGCTGCCATCGACTGCTGTCTTGAAGTGGCTGAGAAGTACGACGTGCAGGTTACGATTCACACCGACACCTTAAATGAGTCAGGCTACTTGCAAGATAGCGTGGCGGCGTTCAAGGGACGCACGATTCACACCTACCATACCGAGGGCGCCGGCGGTGGTCATGCGCCCGACATCATCCGCATCTGCGGTAAACCCAACGTGCTGCCCAGCTCGACGAATCCCACGCGTCCCTTAACCGTGAATACGGTCGATGAGCACCTGGACATGCTGCTGGTGTGTCACCATCTTGATAAAAACATTCCCGAAGACGTGGCCTTTGCCGAAAGCCGCATTCGCGAAGAGACCATCGCAGCCGAAGACATTTTGCACGATCTGGGCGCGATCAGCATGATGTCCAGTGACAGTCAGGCGATGGGACGAGTGGGCGAGGTCATCATCAGAACCTGGCAAACCGCGCACAAGATGCGTGAGCAGCGCGGCCGTCTGGCCGACGAGACGGGCGACAACGACAATCTGCGCATCAGGCGGTATCTGGCCAAGTACACGATCAACCCGGCAATCTCGCATGGCGTGAGCCACGAGATCGGCTCAGTTGAGGTGGGCAAACTTGCCGATCTGGTGCTCTGGCGGCCCGCATTTTTTGGAGTAAAGCCCGAGCTGGTGGTCAAGGGCGGTTTCATCGCCTGGTCGCAAATGGGCGATGCCAATGCTTCGATTCCCACCCCGCAGCCCGTGGTGATGCGCCCGATGTTCGGTGCGTTCGGTCGCGCAGCCGCTCACACAAGTCTGGCCTTTGTCTCGCAGGCTTCACTCGATGCGGGCGTGGTGCAACGCTATGGGTTGGGTAAAACACTGACTGCCGTGAAGGGCTGTCGCAAGGTCGGCAAACGCGACATGAAACTTAATGACGCCATGCCGGTCATCACGGTTGATCCGGAAACCTATACGGTTACGGCCGACGGCGTGGCGCTGAGATGCGATCCCGCCCGGAGTTTGCCGTTAACTCAACGTTACTTTTTATTCTGAGGCGCCGCTGGTGGACTGGCTACTTTTACAACTTGCCGACTCCGCGTTTCCCACGGGGAGCTTTGCGCATTCCAATGGTTTCGAAGCCGCGCTTCAGCACGGCGAGGTGCGGGACGTGGCCGGCTTCGAACGGTATCTGACCGAGCTGCTGTGGCAGACCGGGTACGGCGCGATGATTCTGGCCGGCGAAGCGCATCGGTGTCCGCTGTCCATTGGTGAGCTTGACAGCCTTAGTGAGGTTTTTCTCAGCAGCCATGTCGCCAATCGGGCCAGCCGGGTACAGGGGCGCACCTTTCTGTCGACGTGTGAGCGCTCCTTTGGCTCGGCAGCGATTACGGAGCTCGCGGCGCGGATTCGCGCAGGTGAGTTGCACGAGCATTTCGCCCCCGTGTTTGGTGCCGCCGTCGGCGCGCTGGGCGTTGGGCGTGAGTCGATGCAACGGCTGCTGCTGCATGGGACCATGCGTGGCGTGCTTTCGGCCGCGCTTCGGCTCGGAATTTTCGGTCCTTACCAGGCCCAGCGCGTGCAGGCTGATTTTGCTAAAAAGTTAGACGAGGTGCTCGCCCAGTGCGCTGACCTTGCGCTGGCAGAGCTGGCGCAAACCGCGCCGCTGCTGGACCTGGTGCAGGCCAATCAAGATCGTCTTTATTCCAGGCTATTTCAATCTTAGGAGACCCCGATTATGGAAAATTCAAAATTCTTTTCTGTCCAAAGTCACTCGCACGAGCATGGGCATACGCATGAAGTCTGGGCGCACCCCGGCTTGTTTCATGATCGTGATGCACCGCTCGATCGCGACTACACCAAACGCGCCTTTACGATAGGCATCGGCGGACCGGTGGGCAGCGGCAAGACCGCGCTGCTGCTGGCGCTGTGCAAGGCCCTGCGCGATCGGTATTCTTTGGGCGTCGTGACGAATGACATCTTTACCAAGGAAGATGCCGAGTTTCTGATTCGCAATCAGGCGCTGTCCCAGGAACGAATTCGCGCAGTTGAAACCGGTGGCTGCCCCCATGCCGCGATTCGCGAAGACGTAAGTCACAATCTTGATGCTCTTGAGCAGCTGATGAAGGACATTGCCCCCCAGCTGCTTTTTGTCGAAAGTGGCGGCGACAACCTGGCGGCGCAGTACAGCCGCGAGCTGGTGGACTACACCATTTATGTCATCGACGTGGCCGGTGGCGACAAGGTGCCGCGCAAAGGTGGCCCCGGCATTACGCAGTCTGATCTGCTGATCATCAACAAGACCGATCTGGCGCCGCATGTGGGTGCTGATCTGGGGGTGATGGAACGCGACTCGCGCAAGATGCGTGGCACCGGGCCGTTCGTGTTCGCGCAAGTTACCAACGGCGTGGGTGTATCCGAGGTCATAGAGCATGTCATAAAGACTTGGCAGCAGTCGCTGACGGCGGCAGGAACCGGCCGAGAAGCTCAAATAGCTCGTTGAGGTTGAAGGGTTTTCCGATCCATCCCTGGGCCTCCACTTCGAGCGCGCGCTTTTTAGCATCTTCAGACGCAGTCATAACGACGATGGGAGCTGCGCGGCCATGTCTGGCCCGGAATTTTTTACTGAACTCCCAGCCGTCCATGACCGGCATGCGCATGTCTAAGAGAATCAGGTTGGGCATGGATTGCAACGCGGCCAACAACGCCTGGCTTCCGTTGGCAGCGCTTTGCACGGTATAGCCTTCAAGCTCAATCGCCATCACGATCGAATCGCGTAGACAGTCGTCGTCTTCAACCACCAAAACAAGGTAGGCGGCTCTATCGACCATGGGCCCCAGCTTCCGCATTGGGCAGCTCGAACTCAAAGGTGCTGCCTTTGCGTTCGGTACTTGAGAACGAAAGGTGTCCTCCGTGTTGCAAGATGATCTGCCAGGCAATGAACAGGCTGATGCCCATGCCGCCGTAGTCGAAGACCGTGCCCAGGTGGGCTCGCGAAAAGCGTTCAAAGATCTGGCTCTGTTTGGCGACTGGAATTCCAATGCCGTGATCGCTCACGGCCACGACCGTAGTTTTGCGGTTACAGCTGACCGCCACCTCGACGGCGCCGTCCGGTTGGGAAAACTTGACGGCGTTTTCAAGCAGAATGCGCAGCACCTGGGCAATTCGGCTTGGGTCACCGTTGTCGTAGGTGGCGCCGCATTGGGAGTTCACCTTGATCCTCACCTTTTTGGTTTTGGCGGCCAGGGACTGTGCTGTGCTGGCTACG
>JBBRLF010000016.1:0-30738 GCA_038231515.1 candidate division WWE3 bacterium
AGCGGCTTTCCCGCCTCACTGTCAAACCGCAGCAGCACCATCTCACGATCAACGTCCTCGCCAGTGCGGGCCTCGGGGTTGAGCTGCCAGGCCGAAGGCGAGCGGTTGAAAGCAACCTTGGAGTCCGGTGCAAAATGGCCGGCACTCAGCCGAACGTGAGCGGGCTCCATCGCCTGACAAGCCGCAACAATCGCAGCGACGACGCCATCACAGTAGGCTTTCAGAATTTTGGGCTGAAAGCCCGGAATGGTCAAATTGTAGAGCAGATATTTCGAATGCCCGCCAGGTGCGTTGTGCACATGAGTGGCCGTTAGCAGCAGCTCTTCGTCGCGCACTTTCAAGCCGGGATGTTTGGTGGCAAGCGCCTCCAAAACCGCGACACGCAGCGCTTCGGTAATAAAACAAACTTCAAGGCAGGCAAAGATCAGCCGATTCCCCGATGATTTGCCACTCAGTACGACCACTCTGGCGTGCAGCGGACGTTTGATTCCTTTTACGCGATGCGACTCGTCGCCCCAGCCAAGCATTCCCATGCCCAGGCAGTCTGGAGTAATGTCCACGCGCGAAACCCCGACCTGAAATGTCATGCCACTGATAGTAAATCTTTATGTCCTACTTGGCACTGTCATTCTTACGAGCATGATAGGCCAGGCCCCCCAGGGACACCATGGAGCCATCACGCAGCTGGCAAAAGGAATTCTCATTGCGCTGCCGGTCGACACCAAGCACGACTTTTCCCGCTAGAGCTTTGACACACATCACGGCGCCCGGTTCCACGCCGCCGGCAAGTTCACCAGCCAGTGTTTTCATCGACACTTTTTTGAGTGCCGCATAGGCGTCGCAGCCAAGCTGGCCGTTCTTTCTGGAACACGTTGCCGAGATAGTGAAATGCTGGGCCGGGTTGCGCAAAAAGACCACCCAGTGGTCGCCAATGCGAAAGCTGGAAGTTTCGTCCAGCTTAGACACCGCGCCCGCTCCAAGCGCGGTCAGACAGCTCAGCGCATAAATAATCCTCATCATGGCGCACCGCCTTCGCTGGTCAGGTGGCACAGCTCTACGGTATTGGCGGCCATGGCGGCCTCGTCAATCCAGACATTGCCGTGGTCAGGCGGATTCCAGTCGTCGCTGTAGCCATCTTCATCGGTGCCCCAGGAATTTCGCAGCAGATAGCGGCACCTGCCGCCAATCATTTTCTGGCCAATCACGAGCAGGAAATGTTTTACGCAGCCTTTGGTGAAACTTCCGTCGGAATTCAGCCCACGGTAGCTGCGGCCCTCGGTCATGATGTTGGTGCAGGTTTTGACCGCAATGGGCTGCGCGCTTTTAACCGCCAGCAGCTCATGAAGGGGCGCAAGCTTGTCAGGCCGACCCAAGGCAACCGGCTCGCAACGCAAGCTGGGATGAAGCGGGTGCCGAGGCGGCGTATCGCAGACGGGCCGGAGCACCTCGACCATGGCATCGGTATAATTTTCGTATCTCAACGCAGCCATCAGCAGATCCGGGCCGGGCAGCAGACTTTGGCCCGCCGACGTGGCGAGCTGCCGCAAAAACCGGATCTCATTGCAGGCCGCGACTCGAAATCCTTTTTTCAGCTCCTCCCAGTCGTGAAGCTGGGCATGGGCCTTGAGATATTCCTGAAAGGCTTTGTGCGTTTTATACAGACTGCGCGTATAGCCCTTTCGTTCGCCCTTCCAATAGAGCTGGCGCACCCTCTCTTCGTCGCACGTGCCGTGGCTGATGCCATACCGGGCGACGGGACAAATATGGTAAGCGCCGTCATCAAAGTCACTGGTCGCGTCGTCATCTTTCGAAAACCCCGCGGCCAGATCGAGCGGCGCACTAATGTGCGCGTAGTCGGTATCTCCGACGGGAGCCGGGTGGCTAAAGCGAAAAGCGTCGAGCATCTGGGCCGCGGCATGCGCATAACAGATCCCGACATGCCCCTGCGACGTCACCGGCACATGCTCCATCGAGCCACCCTTGGCATCGAGGCGAATCTCCGGGCAGTCGCCGGCTGCGGCGCCGCTGGAAAACGTGGTGAGAACGAGAAGAAAAAGCAGGGCCCCCATTCCCCTGATTGTACCTCTTTTACCGCGGGAAATGACGGTATTTCAGCACCTGCCGGGAACCCGGCGACGGAATCCCGGCAATTTCAAGACAAGAACCCGCGTGCAAGGCTGAATTTCGATTGGCACGGGGGCTGCAATAACCAGTACTCGAGACGATTCAATAAACCAAAACAGGAGCTGATATGAAAATCGAAACACTGACCACCACCATGCTGCAAGCGAAGTTCGAACTCGACTCTCTCGCGCGCCTGCGCAACTCGGCAGTAAAAGCCGGCAATCTTCGCAAGTACGACGCCTACACCCAAAGTATGCGCGAGAAGCTTGCTGCTTATATGGAAAATATCCGCCTGAGCAAACGCACTGTCGTCGAAAATCTGGTCATCGAACGCACCAGCCAGATTACGGCGGTCCAGTTTCAGCAGCTCGTCGACACCATTCCTTTCTACGGCTTCCGCGACTTGCAGACGGGCCTGCGCTATGAGCAGATCGCTTACGGCACGGAATGCAATCGCCGCCGCAATCAGCTGCTCGTCTCAGTTGCCACTACCGCCAAAAACGAAGCCAATACCAGCCTCGCCTGGGTTGATCAGGCTCTTCGCAACTGGACGAAGACTTTCATCAAGCTGCAGCCCAGCCGTGCCGTGGGTTTCGAGATCAGCAGCCAGGCCCAGGTTGTCGCTTGAGCCTGGCCCTTCACTACTTCATCCGGACGTCAGGCAGCCACAATAGATTCAACGGCGAAATCGCAAGCGCCAGCACGCGCTCGGAAATTAACGTGGGTAAAACTCCTTCGGTCAGCGGCACCACGACAAAGTCTTTTTCTATCAGAAGACTTTCCAGCGCCTCATAAACAGGAGCACGCCGACTCAAAGGCGTCCGGCCCAATGAGGCGAAGGCGGCCAGATACGTTCCACTCTCATAGCGGCCCTGATTACGCTGATTGGCGCCCGCGAAACGACTCAAGTAGGAATCGGGTATGGGACCGTCAGGACTGATGTAGTACAACGCCGCATCGAACTCCTCGGTCGCGAGCGCCTGAGGATAAAGTGTGAGCGGAAAGAACCGCGACTCCACGCGGAGTCCGATCTTTGTGAGCAGCATCTTCGCGATGAGCTCGGCCATTTTGTGGCTGGTCTTGGTGTCATAGTAGAAAAAACGTACTGACCGGGCTGCGTTGGCTGGACTGGCGCTGCGCCACGCCGCAAGCCTGTCTTTGGCCCGCACCAGATCGACGACGGCTTTAGGCCCGGAATAGCCGAACATCTTTTTCAGAATAAAACTTTTGCCGGGCCGTTGACCGCCGTTCAGGCCCCGGGCCAGCTCGGCGGAATCCAGCGCCAGTGAGATCGCGGCACGCAGGTCGGGCGAACGGGTCGCGACCGAATGCAGATTGAAAAACAGATAATCCAGATAAAGAAAATCAAATGGCACGTAGCGCGCGGCTTGTCCGGCGCTGAGTCTACTGAGGGCGTCCGCATCCACGCCGGTTACCAGATCAAGCTGGCCTTTTTCAAACAGGGCCCTGCCATCATCGCTTGCCGGCAGTACTTTTATAAGTACGGTTTCCGGGCCGTCATTTTTAACCTCGTAGCTTGGGTTCTTGTTTAACGTAAAGACACCACGGCCCCGGTCCCAGCCCGAGAGCTGATAGGGGCCGGTAACCGGAAAGTTTGCCTTTCGCAGTCCCCCACCCAGATGTTCGGCGCGCAAGGGCAGCATCATGGGCAAGGCCAGACGGTATAAAAACTGCGGATCCCGATGCTTGAGGCGCAGGCGAATCGTCGTGCTGTCAATGGAGTTGAAATCCTGAATATCCGTGAAGACCCAGGCTATTCCCACTTTCGCGGCTGCCGCACGCGCGCGCCGCCACGATCGAATATAGTCAGCAGCCGTAACCGGCACACCGTCAGACCACTTCAAACCTGGCTTAAGGCCAATCGTATACACGACCTCATCGGCATCGAGCAGCACGGTCTTGGCCTGTGCAGCCACCAGCTCCATATTGCCATTGATCGTAAAGAGTCCCATCATTAGATTGGCGAGCAGATAGCGGTGCGGGGTGGGTACCTGCATTTGCCAGTCGAGGCTTTCATAGTCGGCAAAGATGCGCAAAGACAGCGTGGCGGGCTTCGCAAATGCCGACGTGGCCGCACACAAGCACAAGAGAATGAGCCCTAGCTTCATGCTCCGATCATCGCCCGAAGCCGCCTACTTCGCTACTTCAATATAAATGGGATAGTGATCCGAGCCGCGCAGCGGTAGCACGCAGCCAGAGCCGACCTTTACTTGTGGCGCGACAAAAACATGGTCGATCTGCATTGCAGGATACTTTGCTCCCTCCTCGGACGAGCTTGCGGGAAAGGTTGGCGCATTATCCGGAAGCGCGTCAACCAGACCCCGGCTCAGTGCCTCATAGCCTTCCGTCGACGTACCCAGCACTTCCTTGGGCATATTGAAATCACCCATGACGACGACCTTGCCATCGACCAGGTGCCGGCCCAGCCTGGCAGCCAGCACCTCTCGAAAGCGCTGGCTCTGAAACCAGAGTGGATTATCCGTTCCCAGCATGACCTGCCAGGCAGTTGAAAGAACGCCGTTATCGTGCCGATACTTGCGCCAGGCATCGAAGAGATGCACGACAACCAAAGTGAGTTTCGTTCCGTTGACATTCAGCTCCAGGATCACCAGGGGCCGCAGACACATGCCAGAGGTGCCGCACCAATCCAGGCGATAAGCGGCCAGACTTGCGCTATCTTGACCGGTACGCGGCGTAAAATCCAAGGTGTCGACGCTCAGAATTTTAAAGGGATACCGGCTGTAAACCGCAAGTCCGTAGCCGGGCGAACCCGGATACGACTCTTCAAAATGACTCGGATAGCGGCGTAACATCTCGTCACTGCCCGCGCCGCCCAGATTTTCAACGCGAAACTCACCAAAGGCCAGTACGTCGGGTGCCGACTCCGACTGAATCAGGCTTGAGATATTTTCGGCAAACGTGGCGTCGGCGGTGGAGTTCGTCATGGCGTTGTGCACATTCCACCAAAGCAAATGGATACCCTGGCCAGCGCCCACCGCTTTCAGCAGTCCTGGGCCGTCCTCGCGGTCCCACTTCAGCTCCGGGGCTTGCGTTGAACGCGCATCGGAACACACCAAGGTTGTCAGCAGCAACAGGACAAGGGCGCAGACTTTCAACCAATCTTTCATCGCGCACCAATATGGGCCAGCGCTGGAGTTAAGCCCAAGAAGAGGGCTTCGGCCACCACGTTCATCCCCTGCTCTGACGCATGCCAGGCGTCATCCGCACTGAGATGGGAAACCTGATCCAAAGGCATCGTCGCCGTCGCGTCACTATAAAAAAGACCAACCTTACTGTCGCCACCCAGCTCGGCCTCACGAAGCTCTTGAACCAGCTGCCGAAGGTCAGCACTCAGCGTTCGCGACAGCTCGACGAGCCGTTCGGCCTGTTCGATCTTCAGCGGCGGAAATCGCATTTCACTCTTTTGAAAATAGGGAAACAGCCCGGGCGCTGCCAACTTCTGCTCGCGCGCCTGGGCTCTGGCCGCCTGAGTCGCCGCCGGATTCACCAGCCCGTAAACGACAATCGCGTGGCGCCGGCCATCGGCACGAACCCCTTCGAGCAGGCGCAGGAGCTGCCGGCGATATTCGCGCGAAAAATTTTCGCGGATGCGAGCACAAGCCGCATCCAGCGCTTCTGGCGATTCGGCACTCCCGGCCTCGGTGATGAAATCGAGATTGTTGTGGCCGATCCAGCTCAGAATAATATCCGGCACCTGAGTCTCGGCCAGCACCTCGTCGACCTGCTCGGCAAACACCTTGACGTCGGCGAAGCGCTGAAACCAGCGTCGCACCAGCGCCTGCGGCGGCCCCACGGTGGCGCCGGCCCGGGCCACTTCGAACGCCCGCACGGGATAGCGTTGCGCGAGCCGCTGAAAAACACTGGCAATGCCCTTACGGGGATCGGTATTCAAAAAGGGATTGCGCTGATTGCGGGTCAGCAGTTGCAGAAACATGCCGAGGTTCGAAGCAACCGTGAAGTCACGCACCGTACTGTCGCCAATCATCACCACGCTTAATCCCGCACCTTCGCGATAATCGAGAGTGTGGGCTACGCGCGGCAGCAGTAGGTTTTCGCAGTACGCGATGGGATGATCTTCCGAGCCCGAGGCCAGCGAAGCTAAAGCACTCAGCAGTAACAGCCAAAATAACCGCATCGGTGAACTTTTTTTCTGTTTCATCAGCGATAAATAATACGCTGATGAAAATCGTCGGGGCTGCTAAGGCTGCGCAGCTCAACTCCGTGTGCATGTGCCTCGGCCATGACCTCACCCAGCAGACTTTCCTCGAGTGCGCAGGCGCGCACCATCCGCCGGGCGGTCACCGCGGTACCGGCATAAGCCGCCTGGGTAACCGGAAAAAGCGCGGGCTCACCGACAACGAAGAGCTTTCGCTCCGAGAGCATCACCGGCAGGTCTGCAATTGGCGACAAGCCACCGGCAAGGGCGCCCACCACGGCGTAGCCCAAGCGTGGGTCGTCCACCGAATGAATTGCCGCGCTCTGCCCTTCACAAATGGGCGACGCACCGGCATCGCGGCGCTCAAGCTCATCGGCCAGATCGTCAAGTCCCAGAATCAAATACTCCACAACCTTGAAGGGCACCGTTGCGCCCACTATACCAGGCAGCGTATCAAGAACTGCGATGACCGCTGTCTTTGCGGCGTGCCCCGTACAAACCATGAATGTCATGCGCGTGCGGAAGTTGAATTCGCGGTTCAGCCCAGTACTATCTCTGGCGGCAAGGGCGTCGCGATAGTTTCGAATTTTGCGGGCATCAACGGCCTCTGCGCCCGCATCACCGGCGCGCACTGGCGCGCACCAAGGCAGGGCGGCCAGAAGTACGAGCAGGACCTGGATTGTTTTTAGATGTCTCATGCATGACATTATGCGTTACGCCGGGATTCAACATCGACTTACAATTTTGGCCAGTTCCTGGGTCAGCTCACTGAGGCTTGGCTTTACGCCGGCGTTTGTCCGATGCGATAGCGGGCTCCCCGCCCCGAACCAAGCTGAGTGACCAGCCCTTCTTCCCGCGCAAGTCCAAGGTGCCGGCGGGCCGAACGCGCGGACTCGCCTAAGATTCGGGCGGCCTGGGCCGCTGAAAATTCGGCATTGGGATAAGCTTCAGCCAGCAGGGCCACGCAGCCTGAGACGCGTACCTCGCCTCTGGAGCGGGTCTCAGAACCTTGACTCAGCACTTTGCCAAGCACCAGCGTAAGCGGCGCCGTCGCACGCACACAAAAATAACCATCCGACTCCACGATACGGGCCGGAATTTTTTTCTTCGCCAGCCACTGCCGGGTGCGCAGAAGATTTTGATGGATACGGGCGGGCGAAGAATGCGGATTGAAGGATTCGCCCGGATACAGCAGCTCGTGCAGCTCAGCGACGCGAAACGACTTATAGGTATCAGAGGACAGTGCTTGAAGGACGCGCTCATTCATCCGGGCGCCGAAGCCGGGCTGCTCCAGCTCGATGACAGATTTGGGCCCGACAAGGCCACCGGCCTCAAGAGCCGGAACCTGCCACCGGTATTCCGTCGCGAGTGTGTCATTGCTCGCGACTTCCAGAACTCCGCGCAGCCGCCGGCGAAACCCAGGATAGCAGCTGCTGAAGAACAGCTCACGCAGAAGTTTTTGATCGTCGCGTGCCATTGCCGCATAGTAGTCGCACGAGCGGGCCCGCTCCCACTGGTTGGCCGTACGAAAACTCTGACGTACCTTAGCCAGCTGCCGACGTGCCAGCGCCTCATCCGAGCCCAGGCCAAGTTTGATGACGCTGCGCCACTGAGCCACGAGCAGTCGAAACACGGGGTCGCCATCGGACTGCGAAACCCGGTCAAGCATATCGAGCTGTGACGTCGCCTTGGCGTAGGCCCGTCGCGTGATATGATGCATCACCAGCGCCTCGAGCGCGGCCTGATGCACGAGCCGTTGATTCGCGCTCGCGGTGGCGGCCAGCACCTCTGAAAGCAGTTGTTCGACCCGCTCGGATTGCTGCCCGGTATAGGAAAGCGCGATGCCCAGATACACCCGGCCCAGGGTATTTTCAAATTGCCGGGCCCGCGAGCTGTGTACCGCTCGCTCCAGTACCGCGACTGCCGGCTCGGCATCCCAGCGCACGATGTGGGCAATGCCCAGATAAACACCCGCACGGGGAAAACGCACATGGTTAACGCCTGAAAGAATCTCAACTGCTTCATTGAGCGCACCGATGGCACGCAAGGCTGCACCAAACTCGGCTTTTTCAAAATCACTGGCCGCGGCGCGGGCAATTCGGCCCCGCTCAGGCCGCACGATCTGATGCAGCAGCGCCACGGCTTTTTCCGGCCAGCGCGCGCGCCGGGCCAGATTCGCGGCCTGCGCAAGCTGCTCGCGGGGCAGCTTGTTTCCAAGCAGGCCGTGCAAGGCAGCCTGTGCCGCCGCATAAGAATCGGCAAGCAACAGCAGATTAATACTTTCGAATTTATTTTTATAATCCGTAGCCATGAAGCCAGGTTAGCACGACGGATGAATTTGGCCAATATTGTCAGTGGTTGGTACTCGTCACCTCGCTCATAATGGGAGTCATGAAGACGCTTCTCATTACGATCTTGTTTGCCCAGGCTGCAGCACTCCTGCCGTCCGCCGTAGCCAACGAACTAAGCCAACTGCTCTGCAACGTCAAAAACAGCTCTTTTTCGGCTGCCGCGTTGGCGCTTCTCAAAGACCCGGCGGCAGTTCGACTCTCGCAGGCTTCGCTGGACTTTTGGCCTAGTCTGCCACCTGCGACCCAGAAGTTGGCGCAGCTCATTGTTGTGAACCAAAAGCGCGCGACCGAGCTCAAGGCGCAGTCCAAGCTGGCCGAACGCGCGGGCAACTTCGACACAGCACTTACACTTCTGGTCGAGGCCGAGGCTTTAAACTTCGAACGCGAAAATGCCGTGCCGCAGCTGGACGAACTGGTCAAAACCGCCATCCAGGCAACACCGGCCATGCGCGGCTTCGCCGAGATAGACCGGGATTCGGCAAAAGCGTGGCTAAGAGTTTGCGTAAAGGCAGCTCCCCTGCCAGGTGCCAAGGCAGTGGCGGATGATCTTAAATTCTGCGCCGCTATGAATCTTCGCTCTCGCAGAACACTCTTCGAGGTCGTCGCCGCCACCCGCAACGGCCCCGACGAAATTATTGCGCTCAGCCCGCCCAGCCAACGCTTTTCGTGGCCAGACCGGGCGCCCTACGTCAAGCGGCGCAGCGATATCGTCGGGGAGACCCTGGGTGAACATTCCGCAGCGCGCAGCTGCAATCAGTGATGGAGACAGAAATGGTTTTGCATCGAATTCTGACTTTACTTGCAATCGCGGGGCTGACCATCTCTGGAGCACGGGCCGACTCGTTCGGTGTAAATGCGCTGCTGGAGGGCCATTCCAGCTGCGGCGATACGGCGAATCCGAAAGGAATCGACTTCGCGCGAGTGGCGGCAAGTCTGGGCGCGAACGTCGTGCGCGGCGACTGCGTTTATACGATTGAAGAACTGACCGAACTCGAACTCCGCCACGATAGCTTGCGCGACTATCAGGCCGACTGGGCCTGCGTAATGCTTCAGGACAACTTCGAGCGCGATACCTTTACGGAATGCACGCCCGACACCAGCCGCACTTTTTCCGACGGCCCGGTTTCCAAGCGGCTGATTCGTGGCGAAATGGCCTATGTCGGAGTCTATCGCAAAAAATACCGTTACCTGATTTCACGCGACGTCGCTGGCCAGACGCTTGTCGAGCTGCGAATCGCATTTCATGGCAAAGCCATTGGCAACCCGGCCGTGCAGGCCGAGATGCGTGCAAAGCTCGAACGGGCCGCCCAGTTCTGGGAAGCGCATGCGCCCGGCGGCCGGGTGCACTTCAAGTTTGTGTTGGTGCAACCAGGAGCGCCTGCCAGCATTGACGTGCCGCTGACATTGGAAGACGAACGCCGACCCTACGATGTCCAGTGGACGACGCAATGGGACTGGAAAACAGTGGCCCATGAGCTGGGCCACGTCATGGGCCTCGACGACGAATACAATCAGCTGAGAAACACCATGGGCCTGGGCAAAGGCCCTATGGCGCGGGACCGCTGCACCCGGACCAGCCTAATGTGCGACAACAACTCAAGCTTCGCCGTGCCCAAGCCCTATCATTACTACCTGATTTTAAGACGGATGTTCTGCGACGAGCCAGACCGCTTCTTCAATCCCCTGGCCAGCGCACCTCGCTAGGGGAAACTGGACGAACGGCACTTCGTTGGATACGCTGATGAATATGAATACGATCAAACTTTTGCTTGCTGTGTCACTTTTATCACTCGCCTGCGCTACGCCAGTCCTGGCGCAGAAACATTCAACTCAACGGCCGTCGACGGATACTGCAGCGCCTGGACGAAACGATTTTCCTCATCCACCCTCGCCACCGCCAGGTTATATGCCTGCACCCCCTTTACCACCAGGTATGCCACCAGGTATGCCGTCCGAAATGCTATCCAAGGATAGAATGAACGGTCCGTCCTATCAGCCAGGCGGCTCCAGCTGCGGCATGTGCGGTGGCCTCAAGACCGCCTTGGCGATCTTCGGCATCCTGACTGAAATCGCCGCAATCGGAGCGTTGGTTTCGCTTTCGATTTTTCTGATTCGCCGCAGCCGTACTCGCTGAGTTCAGTTTGCCTTAGGACTGATAATAACTGTCGCAGGCTCTTTGCCGGTCTCGGCCAGGGCTTTGAACTCCTTGAGTAAACCTACCCAGGATTGCGGCGTGCCGTCACCGCTTGAGCCGGTGTATCCGAAGTGGACGTCTTCTTCGAGAACCTTATAGGCCTTTACGGCCAAAGGTGTATTGGGAAAACGCCGAATGACCTCGATCAGATAAAAATTCTCGCTCCAGTACTCGTTGTCGTACCAGGTACGGCGCCGGATATCGCCCATCATGTAAAGCACGTCGCCGATGCGCGCGTCTTTGTCGTAGTGCACGGTGAACGGAACAAGATAGGCCGCGGCAATGGTAAGTGCGGCGGAACCAGCGGGGTCCATCGCGGACTTCTGCTTGCTCGTCCCCTCGTCATAAAACTTTTTGCCAAGCGCGAAGAGCTCGTCGGGATCATGAATGTCCTTGGGCAGCTTACCCAGCCCCTTCCACTCTTTGGCAAAGCCGACCCAGCCACTGATAATATCGCGCTCAGCCGAAGTCAGGCGGGTGTCACCCTCGACGGTCTTGAAAAAAGCGATCGCGCCATCCGGGTCCTGCTTCACTTGCAGGTGAATACGCCCAATGGCATCGATGACGTAAAAATGCAGCAGGGGCCGCACCTTGCCGAACTTCGCATGCGCCAGATAAGTTTCCAGCAGCTTAAGTGCGACCTCGTATTTCGCGCGCGCGATCTCGTGCCGGGCACTGTGCAGCAGCTCCTGCACTTTGCTGTTCCCCGTGGCTGCTTTTGGCTTGGTTTGCGCAGCTGGAACTGCGGAAGCGGCCAAGGTGAATATCAACGTAACGAGCAATAGCGTGCGAAACATGGTGAGGTCCCTCTGCCCCACAGACTAACACCGCCACTTGAACGTGGATACGGGATTCGCGGTTCAGTTACCCGCACGGCCCTTGGGCGGCTCGCCCGGAAGTACCGTAATGCGGTACTTGGTGTTCTGCACCTCACCGAAGTTCCATGGGTTCACGGCACGTCTGAAGTGCCCGCCCGGGACGCGGCGGCCATTCTGGCGGAAGTCCAGATCAGCGTGGACCTCGCCACTGACCTTGCATTCCAGGGCCAGCGTCTTGCCGTCAAGCGCGCTTGCCGTGTCTTTGGCCACGGTGAAGTTCCAAAGCGCCGGCGGAAAGCTCATCCAGGTACCGAAAAACCATTTGCCAAGCTCCTGGCGTTTTTCGGAAGCCGGCTCGTAGACGAAGATCTTACATTCGGCCGAGGAGGCCTGAAAGTGGTCAGGGCCGCCAATGCCAAAGCCGACATCAAAGTAGATGCGCATCGCGGCGCCGGCACCGGCGTACAAGCTCACGTTTTGCACAACTTCCGCGAGCGGTTTAGCCGCAAGCTTTGCCAGTTCGCTGGCTTCGGCATGCGTGGCAAAAAGTGCCGCCACGATTGGACGCACAAGCAGCGAGTTGCGAACATGAGCGCGCTCGCGGGCCATGCGAAACAGCGCCTCGTGCACGCCAAGCGCGGCCTGATCCACCGCGGGCAATGCATCGAGCACCGCGCGATTGACGCGAACGTCATAGTCGGCAAGATAGTTGATCACGACTTCAAAACCGCAGCCCGGCTGCGCAAGCTTGGGCAGCACTTCGCGAATGGCTTCAGGCTTATAGAGATACCTGCTCTTCACGTCGCGGCTGCGACCTTCGATTTCGGTGACATAGTTCCAGGTGTCGGCCTGCAGAAGCTCGCTGAAGCTGAGACGGGCAACCGCGCGCTTGAGATAGTCGGCCTTTTGACCTGCACCGGCGCGGTAGATTTCGACGCCACGAAAAACGCGCGCTTCATATAGGTCGAGTAGCTCCGCGCTTTCGATCTTTCCCGCGCGGTCGCGGCAGACCACGGCGGTACCGCCATTGCCCACGGCGCCCTCAAAGGCGTGCCCAGATATCGCAGGGACCGAAACGGTCACGAAAACCGCGGCAAGCCTAAGCAATTGTTGAATCTTCATTGTAAATCTCCCTCTTTAGTCAATGGAAACAGTTGAATTTGAATTTGATAAACAGCCTCGCCATTCTCGGTCTCGAAGGTGCGGGCAAAGTTGCGGCGGAATTCGCGAATCATCTCTTTGGCGCGGGGCAGATCACTCGTCTTCAATACGAGGCTCGCGCCGGTCAGCTCGCGCAGCTCGACCGTCACGCTGCGCACGGCCTCGCGGGCGTTTTCGATCATCTGCTCGTGATAGCGCTTGATGGCCTCGCTGGCCACGTCGCTCGACGTGTTGATCGAATTTTCGGCGACGCACAGCTTGCCTTTGGCATTGCGCTTGAGCAGCCCCAGCTCGAGTAACGTTTCCAGGCCGCGCTTCACTTCCCGCGGCGAAACCTTGAAGCGCAGTTTTTTTGAAAGCCACTGAGGATCTTCCAGAAACGAGTGCAGGCGCACGAACTCGCGCAGCGGCAGGTGATACCAGTTGGCAATCACCGAAAAACTTTTATCGTCGAGAATGCGCACGGCTCCCTGCGGGTGGCTTTTGCTCATGCGTTCGAGCAGCAGCACGCTGAGCCGGGAATCACCGCTCACTTTGCGCAGCTGCACGAGATCGCGAAAATAATCAGCCTCGGCGTCGGCAAACTTGAAATAACGAACCAGCTTCTCGGTGATGTCGCGGCCCGGATTGCGCGACCCTTGAATGATCTTGGTGATCGACGAGGTGTTCTTCAGGCCCAAGGTGCGGGCCCAGGCACCATAGCTCCAGCCTGGCGCGCGACGCTTCATCTGCTGGGTGTGCGCCACCAGAAAGGTGCGATAATCGGTAAAGCTTTGGACACTCGGAGAGGTATTCATTCGCCCGGACTCTTACCGCGACCGTTGGCATTGCGCAATGCGTCTTTTGGCAGAACCGGCAAAAATCGTTGGCAGCACTGCCAACACAGGGGCCCGGGCCTCTGGCCCCCCTTGAGCTTTTCCATTGCCCAAAACAACCGCTGACATCATGATGGAATCAGCGATCTCATGCCTCAAAACACATACCAGATAGATCTCATCGCCGGTGCCCGCCCCAACTTCATGAAGGTGGCGCCGCTTTACCATGCGCTGAAGAATGAAAAATGGTGCTCGGTGCGCCTGATCCACACGGGTCAGCACTTTGACGCCGATATGTCGGATGCGTTTTTTCGCGACCTTGAGCTACCGGAACCCAATGTGCACCTGGGCGTGGGCGGCGGTACGCACGCCCAGCAAACTGCCCGGGTCATGGTTGGCTATGAAGAGGTTTGCCTCAAAGCCCGTCCCGACCTGACCATCGTCGTGGGCGACGTGGACTCGACGATGGCTTGCACGCTGGCCGCCAAGAAACTGGGCATCCTCGTGGCGCATTTGGAAAGCGGGCTGCGCAGCCGCGACCGGCTGATGCCCGAAGAGATCAATCGCATCGTGACCGATTCCCTGGCCGACTATCTTTGGACGCCCTCGCCCGACGGCGACGCCAATCTCAAGAGCGAAGGAATTCCGGCTTCACGTATTCTACGCGTCGGCAATATCATGATCGACTCGTACGTGAGGCTGAGACAAAAAATCAACTCCGAATCCACGACCAAAGACCTGGGCCTGGAGCCGAAAGGCTACGCGGTCGTTACGCTGCATCGCCCTTCGAACGTGGACCATCGCGAGTCGTTGACCGAGCTGGTCTCGCGGCTCCAGCAAGTTGGTGAGGAGCTGCCCGTCGTATTTCCCGTGCACCCGCGTACGCTCAAGAATCTTACTGCTTTTGGTTTGCTTGAACGTCTTGAAAAATCTCCTGGCCTGAAGCTCATCAAGCCCCTGAGCTACAAGAGCTTCATGAAGCTGGTCGAAGACGCCAAACTGGTCATCACCGACTCCGGTGGTATTCAGGAAGAGACGACCTATCTCAATATTCCCTGCCTGACCTTGCGCGAAAACACCGAACGCCCAATCACGGTCACCCAAGGGACGAACACCCTGGTCAGTGAGGCAACTTTACTGGATTACGTTCACCAGATCCTGAGCGGCTCTTACACCAAAGACCGGGTTTGCCCCGAGCTCTGGGACGGAAAGGCCGCCGAGCGTATCGTGGCCCACCTGCGCGAGATTCGAGCAGAGCACGCGGGTAAGTCCTCAGGCTGATTCGACCCCCCGAGTCAGCAAAGGGTAGCCCTAAAGGGCACCAAAGCCGCTAAGACCAGATTGATGTGTTGTGGATTTACCTCGTAGGTCCTATGATCGGCCCATCGGTGTGAATAGGCACTGAAGTCAAAGACTCGAAAGGATGTTGCTGAATGAATGTCTTGTTCATGTGCGTTGCAAACTCTGCCCGCAGCCAGCTCGCTGAAGGATTGGCCAGAAAGCTCTTCGGCACTCGGGCCCGAGTGGAAAGCGCAGGTTCCAAACCCTCTGAGCTCAGCCCGTTCGCAGTACAGGCGCTGCAGGAAATCAGAATCGACATCTCCAAACATCGTTCAAAATCGGTCGAAGAGCTGCCCGCAGACTTCACCGGCAAGCTTGATTACGTCATCACGCTTTGCGAAGAAGAGGTCTGCCCCGTGATTTTGTCGGATGCGTGCAAAATTCACTGGCCCATTCCCGACCCGGCCGGCCGAGGCGATACCGACGAAGAGCGACTCTCGCAGTTTCGCATTGCACGCAATGCGATCAAGAAACGACTCGAAGAATTCGTTCGCGAAGCCGATCTGTAAGAACAATTCCCCACGATGTAACCTTTCTGCGCGCGCGTCGAATTAGCCAGTAGACGAGAGAGGGTGGCACATGGGAAATATTAGTAATTTCAAGCCTTTAATCACACTCCTGGCCTTGGCATTTATCGGCAACCCGGCCCCAAGCAAAGCCGGGGGCACGATTCGTTTTGAGAGCGCCGCAACCCAAACCAATCTGCTCGAACTCTTCAGCTCAGAAGGCTGCAGCAGCTGCCCCCCGGCTGACGCCTGGCTGGCCTCGCTTCGCGCGCATCCGGCCCTCTGGAAAACCTTTGTTCCGATCGAGTTCCATGTCGATTACTGGAACCGCTTGGGCTGGACCGATCGCTTTTCAAAAGAAACCTTTACCGCGCGACAGCAGCAATACGGTCGCGAATGGGGCAATGGCAACGTGTACACGCCGGGCTTCGTGCTGAGTGGCTCGGAGTGGCGCGCAAGCGGCTCGGACACGCGTTATGCCAACGCAAATACCAGCAACGTAGGCGTGCTGGCCGCGAGCCAGACGGCGCCCACTAAATTTTTCGTTATCTATCGACCCACCGTGGCCGGCGCAGGCTGGAAAGTTTACGGCGCACTGCTGGGCAATGGCCTGACCAGTGAAGTACACTCCGGCGAAAACAACGGCAAAACCCTGCACCATGAGTTTGTGGTGCTGTCGCTCAACACTCAAACGATGGACAATGCCTCGGGCGAATATTCGGCGGTCGTCGAGCTAAAAGCCCCCCAGACTGACAAAGCAAAATCTTACAGTGCCGCCTTCTGGGTCACCAACGGCCATGACCAGAAGCCAGTGCAAGTCGTCGGCGGCGATCTTAAATAACCAAGGAGCCTTTATGAAATTAAAACTCGTTCTGCTTACGTTTCTGCTCTCAACCCTGGCTTTTGGGACCGAGGGCCACGAGAAGAAATACACGAAGCCCAGCGACGAAGAGCTCAAGAAGAAGCTGTCGGCCGAGCAATATGACGTAACCCAGCACGAAGGCACCGAGCGCCCGTTTCACAACCAGTACCAGGACAATCATGAGGCGGGCATCTACGTCGACATCGTCACGGGCGAACCCCTATTCAGCTCGCTCGACAAGTTTGAATCCGGCACGGGCTGGCCCAGCTTTACGAAACCGATCGACAAGAAAAACGTCATTGAAAAAACCGACAGCCGCATGGGCTACGGCACTCGTACCGAAGTAAGGTCCAAAAGCGGCGACTCCCACCTGGGCCACGTTTTCAACGACGGGCCTCAGGACAAGGGTGGTCTTCGTTACTGCATCAACTCCGCTGCGCTCAAGTTCATTCCCGTGGCCAAGCTCAAAGAAAGCGGCTACCCCGAATACCAGTCGAGCTTCAAGACCGGAAAATAATCACAGCCCCGAGTACCAGTCGTACCCACGCTCGGCCCAATAATCCGGCGGTCGAGTATTTGAGAAACGAATGGCTCCAATTCTCTTCAAGCTCTTGATTCCGTATTTGACGGGAATAATGAGCCGAAGTGGCGCCCCGTTCTCGGTCGACAGCGGTCGCTCGTTCATCTCGAGTGCAAGCAAGGTCATCGGATGCATCATGCTGTCCATGTCGATGGAAACATAATAAAGATGATCGGGCGTTTCCAGACCGACATAGCGGTAGGTGGTCGCAAGACCAAATGCCTTCATGAAGTCCGAGAACTTCACCCCCGAGTAAGAAAATCGGGTGCTCCAGCCTTCGATGCAGTAAAACTGCGTGGCCGTATTGGTCAGCGGAAGCAGCTTCAAGCCCGACAGCGGTAAGGTCTGCACCAGCTTGTCTTCGGCAAAAACTTGAAGTCTCCAGAGCCGCTGATCAATCGGCTTTTCCAAACCCAAAAGCCCATTGACCCGAGGCTTAGTACCGGCCGCCGCGCCCAACGTGGGCGGCGTGCGATCGTGGCTAAACACTTTGCTCCAAAGTCGCCCGTTGAGCTCATGCACCTGGCGCAGCGCCCAGGGTATGCCACCGTCTTGGGGCTGTCCGCGCAACCAAAACCAGGCGACCAGGGCCAGCACGGCGCACAGGCCGCCCACGGCAAAACTTTTGATCGTCAGCCGCCGCAGCTCTTCAGATTTCATAACCGCTCACCATCGCCCGAAAGTTATTCCAACCTGCCCGCGCCACCTGCGCCAGGTGCAGCACAAAAAACACGACGTAACCCAGGGTCAGCCAAAAATGAATCAAGCGCGCCGTATCGTATCCGCCAAACAGCTCACGCAGCCAGAAGAGCTGCACCGGTTTGAAAATCGCGTAGCCCGTCAAGGTCGATAAAACGCCAAACAGAATGATCATCGAATAGGCGATTCGTTGCGCACCATTGTATTTGCCCTGCACCGGCGCCTCTTTCCGCAAGTGCAAATCGTGAAGCACGACAAGCCAGGCGTCTCGCAGCGTTCCGCGCCGGGGCGCCAGCTGCCGCCACTCGCCCGAAAAAACCGTATAAGCGACATAAGCCATGCCGTTAAGCACGAAAAACCACTGCAGAAAAAAATGCCACGACATGCCTTCGGCCAGACGATGATCGGCGCCCAGCGCCGTAAACCAGGATTGAGGAAAAAGTTTAAGGGTGTAATCGCCGGCATCGATACCATAGATGTCATTAGCCCAGTAGATCAGGATTCCACTCCAGATCATCAGCCCGAGCAGCGGAAAGTTGGTCCAGTGAAACCAGCGGGTGGCACGGCGGTGTTTGGGTTGGCTCGCGGTTGTCATCGCAATAGCGTCTTCATGTGCTCATCGTTCATGAGGATCAAAAGTTTGTCCACCCCTTACTCTTAAGTGGTACGCTCTTGAGTCATGGACGGCACATTTATTATTTCCTGGCCCACCGTTCTGGCCTTTGTGGGATTCTGGTCGTATGGCCTTTTTGACGCCATCCATTTTGGCGCTGGCGCTTCCAACCTTGTCTTAACGTTTATCCTGGCCGCCTTGACGACCGGGCTGGCGGCGGTCGCCAGGCTGGCGCCCCAGGCTGTTTTTTTCGAAGACCGCTGGACGGTCGAAAAGCGCGACCTGATCATTTTTAGCGGGTACGTGATTTTGCTCGCAGGGCTGAGCGGCCGCGCGCTGCTCATTGCGATCAACGGCGACCAGCTCTTTCACGCCCAGTATTCCCAGGTCCACGCTTTCAAGGCTATCCGCCTGCTGGCACTCAAAAGAGGACTGTGGCTGGACTACGACTTTCGCAAACTGCTGTGGCTCAGCGATGTGGTGCTGCTGACGGCCTCGGTTGCCGCCTTCGCCATCCTGAGAAAGGTGCGATTCAAACTTCGCCTCGCACTGCTTGCGGTCGCCTTCGTCACCCTGCGAGTCGCAATCGAAAAACTCGGTGGCAATGTCGACATTCACCCTTCGTTTCGACTTTTTCCGCTCTGGCTATCCAGTGCGCTGCTTTCGAGCAGCTCGTTCGCCTTTCGCCTGCCGCAGTTTCTGGCCCTCGCGGCGCTTTGCCTGTACCTGTATCGCCGCACCCGGGTACGGCTGGGCGAGCCGGTCGCTTTTTTATTTGGCGCGGCTGCCGGTAGTCTTCCTGTAACGTTGCACGTGGCCACGCTGGCAGAGCCTTCAATCTGGTCGGCGGCGGCCTGGACGATTGTCCTGTTTTCCCTGCCCGAAGTTTTTACTTCCACCGACGATCCTTCGCGAAAGCGCCTCTGGTTTCGACTCAGCGCTGTTCTCGCCGTTGGCACCATGATGCGGCAGCCGACTTTCGTGGCCTACCTGCCTTTTTTGCCGCGTTGATTTGGAAAGAGAGAAAACGACTGCCGCAGTTCTGGCCCGTCCTGATTCCAATCCTATTGATGCTGCCGCAAACTCTGGCCGCTATTTTGCTTAAGACACCAGCCACCAAGGGCATGGCCGTAACCGGCATGTTGCCCAAGGTCTGGACCGCCGTAAGTGGCGGGGTCGTGGCTCAGGTGGCCGAGCACTCGGTTTTTGGCTACGGCCTGGCTCTGCTGGCAGTGGCCTTCGTTCCAGTTCCCGGCAACGCCGCCGTGCTTGCGCCACTTCGCGCGATTTGGTTTTCGCTGGGCGTGACTCTCTTTTTTTCCATTTCACCGATACTATGGGGAATTGGCCGATATCAGGCGGAATACCTCGCGCCTTTCGTGGTTTTTGGATTTTATCAGCTGCTACTCATTTGCCTGGCGGGCCTGCCCAAGGCGGCTTCCCGAAAAGTAGCCGCTGTGCTGGCCATTCTGGTGCTGGGGCTCAATTGCCATTATTATCTTTCGTTGCCTGAGTTGAATCGGCCGGCTGCGGGGTCGGTGACCGTGCCGAGCATTGACTCCCGAATTCTATCTCAGTCCTATTTCGAAACCGAAAAGGCTTATCAGTTTATTCAAAGCGCGGGGCTGGCCGGAAAAACTTTTTACGCGGGACTGGGTTATGGCGGCTTTCTGACCGTCATACAGGGCATTCGGGTGCGCGACTGGCTGCGCGAATTCGAGCTACATCACGCCGTCACCCGGCAAAAGTTGAAGCGCGGGTCTCAGGAATATTCCGAGGTCGCTTCGTCCGACATTCTTGCCGTGCCCGGCATCGAGGCCGTGTTATTGGACGAGCTTCCGGTGGCTGAAGGCGCAGACGCCTTTACGACCGCACTTCGCAACGGCGGCTTTACCCAGATTCGGGAATTCAAAAATTCTAGTCATCAGACAACCGTCACGGTACTTTTCAAGAATCAGTGAGCCTGCGGCTTGAACAGCACCAGCGTGTCGCCGGAGCGGGGGTCGGTAAGCGAGCTCTTCACCAGCGGCACCAGCGCGGCGGGCAGCTGCGCGGCCCGGGAAACAATCCCGTATTCAATTTGATAGTGGGCCATAAATTTAACCTGACTTTCAGCGACACCGGTAAAAGTACCAGAGCTCTTCTGCGCTTCGACAAACTTATAGAAGGGATAGCTGCGGCGCAGCTCGCTTTCGATGCGCCCCACCATGGGGTCGCTTGAAACTGGTATTTCAAATGGCGTAAGCGAAGTCGGATAGAAATGCGAGCCCAGCATTCCCAAAAAGCCACCGGGGCGCTGATTAGGAAGCTTATCGACCAGGCTGGCGCCGGAATATTCGCTCCGACCGCGAAAGTGCACGCCCAAGGGATTCAAGCCAGCCAGCTGCTTGGCGGCGCGCTCCACGAACTGCGAATCGTAGGCAGCCAGCGACGTTGCCCGATAAGCCCGCAGCTTGCCTACGTAGTCCAGAAGCTTAAACGGCGTGACCACCAGCAGTACCAGGACAAGCACCTTGCTTGCGCGTCGCGAAGCCAGGACCATGACGAGCAATGCGGCAAGATTGAGCAGCACGTGCGTGCCACGAGTAAAGACCTGGTGCGAGACGAGCATGAAATGCAGCGCCGCCCACTCCAGCAGTCCGACCAGAAATATCATGCCATAGAGCCAGGCAACGTCGCGCACCGCCCGTTCGCGAAACTCGTCGCAGCGGCGGACACAAAATCCCAGAGCCAGCCAGGGCGACATCAGTGCCAGGCACTGCAGCAGCGACCCACCAATCACATTGATGGCAGTACGTACTCCTTTGCCGCCAGCAAAATAAGACACAAGCGCGGGCCACTGCGGCATCGTACTGAACGAAACAGCGCCTTTGAAAATCTTGTAAAAAGCGACGGACCAGACCAGGCAGCTCGTCGTGGCCAGCACCATGCGACGAGCCTCCTGCGAGGCCAGCCGTCGGCGCCAGCTTCCTAAAATCAGGAGTGCGACCAGCGTCGCATAGAACGCCGGCGTAACCAGGCCGCTGGCTATCGTGGCACCCAGCACCGCCAGACAGCTCAGGTCCCGCCGTTCGTAAAGCAAGGCAAGCGTTGCTGCCTGCAGGAACATGTAGATCGGAAAAAATTTTACGTATTCGACCGCCGAAAGGTTGAAGTAATCCAGCGAGCGTCCCAGTAACGCCACGTGCCCCAAAAACGGCGGTAGAAACTCGGCATTCAGCAGCACCAGGGCGAAACAAAGAATGCGCCAGCGAACCGCGCTTTTGGAAAAACGCTCGAGAATCGCCGTAAAGCCCGCATAGACCACGGCCCCACCCAATGCGGCCGTGACCAAATGATCGACATAAAGTGACGGCAGCCCGGCCACTCTCGAGATCAAAGCCGTAAGCCAGATCTCAAAATAATGGTAAAGCGCCACGCCAATCGTGTTCGTAAACACATAATCGACCTGGGAGTTCTCGACGCCGGCGTGGTTCAGAAAATTAGCGAGGTCGGTGAAGATAACGATGTCCTGAGTAGCCGGAAACAATAGCGGCATGGCACCCGAACCCCGAATGGTCAGAAACTGCTGCAGAAAAATCAGGCTCAGTACCAGCAGCATCTCGGGATAAAGCGACAGCGTGGTTTGCCAGTCCTGCATTTTTTTTCCACGGTCGCGGCCTCCAAAGCCGATCGCCAGTGCGCCCAGCAGAAGAAAACCCGAGTTGATCGAAACTCCAAGCGTCATCAACAAGGAATAGCCCGTGATGACGGCGGTAAGCCCAGCCAGCAAAGCCGTAAAAAATGCCAGCCGTGTCGGACGAAGTCGATAACCCAGGGCAGTCAAGATGCCGAAGCCGGACAGATGCGCAAAGGCAAGAGCGGCCATGGCAGTTGCCAGATACGTGATCATCTTGCGCTCATAGCCTTTTTGCCCAAACCACCATATTGCTCGCCGTTCCCGTCAAATTGGCAACACGATTGACCTGGGTGCCCACGAACGACAGCAGTCGATCTTTGAGACTTTTGTCAGCGCGCACGACCGGATAGGCGAAAACCTCGATCGTCACGATTTCAAAACCGTGTTTGCCCAGCAGCTTGCCCAGAGCCCGGGGGTTGAAGCCGTAAACATGGTAAGGCGAAAAGGTCGGGGCCAGGTTGAAAACTCCTTTGCTGCCAAGCAGGCGATTGGCAGCATTGCCCACCCTCGAGCGCAGGTGCGGCTCGTTAGGCACATCGATGTAGACCAGACTTCCGGAGCGGGTAAGTTTTTTCAAGCTCGCGACCATCGAGTCCGGATCATAAACGTGCTCGAGCACCGCGTTCAGTACTATGGCGTCAAAAACCCGGGCGCTGGGGGCCTTCGCATAATCTTCAATGGATTGGGCGACCAACGTGATGCCATAGCGTTCTTTGGCCGAACGAATCATCGCAGCTGAAAACTCGAGACCTACGGCATCCGCGCCCTCGCGTCGAGCGGCCTCGACCATTTCACCGCGTCCGCTGCCAACGTCCAGGAGCGTGATCCTGGGTTTTGCCAGACGCCTGATGAACTCACGGGTGATCCTTTGATTGCCCTGCAGCTTGAGCACGTCAGAATGATTCTCGAAATATTTTTCTGGATCGCCATATAGCCTTTGGGCGTCGCGCGGATATGGAAATGGATTTGCGTAGAGCAAGCCACACCGCTCGCACTGAACGATCCGGGTCGCTACGCCGTGCTTATAGCGGTGGTATTCTCCACCACGCAGTCCGAGAACCCGCTCCGTCGATTGCTTGCAGGTGGGGCACCGCCAGGTGCGCATCTCAAACTGGTTCCCCTGGCTGTCTGTCAGGATTTCCATCAGGTGCACTTTCTCAGGCCGCTCAGCACGACATGTTTCAAGGTGCCTAACGTCGTCCGCCGAAACAGGCTGGCCGGAGACGTTATCGCCGCCCTATAGAGATAATAAAGTGGCCGGCCAACCTGGCCCGAAAGCGCCAGATGCAGGCCGGTATAGATATAGCGAAAAGCGCGAATCCGATCGAGGTGGCCACCATACCGGCCCATGAAAATCGGGTCTCCGGCCAGCGAGGCCAACATCCGCTCGCTGCGCGAGACAAGCTTTTCCTCTTTGAAATTATAAACGCTGCGTCCTTCGTGGTCGATCAGCACCGAAGTCACCTGCGGCCAGAATCGAAACCGGAACCGGGCCGAGAGTCGCAGCCAGAGCAGCCAATCCTCGCTGCCGGCCAAGGGACGGACTTCGTCAAACGCGACCTGCGCGAAGACGTCCTTGCGCACGAAAACAGGATTGCATCCGAGGACGTTACCCGAGAGCAGCAGCTCGTTGAGCGGGTCGGGCAGGTTGAGCTGGGACTGCTTGACCCTGCCCTTTCCATCTTCGATCCGGTAGCCCAGCGCGAAAACCTCGGGCCGGTCGAACAGGTCGATGCACTTGCTCGCTTCGGCAAGGTGATTGGGCAGCATAAGGTCGTCGGAGTCAAAGAAGTTGAGATAATCCCCCGAGGCCTTGCGAGCGCCGAAGTTCCGGGCAGCGCCACGTTCACCGTTCTCTTTTCGAAAATAGGTCACCTTGGGGTGCCGATAATGGGCAAACAGCTGCTCGGTGTCGTCAGTACTGCCGTCATCGACCACAATGATCTCAAAATCGTCGCAGCTTTGCTGGAGCGCCGACTCGATCGTCTTAAAGACGAGCTGCGCGCGATTGTAGGTGGGAATAATGATTGAAAATTTCAAGGCCAGGCCCCCGTTCAATGGTAACCTTAAACTCTATTTATGTCGAAAACTGAACGGGTCATTGCTCTGGTTGCCGCGCAGGGCTTTAATGCAGTCGTTAATTTTCTTTTTCTCCCGTATTTCGTCCGAGTCCTGAGCCGCGAAGAATACGGACTCTATGGTCAGGTCATCCTGGTGGCTGATACTGCCCGAACGGTTTTTTCGCTCGGCATGGCTACCGTGATGTACGTCAGCCTGGCGCGCTCCAAAGACAAGATCGGCGATTTCAAAACGATTTTTATAAGCTCCCTGGCTCAAGGATTTCTCGGCTTCCTGGCTATCTTTTTTTCAGCCGGACTATTCGCGAACTGGTTTCACAATCAGCAGCTGGGAACTCTGCTGAGAATCTATTCTCCGTATATCCTGTTCTACATCCCTTACCTCTGCGTCAACTCCTTGCTTATTTTCCTGGGCCGCGCCCGCCAGTCACTTTTCATCGTCTCCTCGGGACTGCTTCTGCGAGTCATTCTGATGGTTGGAGCGGTTCAGATCTTCCATTCGCTCTCGGTTGTCTTCCTCGGACTGGTGCTGCTTGCCGTCGTGCAGCTGGCAATGGGGCTGGCCTGCGTGCCAAGGTCGTATTTTCGGATGACCAGGTTCAACACGAGCCACGCGCTGGAACGAATCACGCTGGGGGCGCAACTGGGGTTTACCGAGGTCATGTGGTTCATCATCATGTATACCGACAAGTTCATGATCGCCTCGTTGCTGTCGGTCGAGGAGTTTGCGATATATCGCACCGCAACAATCGAGCTCCCGGTCATCGGCACGCTCTATACGTCTATTGCCGCAATCGTTATGCCCATGGTTTCGAAGCATTATGCCGAGGGTAATTTCGACTCCATCGTCAAGCTCAAGCGCAAGCTCATCACGATAACCGCGGCCCTGATCTATCCGGCTATCTTCTTTCTGATCGTCTTCAGCCGCACCCTGGTGACCACCTATTTTTCAAAAAAATACGCGGCCGGTGGCGTAGTCTTCGCCATCGTCAGCTGCAGCTTGTTTTTTCGGGTCAACGACTACCTCGATATTCTGATCTCGTCCGGAAAAGGGCGGCTGGTGATGCTCACCTATCTGGCGGCCGTCGTCTTCAATATCATCGGCAACAGCATTCTGATCCGCAAGTTCGGCTATCTGGGCGCGGCCTTCAGCACCCTGTTCACTTACGGCATGTTGGTTTCGACGCTGCTGCTGCTGTCGGCCCGGACCATCAAAAAATCCTGGCTGGATTTTTTCGACCTTCCAAAGCTGGCCATCGTCGTCATCGTGTCGGCCTCGGCCCCCCTGGCATTTTATTTTTCCGGCTTTCACACGGACAAGATTCTGTTCGTACTGAGCTACGGCGCGGTGTCGGCGATTTTTGCCTACTTCGTTTTTCTAAAAGCCAATGTCATCGAGTACCGGGATATTTCGCCAATAGTGCGTAAAGTGCCCGCGCTCGGGGTGCTCGTCGACCGGGGCCTGTCACAATACTTTGCCACTTAAAACTTTCAGTCTCTTCTTCCATGTCTTACAATGAGGCCAGATAAACCTATGTTTAAGATCGCCAAAACAATCGCTCACGCACTTGGAACCCGTTATAACCGCACCCTGTGCAGCGCGGAATATCGCGACCAGAAGAAGGTGCGAAAGAACGAGCGCTCGATCGAATACAGCTTCGTTTTCGAGAATCTGACCGAGCTGCGCCCTGATAAGATTCTGGACGTAGGCACGGGACAGACCGCCTTGCCGCATCTGATGCGCAGCTGCGGCTATCAGGTAGCGGCCGTGGATAACATTGTCGACTACTGGCCCGCGGGCATGGTGAACCGACACTTTCATGTCGCCCACGACGACATCACCAAAACCAAACTTACCGAAAAATTCGACTTCATCACGTGCATCAGCGTGCTCGAACACATCAAACCCCACGGCGACGCCGTGAAATCCATGCTTTCGCTTTTAAATCCCGGCGGCCACCTCGTTTTAACGTGTCCCTACAACGAAACCAAATATATCGAGAACTGCTATGACCTCGAAGGCTCAAGCTATGGCCAGGGTGCGGCCTTCGTTTGCCAGGCTTTTTCCCGCAAAGAGGTTGAGGGCTGGCTACGCCAGAACGGCGCCACGATTGTAAAGCAGGACTACTGGAACTTCTTCACCGGAAAGTTCTGGACGGTCGGTGAAGTGGTAAAGGTACCGCGTAGGGTGACCAAAACCGAAACCCACCAGCTGACGTGCCTGTTGCTCAAAAAGGCAACGTAGTCATTACCGATGAAACACCTCTTGATCGTCACCCTGGGCTTTCCCCCGGCCAACAGCATGTCGGCGCACCGAAACTATATTCGCGCGAAGGGCTTTGACGAGCAGGGTTATCGCGTCAGCGTGGTGACGCGTGCCTGGGACCAGGGCCAGATCATCGCCAGGACCGCCGACCTGAGTCCGTCAGAAATCACGACCGAAAAGCTTTTTACCAATACCACGGTCTACCGGGTTCCTTTCGGTCCCGACCGTATCGCGGGCCTCAACCCCGTTCAACGCCTGGCTTTAAAGCTAACCGGACGCCAGCACGCCGCCGCGACTAGAAAGTTTGCTGAGAATCTTTGTTATTTCATCTGTCCTCTCGACTATGCCTTTCGCCTCACCTTCTCACTGGACGACCTTGCCCGCGTCATCGGCGCCCCGCCCGATTTCGTGCTGGCCTCGGGCGACCCGTGGAGTAATTTTGACGTAGGCCATGACCTTGCCAGGTATTTCAAAGCGAAATATATCGCCGAGTACCGCGACCCCTGGAATTATACCGACGAAAAATTCAGGATCGAGGGGTTTAACACCTATAACGACAACTTAGTCAGCCAGCTCAAGCGCCGGTACGCGGCAGTCCGCGAAAAACACTTCAATAAAAACGCCGACCTGGTCATCGCGGCGTCCGAGCCCTTTTTGGAAAACGCCCTGGCCATGACGGGCGTAAAAAACGGCATGGTGGTGACCAACGGCTTTGACCGTGCCGAAATCGACCCGATTCCGGTGGAAAAATATGAGCGCTTCACTCTTTGCTACATCGGAACGATCTACTCGCAGCAACGGGCAGAAATCTTTTTTCAAGCCCTGCAGCAGTTCATCGACAAGCATTCGATTCCCCCGAAAGATATCTGCGTCAAGATGATCGGCTCAAAGTTTTCCCATGGCTTTGAAACCACCCTCAAGCAGATCAAAACTTGCAGATACCATGAACAGATCGTCGAATACCTGGACCGCGTGGACAAGCACACAAGTTTGAAGATACAGAAGTCAAGCGCCGTACTGCTGTTCTTTGCACATGAGAAATCAGTGGGAATTTTTCCCGGCAAAATTTTCGAGTATATTGTCGCGGGTACGCCAATACTGCTGGTGCCTTCCGATCACGGCGTGCTGGAAACCCTGATCAGGAAAACTCAAACCGGTTCTGTTTGTAATTCAGTTGCGCAGACGGTAGAATTTCTCGAGAAGCAGTACTTTGCCTGGAAGAAAAATGGGAAATCACCATATCATCCTGACCGGAATACCGTCGACGAGTATTCTTACCAGGAAATAACCAAAAAGCTGATAGCCAAGCTGGAGAGTCTTTGAAGGTGCGGAGTGACTAACCTAATCCCTATGCCGCGCGAAACGCTCAAACGTGGTTATATGTTTTTCAAGCTGCTCAATGTTGGGGGCTTCAGCTATGCCTGTCGCAACGTGGCCTATCAACTGGGCCCCTGCGAAAGCGACGAGACGCACCTCGAACAGGCTATGCTCTGGCTCTGTCGCGCCGAAGAAGTAACGAAGGGTAAAGGGGTTTCCAAGCAGTTTGGTATTTTTGACGGCTGGGATCCCAATCCCTACCCGGAAACCACCGGCTATATTCTTGAGACCTTTCTCAAATACTGGAAGCTGACCGGCAAACGCGAATACCTTGATCGCGCCATTCGCATGGGCAAATGGGAAATCGAAATCCAGCACATGACCGGGGGAATTCCGTCGAGTATCACCGAGCCCGATGTGCTGCGCGGCTTCAATACGGGCCAGGTCATTCATGGCTGGTGCAGTCTTTATGTCGAAACCGGCGACAAGACTTATCTGGCCGCTGCGGTACGCGCAGCAGACTACCTTTTGGATATTCAGGAAAAAGACGGCTGCTGGAAAAAAGACAGCTATAGCGGCAGCCGCACCTATGACTCAAGGGTGGCCTGGTCGTTGCTTCGCGTCGCCCGGCTTACCAGCGAGCAGAAATATGTGCGCGGGGCCTTGGACAATCTGCACTGGGTCGTGCAACAGCAGCAGCCCAACGGCTGGTGGAAGAACTGCGGCTTTTTTCGACGCGACCCCATCACGCACCTCCTCGCCTATACGATGCGCGGCCTGATCGAATCTTATCTTCTGCTGAAAAAATGCCCCGCGCTTTTAACGGGCTTGCCCGACGCCCGGCTCGAGGAGTTTCCCAAAGCGGTCTTCCTGAGCATGGACGCGCTTTGCGCGCAGATCTCCACCAAACCCGCGCTGGGAATCAAAGGGCTGCCGCACTGCTCGTACGGACCGAAGTGGAGCTCGCAGGATGACCACTCCTGCCTTACTGGAAATGTTCAGCTGGCGGCCGTAATGTACACGCTCGACAAGCACTTCCAGCGCAAGCCCTACCGTGAGGTAGCCGACACGATTGTCGAAACGGCCAAGCGCATACAGGATATCTCGAATCCCAATGACGGAATTCGGGGCGGTTTTCCCGGCCCCTTTCCGATCTATAAAGGGTACGATCCGTTTCACATCCTGAACTGGGCCACCAAGTTTTTTGCCGACGTGTTGCTTGTCAGAATAGGCGATCGTTCCAAATGACCACCCTGCTTACGAAAGCCCAGCGATTTGTGCGAAGAAAAGTCGCTCAGCAGAGCGAGCTTTCGCGGCTGCGTACGGCACGGGATCTTCATGTCAACCTTTGTTCGGGCGATGTGCTGCTGCCGGGTTTTTGTAATGTCGATGTGGCGCAAAAATCAGACCTGATTCTGGATCTTGAAAAATCCCTTATGCCTTTTGCCGACAACTCCTGTGCCCGCCTGGTGTGCATCTCGGCGATAAATTATTTTTCGCGCAGCCGCGGCCTTGAAATTATTCGTGACGTGCACCGCGTGCTGGCGCCCGGCGGCGTGACTCGCTTCGCAACCCAGGATTTGCGTTTGATCGCCGAAAAGTACATTAAGACAGATCGCGATTTCTTCTTCCAGAAGGCCGCCGACGGCCGCGATCGCTTTGAGGGCGAGACGATGGGCGACAAATTCAACTCCTGGTTTTACGGCTACCGGGTGTACGGCACCAAGTACTGCAAGTACGTCTACGACTACGAAACACTGGCACGGCTTTTCAAAGAAGCCGGCTTTTCCAAGGTGGAACAGAAGCAGTATTGCGAAAGCCGCATGCCGGATGTCGCGCAGATCGACAATCGGCCGGAACAGATGTTTTTTCTGGAAGCCGTCAAGTAAGCCCGGCCTATAGATTGTTCTTGAGTACCTTGGCGGCGAAAATATACTGCCAGCTCTTCTCGGAATTCGGCTGCGTGATCCATTTTTCCTGTTTCAAAGTCTCGATGGAGCTTTGAATCCGTTCTTTGAATCTGGGATGTTCGAGCCAGGCTTTCTGCGGCGTATCGAAGCCCACCTTGTCGCGTCGCCACGTAATGGCCGGCGGCAGCAGCGGTTCCATTGATTTTCTCAAAATGTATTTACTCCAGCCTTCGTGAATCTTATACGCCGGCGGAAGGCTGAAGCAGAACTCGACGAGCTCATGATAAAGAAACGGCAGCCGAACCTCTATCGCAAAAGCCATCGAGTTGCGATCACTCATGCGCAAAAGATAAGACAGGCCGCGCACGGTCGTGGCGTAACGTAACGAATCATTCAAGTGCGTGAACTTTGGAAACGGAAGCGGGTCGCGCTTGCGGCGGTCAATCAGCTCCGGACTCATGTCTTGCAGATGCCGTGCGGAATGCAGACTGCGTCCCAGCATGCCGAGCGTGCTCAGTACATTCGGATAGCGGGCTTCGAGCTGAAAGCGCGGCCCGGCGTTGAAAGTTTTACCCTGGTGTTCCCGATAACTGACCAGCTCGCTGGCCAGTCGCCGCGGATCGGTAAGGAAAAGTTCGCGAAAATAAACCTGATTGAAATCCAGGTAACCGGCCAGCACCTCGTCGGGCCCCTGGCCATCGATAAGAACCGGAACCCCGTTCTCCTTGGCCAGTCTCATCACCAGGCGATGCGTCAGCACGGCCGACCAGAGCAGCGGCTCCTCGTTATGATAAAAGGTGTCGTCGAGCTCGTCGATGGACTTGTCCGGGTCCTGCCAGACGTAATGCGGATCCACGCTGGTTTTGGAAATCACCTCTTGCATGAAGCGGCCCTCGTCCATGGCCGGATCGGGCATGCGCGCGGAAAATGTTTTCAGGGGATTGCCAGAATTCTTAAGAAGCTGATCGAGCAGTACCGCTATCGAAGAGGAGTCCAGGCCACCAGACAAGCACGTCCCCACCGGCACGTCAGAGCGCAGCCGCCGCCTGATCGAAGTTTCGAAGAGCTCGGAATAGCGCTGGCAGGCGACCTCGAACGTCGGCGCTTCTTCCATTTCCTGCTCGGGCTTCAGCTGCCAGTAACGCTTTTTTTCAATGGAGCCATCTTTCTTGATCTTTAAGTAATGCCCGGGCTCGAGCTGCGAAATGGTCCGGTAAAAAGTGGTC
>JBBRLF010000017.1:0-27748 GCA_038231515.1 candidate division WWE3 bacterium
AGCAGACACGGAATACTGAGCCAGCGCGAAAAAAATCGGCAATAGCGTGCATCCCGTCCTAAAATCTGTATCAACAAGAGTGATAAAAAGAATGATAGTGCAACCTGAAAGCGGCCTACGCAGCGAATGCCGTTACCCAGTACGCCGTTCAGGAGAACATAAAGAGACAGCTTTGAGCTTTCGCCCAGGACAAAACCGTATGCCACCAGGCAACCCAAAAGCGGAAACAGGAGCCAGGCTTCGAAGTACAGCGGTTTTCCATTTCGGAATCTGCGATATACCGCTGCCAGGAGAAATCCGCCAAGTAGCCAGGCGTTCAATGAGAAAGCACTGTCCTCCCATATGCCCCAGAATGATTGCGCCGGAATTTTGAACAGATAGGCATATCCAGATGTGGGGACGAAATGAGCAACCAAGGTGCGGAAGAACCCGCCTAAATCGGGCGGATAATTCTCAAAGTTGCGCGGAAACCGGTGATTGTAGGCAATGACTTGATAGAGTTTAAAAGAGGCAAGACCAATCCCGAGCACCAGAAATGCCGCGACCCGGAAGACTGTACGCACGGCACTAGCGAGCGATTCGCGCTGCACCAGCGGTTTAAGAATCAAAAAAAGTCCGAGCGCAACAGTTATTGGTAGTAAGAAGAAAACGAATCCGTAATATGAGGATCCGGAAAAAAAGGTGAAAGTCAGGAATACGCCGGTGAAAAACTCCTTGCGGGCAAGGGGGCGATGAGCGGCCAGTAGCATGTAGTAAACGATGCCGATGACAAAATAGATCACCCCGAACATCGCGTGTCCCATCGCCATGTGCCACATGAAATAGTTTGAAAACATAAAGAGCAATGCAACGCAGGTTACGACCCAGTCGCGCTCCGGCGCGCTGATGTCCAGCGACTGCTGCGGGTCAGACGGCCAAAGCAGTCCGAAGATTCGGCGCAGATAGTAAAGACCTACACTGAAGCTAAACAACAAGAGAACTTTGTAGCCCCAAAAAGCTCCAAAAATAACGAAAAACAGCAGCAAAGGAGAAAAACCGAACGAGAGGGCATTGCCAATTCGCGAGGCTCCCGCGCAAAGTTGGTAGGTCCAAATCGGTGCCTGATGGTCGATCAGCCAAGCATGCAGGTCCGCTTGAACGTCGGCGAAGTGGGAGTCCGAGTCATGGTTGTTGCTGAATACGACCACCTTAAAAAAAATCACCGCGAACAGGAAGCCCACGAGGCTTGCGTATCGATAAAATGAAACCGGTCGTGATTCTGGCATAACTTCGACTATAACAGAATCACCGCGCGCCACTCAACCTGAGTTCCCGTACCCGGGACCGAGCCTGACTATTGTCCATAATTATTGATATCGGTATTGTGGCTGAAGCATTCCAGAAGGTAAACTGAGGCTATGATGCGACTATGGGCTCCCGTTCTAGCGTTTATCAAGCATATCACGGCCGGGAACTTCAAGCTGCTGGCCCTTGTGGTGATATCGCTGACGGCTCAGGCGCTGGTCATTACGGACCTCAGCTTTGACTTCAAGCAGAAGGAGCAGTTTGGCTCCATTTACATGAGTATGTTGGACCATCTCAAGAAAGGCGAAGGCGAGGTTTCGGCCGAATCAGTCGGATTTGAGGCGTTCGTTCGCAATGGCAAATATTATACCTATTTTGGTCCCATGCCCGCGCTTCTGCGCGGCGTCTTTGAGCTAGTGCTGCGGCGAGGCGACCGAGATTGGTCAAGATGGTCCTGCCTGCTTGCGAGCGCCGTTGCCTCCATCATGATTCTTCTTATTTTTCTCGACGCTCAAGGGGTAAAAAAAGATGGTACAAGGTACGCCGGCTATCTGCCCATCGCATGTTACCTTGGCGCGGTATTTGGCAGCATTTTTCTGGGGCTATTGGCCTGCGCCTTTGTTTATCATGAAGCTATTTTGTGGGGCCTTGCCTGGAACTGCGTTTTCCTGCGCACCATTCTCAAGAGTATTCAAAAAAATTCATTTTCGTTTTCAACCCTGCTTTTACTCGCGTTGAGCGCAGGTTTGGCGCTATTCAGTAGGGTATCCATGGCCGTCGGCCCGTGCCTGGCATTGGTGGCGGTTCTGGTTTATTTGGGACTTCAGCAGTTTCAGTTTGGTCGCAAATTTGTCAAGGACCGTGGCACGCAGATACCCTCGTGGAAGGTCCTGGCGTCGGTTCTAGTCCTGCTTGGATTGTTCGGCGGTGCTCATCTGGTCCTGAATCAGCTGCGTTGGGGTAGTCCGCTTGAGTTTTGTCCGGTGAAATACCACCTGGAAACACGAAAGTCTGCCGCCAGGATTCATGTGGCGGAAGCCTACGGCAAGTTAAAATTGGACCGGGCGCCGCTGGCAATAGAATATTATTTTCTTCCGCACGATACGAATTTTTTCAGTACCTTCCCCTTTATAAAATGGATTGATGACAGCCAGGAAAACTATTTTTCGTCGCTTCGCTACAGTTTCGATTACATTGAGGGACGAGAGACTCCTATGGTTATCAGCTCTGCCTTTCTCATGATGAGCGGAGCTATTGGGGCTGTTATCACGCCGTCGCTGGTAGCCACTGAGGGTGTTGTTCTCACCCTGGTGCTGGTTGCCTATGGCGTCGGAAACGCTTTTCTGCTTTTTGTCCCGGCTCTTGCCGTGCGCTACCAGGCAGAATTTCTGCCGCTGCTGCTTATCCTTACTCGGAATGCGCTCGCGTATTTTTTTGCGGCGGACCGGACAAAATCGCGGCAATGGATCAAGTTCTGGCAGGTTCTGCTTTTGCTGGTTGTGAGTATATATCTGGCAACCATTACCATGCTAAATCTTAAGATGACGATTTGGGCTGTTCCCGAGGCCACCCGCGCAGGAATTCTTCGCTTCCTCTGGGATATCAGCCAGTTGCTTTAGGCCACAGACGCACGGTTGGGACATCCTTTTTCATACCCGGAAGATTCTGCCCAGGCTTTGTCTTTGGGCCCCTCGTTCCGATAAGTTCTTGATGAACGAGCTTGGATTCTGGAGCAATGTCGCACGTGGTATCTATCGCACGCCCGATGAGTCGCGCCTTTTGCGGAGCAGGCTGGGTAACAGCTCGCGATATTTCATCGCACTGGCCATGGCGGGAACCCTGATTGTCGCGTTTGCGGCGCCCATTCTGGAGCTGGCCTCGGAGTGGGATACGGTCGCGGCCGTTGTGCCGATACCAAGGAGCTCCTGGAAGGTGCTGCTCAGTGCGGCAAAGTCGCCCTGTCCCTACGATGCCAGCTCGGCGCCGGGTTGCCCTGCTAATTCTGGATTTTCGGGGCTCTGGAACAGCGCGCTTACCCGTGCCGATTTGGGCCACGAGCGCCGCATCCAGGCGCGCGCCAGTTCGGAGTTCTGGATTGGCGCTGAAATTCCGGCTCTAGACATGCGTCGTGCCGCTGCCGCACGCGCCAATGCACTGATGTTGGGCTGGTTTAGAAGTACCTTCCGAATCTGGTTGGATGGAAAGCTGATCGCCAGCGGCGATCGGCGCACGAGCGAGCAGACCGTGCTCACCATTCCCATGACCCGATTGCTTGCACCCCAGCCGATTCAAATCGCGATTCAGATCGTGAACGATGCCGGACATCCGTGGCCTGACCTGCTTACGGGCGACCGACCCACGCTGGGGCTGATGACGAACGAAAAAGCGGCCGCGGCCCTTACTCGGCGCTCGTTCGTCGATAAGGTGCGCCCACTGGGAATGGTGCTGACCAATTTTTTTGTCGCGGCAATTTTTATTCTGGCCTGGCTTTCGGCGCGCGAAAAGCAGGAGTATTTTTACATGTCGCTGTTCGGCCTGGCCTGCGCGGCAAGCTACCTCTGTTTTGTCGACATCGTGGTGACCGCGCTTCCGCCCCATACGCTTTTCGCGCTCTATATCTATACGCAGTTTTTGAAGGGAGCTTTCACGATGTTCGTCGGATTCGCGTTTTCGCGCGTGCGTCCGACGGCTTTTCGTATCGGTATTCCGGTGGCTTTTGCGCTACCGGCGGCGATCATCGCTGCCTTGCCGGAGAATGTGGCGCTCTTCGAGTTTCGCGGGCTGCTCACGACCTGGATTGTGCCCGCTTTCTGCGTGGTGGGAGCGGCGGCCTGCGGGCTACAGGCGGCGCATTTACAAGCGACGGGACGCAGCGGCTCGTATCTGCCCGTGCGCATCAGAAGACTCGGGCTGTTTGCGCTGGGAATACTCGCGATCGGCTTTCTCAGCTGGGCTAATGGCAGTGTCGTGATTTCTTTTACCAGGCACAACTACTGGTTTCGGTTCATTGACCTGGCGCTGGTTTTTCTGCTCGGACTCGTGGTTTTTTCGGAATATCGCGAGCATGAGCTGCAAGCTGGTCGCACACCCGTTTCAGAGTACCATCGCCGCCCCGTGCTTCCTGAAAAGGTGGCAGGTGCCATGCTTGCTGCTGACTTCAAGAATTCGGATCCATTCTATCGCCATCGGGCCGAGCAGGGCAGGCTGGATGACCCCATGGCCATCTGGCGCGCCCAGTTTTACGGTGCCGTGATGAGGCATGGCGGACTGGTGCTGCGCCGTAAAGGCGACGAGATTGCGGCCTTCTTCGATCGTGATCGGTGCCCCGACCCCGCGGCCTCGGCACTCGCAGCCGCCGATGATATGGCCCGCACCTCTGAGATGCTTGACCTCGAGTACCGACGTCAGGGGCTTTATCCGCCCGGCGCGCGCGGATTTCATTTTCGCGGCAGCATTGTCGAGGGCGAGATTCGACCGATCTGGGAACAGGTTGGCAATATTCGAGAGCCGGGCTGGTCAGAGGCCGGTATGGTTGCGACCTTTGTGCGCTCGAGCCGTCTGCTCGAGCTGGAGCGGCAGCTTGGTCGTGAGGCGACGACCGTGCTGGTCCTGGCCGAGTCATTGGCAGTTCGTCTGATTTTGGCTCGACCCGAGCTTGAGTCAAAATTCGCCGTCCGGGCCCAACGCCTTGGCGACAAACATGGCAATACTTACGATGTCGCCGCCTTCTTTCCCGAGGCGGTGGAATTAAATCTCAGGAGCGCTGCATGAAAACCGTTCTTCTCGCAATGTTATTTTTTATTTCAGCTACTGTCGCTCTGGCCTGCCCGGAAGGTGAGGTCTGCATCACTTCAAGGCACGATCCGGATCAGAACGACTCGCGCTGCGACTATTTCAGCGTTGCCTGCAAAGACATTCCGGTACTGCCGGCGGTTTGCAGCAAGCTTCGGGCGGATAAAAATCCAGGTCGGAAAGTTATTTTGGAATGTGCCCGCAGCGAATGCGCAAAGCCCGCAGCCCAGAAAGACGCTTTCTGTCGTGGCTTATATGACATGGAAATCTGGTTCACGGTTAACGCGGGCTGTGTGGGCTTGGAGACGCGCGATCAGGTGCTGGCCTGCATGACGCGCTATTGCGCTAATGGCAGCGACGCCGTGAAAAAAGGGTTTTCGTGCGCCATGCTAAGCGAGCTGAGAGCTGGTACCAAGCCTGAGCCCGGTGTCAAACCCAAGGTCGCTGATGCCCAGACTGTGAAAACCGCACCCAAGGTGCCTGGGGTGAGTGATGCCCCGAGTACTGGGGTTGGAAACAAGTTCTGGCTCCGAGTGCCCGCGAAATAATATGCAGGTGCGGAATGCCGGCAGGAATATGAAATACAAACTCAAATTCAGATGGGCCTTATACGATTAGCGACGCTCGTAATAACGGCGCCAATTCGGATTCGCATAGCGTTTTCCGCAAAGTGCGAGCAGTCGATGGCCGACCGCATGGCGCATTCCTGCAACTGCGGCGTTGTGAATGCGTTCTGATGGCAAGTATACCAGTGGGCATGCTGCGTACTCGGGCAAAAATGTATCGTCCGGTGCATTGAGCAGGTCTGTGCCCACTTGCATGAAGTCGTTGGCCGAAATTCGTCCCGCGATAAACTCTTCTTCGGCAATATCGAGGGCCGTATGAAACCCCTTGATTCCTGCTGGCAGCGGGCGATCGACGATGATGCGGATATACATGGCGGTGATACGATCGGCGTGGGTTTTGCGGAAGCGCTCGAAGGACTCCGGATCTTTCTCGGTATCATCACCAATCAGAATGAAACCGCCCTGGCGCTCCTGGGCCAGCTTCTTTAGCCAGCCCACTTTGTGGTCAGAGGTATTGTCGAAAAGTGACGGTTTAAGTAATACCTGAGAGGCCTCGAAACCGTAATTTTTAAGAAAGCGTTTTACCTTACCTGCGATGAACTGGGGGCTGCCACTCAAGGCGACAAGGTCACCCTGCGAGGCCATCGCCTGATAGAGTACTGACATTCCGGCAAAGGCAGGTGCGCCGAAAAGGCCGTGAATCACCGTAAAACCGAGATCGGGAACATCAGTCATCTTGATCGTGTCATCGATGTCGGTTACGAGGGTGTTGGCGGACGCAAAGGTTGCCAGAGAAATAAATAAAATCAGCATTCGTACAAACATGGTTGGACCTCGCTGAACCGGTCTATAGCAAGTGCTGTACCCTCGTCGCTAAATAGCGCCAAAAGCAGTGTGCTGGGAATCAGTCAAAATTATACGACAATTCGCGCCAGTCTTCTCGCTGGAAGACTCCTTTGTGCCTGACGCAGCACCTGCGCGGAATACCAATTCGCTTCAACACCTGTCTGATGCTTGGCCATTCGCAGAATCTGCCTTACTCCTGCCAGGCGCGAGCGCCCGGAATCAGCTTTCCTGGCGGGTGATCGGGAATCGAGTCAAGATCAACGTCTTCAAACGAATAGAGATGCGCCACCCGGGCTTTGAGTCGCTGGCAAAACTCGTGGTCTGCGGTAGGGGAGCCGCGAAAGACCGCTTCCACCCAGAACGCTCGGTATTCTTCGAGCAAGGCGGCACCGTGGCTGTCATAGTAATGAACATGCGACTTGTTCAACACATGGTTGACTTCATGCACGAGGGTCGCTGCAAGCTTGCGCGGTGACTGGCCTGCTGCAACGTAAATGCGATCTTCCCACTGATAGCCCTCGAGTGCTTCGGATAGAATTCGCGCCGCGCGTGAATTCGTGCGCGTAAGACCTTCATAGTCGGCCGACGTAAGCGGCAGCGCGTTTTCGGCCAAACGATAATCCCGCAACACGCGCCGGAAGTCGTTATAGGTGAGATCAGCGAGCTCGTCGATGCGTACCCGTCCGTGTTCGATGCTCTCGAACGTCTCGCGCCCCAGCGGACTGGTTGAGTTGGCAAGTGCGTGCAGACCACGTTCGACATAGGCCTGGAAGGCTTCGCTGGTATGATCGGAATTGACTTCGACGAAGTCCGCAGCCGCCAGCTGGCCTGGCAGCACCGCCGCGACAAACAGGGTAAGCGTGAGAAAGCGAAACATGAGGCAAGCTATGGCCTATTGGGGCGAAGCTTGTCAATGGAATCGCAGCTCTGACACGCGCTTAAAGGGCTTTTTTGAACTCGCGCAGGTCGATTTCGGTTTTCGAGTTGTCAGCCTTCGAAATCTGAATGAACTTCACCATGCTCAGCACGGGTACACCCGAGAACCAGACCGTCGTCTGAGAATTTGCATCTTCGGCGGCAATGCGGCAGGTGGTGTAGCGCCCGGCGGGCACTTCAATGGTGTCGGCTACGCCGCCCTGGGCGGTACAGTAGGTCATGTCGCGATCGCCTAACGTCAAAGCTTCGTAGGTGTTGGCCACTTGATCAACTTTGGTGTTGCCGCGTATCGTAATGGTCTGGTTGAGCAGCGACGTATTCGCGGCAGCGTCAAACGAAACCAGTTCCCAGGTCAGCGTGCCGGTGTCCCCTGGACTCTGCGAGGTGTGCAGGTCGTAGGTCGCGCTGTCGCCCACCTTTGGCGCTGCGGCGAAGGCAGAGATCGTGACCAGCATTCCCAGAACGATAAACTTCAGCATATTTGGCTCCCTGACCAGGATGCATATGGGAGCCTGTGTGCGCTGTCAATGAGGGATACTTGAAAGTGGCTGCGAATTTCTTCGCAGCCACACCAACTGTGCCTGAGCTACTCCTCGAATTTCAGCGTATTGCCGGTCTCAAGCAGTGACTTCAGACCGCTTAGTACGGCGGGCCAGCCACCCGAAATTGCCGGGCGATGCTTGGAGTTCGGTACGAAATCGGTGTGAGTCACCGTCAGTCTGACCGTCTCGGTACCGGCCTCGGGTTCGAGCTCCAGCGTCACCTTTGTGGGCGGTTCCTTGGACGCTTCGCCGGCAGTTTCTCGAAAAGTATATGAAAGTAGTTTGGGGCGCTCGGCGGCCAAAATCCTGCCCTCGACTCGGGCTTTTCCTTCCTGCATGTACTCGATCGGTGAGCCGACTTTCCAGTTGCTGGCGACTGCAATGCCGAACCAATACTGTCGCGTGAATTCGGGTGAAGTTAACGCCTCCCAGAGGTTTTCCGGAGTGGTCTTGATATAGGTCACATAGACGAAGTCTTGATTGTCGTTAGCCATTTTTTCTTTCCTTTATCTCATTGCCTTCCAGGGCGGATTTCAACGCGCTCAGCGCGTCCATGCGTTGCTTCTCGAACTTTTTGATCCAACGGTTTTGAATGGCGTGAATCGGAACCGGATTGAGGTAATGCCGCTTCTCACGGCCGCTCCAGACAATGGCGATGAGGTTCGCCTTTTCCAGAATCGCCAGATGCTTCATCACGGCCTGTCGGCTCATCTCTTTGGCAAAAGGCTGACACAGCTCGCCCAGCGTCTGCCCGCCCTTGGCGTACAGATTATCCAAGAGTGAGCGGCGACTTTCATCGGCCAATGCTTTGAAGACGCTATCCATGGGAAATATGATATGCAACCAAATGGTTACATGTCAAGAGGATTGGAAGGGCCGGAGTTACTGCCCTTTCGAGCCCACCCCTGCATGATTTCAAGCATCTTGAGCTGGGTCGGCGCGACACATTGCCTGTTTGCCCCAGTTGACGGACAATGATTACGGGGGCATATCGTGAACAGAGTCAGTCGCTATACTTTCCTATTGCTGGTAGGTCTCGCCACTTTTGGCCCGGCCCAGGGCTCTGAAGTTGAACCTTCCGCCTATGACCTCATCATTGATACTAATTTCACCCATATCGACGTTAATGGCGACGGCACGCCCGATCTCGTCCGCAAGTTCGATAGGCATGGCAACGTCATCGAAAGCACCTTTCGCGACCCGTGGTCGAACGACGGGCGAACCGAAAGAACCGTTTATTCGTCAGACCGCCTGAAAGTCGAGACGACCTGGACCGTCGGCACTCGCGTCCTCGAACGCGAAGAGTCCCGCTTTCTGCCTGACCTCGAGTATGAGGGGGGGCGGAAGCTCAAAGAGTGGATCCACACGTCAGACACCAGCAAAGTCACGAATGTCTATGGCCCCGGCAACACCGTTGTCGTTTCGAATTTCGAACGTGATGCCGCTGGGAAATGGAAGCTGACTGCGCAGGAATCGAAAAGCTCGCTACTCAATGCGCAGTCTGCGGCCCAGGTTCACTTCGGCAAGGACTACCCCCCGTGTACCGGTGAGGTCACCGATGCCTGGAGCTGCCGCGACAGGTTCGGCACCGGCGTTGACACCAAACAGCTCTCAGGCACGATTGCCAATGTGCCCGCCGCGTGCATCAAGGACAAAAAATCGCAATGGCTCAAGCTCGAAACGGGCTTTACCGTCGATCTCAAATCCTGCAAAACCGTGGATGCAGTGACCAAAATCATCGCTGCCTCGGGCCTGGCCCGCAAGATGATGAGTGGCTGCCTGGCTGCGGCCAATCCGCGCCTCGCCCTGCGCGCGGCCACCACCCTTCGCGAGATGTGGCCCAGAATTACCTGCGAAAGCCCTTCTGATCCAAAAGGCGTGGGCGACGGCGCGACCACCATGGGAGAAACCCCGAACGGTGGCGACCCTATCGCCCTTACCGGTGCCAGCCCCTTGACTGACCCCAATGTTGACACCAGACGCATTGGCATCACCATCTTTCATGAGTTTCACCATTCCTGCGGCATCAACTCACCAAATCCGCCGCACAATCACATTGGCAATCCAGGAATGGCCGGACGTACCGATCCCGTACTCATGGCTAAACTCAAAGATCCAGTTTATGGCTGCCAATACCTTTGCGGCGAGGGGCCCGTCGACAGTCGCATGTTCAATACCAAAGAGCTTTGCGAAAGCTGTCTGGGCGATGGCTACCATATCGATCCAGCTGACAAGCTCTACTCGGCCAGTGACGCGGCGGATTTTGCAAAAAGAAGCCGCAGCAAGTGTGGCGGGTTTCTCGCGGCCGCCGACCTCGCGGCTGCAAATACCTGGCAATGGCATTTAGCCTGGAAAAAGATGTGCCCCAAAGGGGCGAAGACCGACAAGAATTGCGCTGAAAAATCTCCTGCCTTCAAGCGCCTGCCCGAGTGCAGCCCTGATGGCGTCGTTACAGAGGCCTGCGAAAGCGCGATGAAAAAACAGGCCGAAGAATTATTCACCCGAATTGAAAAGCAATACAACGGCACTCCATCCCCTCAGCTGGAATGGGCGCTTTGCGAAAGTGGCAAGCTCCTCGGCAATGGCTGGTACACCGCTCATGGCGATATATGTAAAGATCGTCCATGAGGGATAAATTCCTGATATTGTAACGGCAAATCAGTCGCCTGGAAGTTTGGAAATCACAAGCTCGCCACTGACCGGCTTGGAAATTCCGAGTGCCGCGGCAAGCTTGCGTGCCAGCTCCAGGGCGCTTCTTGCTTCGTTTTGATCTTTGCTGTGGCCTTCGAGCAGGAAGACTCCGTTCCAGGGTTTGACTTTGAGGCCAGGCTTGCCCAGCTGCTCTTCGATGTCATGCGCGGCCTTTTCCATCCCAGCCTTGGTCAGGGTCACCAAATTATCAGCGATTTCCTTCATGCCCGGGCGCGCAAAAACGACCTGCGCGCGTTGCAGCGCATGATACTCCGAAACCTGGCCATCAACGACAATGTGATCGCCGCGTATGGTAATCGAGACGGTGGTAAGCTCGCGCAGCAGCTCTTTGAGCTCTTCCGCGTAACGCTTGAGATTGTAGGGCGAGACGATCACGTCATAGGTTGTGGCGACATCGCCATGTTCGTCTCGCACGATGATGGTGGTTTCACCCCGTGCAATGGGAGTGAGAATCAGCTGGTTTTTGTCCTGTGAATATTGAATCTCCAGCAAGCTGCGGTTTCCCGATCTAAGGCATTCCATTACGTTCGGGCAAGGGCGCGTACGAAGATCGATGACGGTTTGCAGGCCCATGACCAGATTCAGCTGTTCACGCGGTTCGGCGTAAGAGAAATGGGGAATCAGCAGCAGCAGAAGCGAAATCATGTTTCGATTGTACCTCGATTGAGACTGAGTACCATATGGAAATGAATGTTCTTACCAGAGGCGAGCGCATCCTGCTTGCCATCGCCGCAGTCGGTTTTACGCTCGTGCTGGCTTTTGTGATTTGGACGGGCCCGCAACCTTGGTTCGAGCCGCGCCTGCAAATTGACGGTGGTAACTATCTGCGCGGCATGCTGTCGACCACGCAGACCGGGCTGCTCGGTCTGCAAGACCTCTTTCATTCGCCAGGCTACCAGCTTTATCTTGGCCTGCTTTATCGGCTGCTGGGCAGCGATCGCGCGGTGATTCTTGTCGTGAAAGGAATTTCCTTTTTGATGTTGCTCGGCTGCGGCGCAATGGTGTGGGCACTCGGGCGAGCCTGGTTTTCCGGGGCGACCGCGGCCACTGCCTTGGTGCTGCTTGCATTTTCGCCCGCCATCGCGGTTTATGTTTCGCTCACTCAGTACGAGGTTCCTCTGGCTTTTCTGCTCACGCTGCATTTGCTATTGCTGTCGCAGGAAAAGGCGAAGCCAAGGTGTTTTGCCTTGGCTGGTCTGGTGGGGGCCCTGGCCTGTCTGATTCAGGTGGCCTGCCTGCCCTTGATGTTGGCCAGCGCGGTGGTGCTTTATCTGCGCAGCGAGCGGGCGGGGCGCGCGCTGGTTTGTCTGGCTTACCTCGCGCCACTCGTCGCACTCGTAGGAGGCTGGTCGCTTTACCAGTCGCTGCGCCTGGACCAGTTCATCGTTGTTACCTCGGCCTCGGGCCAGCGGTTTGCGCTGGGCAATAACCCAGGTGCGCAGGGCTACGGGTTTCCACATCCGCTGGTCTCGGAGCCCACCGGGTTTCGCTTCCTAGCCCAGATGCCCGGACGATTTCTGTGGCTCGTCGGCCAGCGTTTTTTATATCTTTGGGATCTCAAGCCCGACATCTGGACCATTGAGCTTCCGATAGGTGGCTCGCAGCTGGGGTTTGTGCTGCATCTTTTGTCCTTCGTGGTTTTTGCCTTTGGCTTTGCGGTGAAGTTGGCGGAGGACCACCGAGCCGGCGCACTCTTGAGGCGCGCGCCCATCTACCTCACGTTTCTGGGCCTTTTCGTACCGCCGCTTTTCGTGTTCGGCAGCTCGCGCTTCATGGTGCCGGTCGCACCGGTGGTGGCACTATTTCAGGGCTTCGCGCTGGTCACGATTTTCGCTAGGGACAGATCTCGTAAATAATATCGAGCGCCGCCGTGCGGCGGGTTTGCTCTTTGGCGGTGGGGGACGCGCCGTTTTTGAAGATATCCTTGGCTGTCAACCAGGCGCTGTTCTGAAAAGTTTGCAGTGGCGCCATGCTGGTCAGGCCCCGGGCAGGGACTTTTGATCCATCCATTGAATCGCAGCCCCGGCTCGGTTGGTCGGGTCGCGATGTCCTTTCGCGCTTGAATGTTTCGGCCGCCGTGACGATCGACTTTGGATTTCCGTCGATAATGGCCGAAAGCACTTTGGCGTAGTCGCGCGCAACGTCGCGCCTTTCGTCGTTGTGGGGCTGGGTCTCAGAGTGGGCCAGCTTGGCGTTGGCCACGGCATTCGATGGAAAATGTTTTTGCTCAATGGCGTCGATGCGTGCCTGTGCCTCAAGACGTAAACCCGGCGGCTGAGCCGGCAGGCGCGCAAGCCCCGTATAGGCGAGCGTGAGCGCAGCCCAGGCCCTGTCGCTTCCCGCTTCTGCCGCATCAGACATGGCGGCCGCCGTGTCGAGCAGCACCGATGCGCTGGCCGCTGCACCTTGCGCCGCGCTTGCTCTGGCCGCCGCGTCGAACGCGCTGGTGACAATCACGTTATTGGAAATCCGAGCTCCGATGAGCAGTCGTGCAAATCGTGCCTGCACGGGGCCCGTGTCCCAGGCGCTTATGACTTTAGGATCTTTCGCCAGATCGCAGGCATCACCACCCGCGTTGTGGTCACCCACCTTAAAACAGCACAGCTCGATGAGATATGGCATATCGTGGCCTTCGCCATGTTTGTAGCCCAGCCAGTGCAGCATCTCATGGAAGATCGTGGCCTGACGAAGACTGGAATCCGGGCCGGCCGTCGCACCGGTTGCCACGGTCATACTGGTGAGTCCACCCGCAGAAAGCGAGCCCCCGGCCTGGGCCAGAGTATCCCAGCTGGGGCTCACCGCGCAGTTGATTTGGAGTCGAGAGTGAAGCTTCGTATTGAATGCGACGTCGAGCGCGTCGGCGTCTTTCGCGGGCCTGCCGCCCAGACGGCGCATGCAGCTTAAGCCAATACCCTTGGCCTTGTTGAGATCGTCAGTTAGCGTGGGGATGCCGCCGGGGTACTGGTCGCACTTGCCGCGCTCGGCACCCATGTTTGATCCGACGTTGACGTAATGGTCGACCACCGCCGAGTCAGCAGAGTTGGTCACGCCGCGCAGCTTCTCGACGGTATGAGTGAACTCGGCGGTGCCACCGTCGGTGAAGCAATCGAGACTGGTGGCATTAGCGCCGTCTGCTGCGCCTGCAATACTGCTTACGAGTAGTAACGTCGTGGCTGTGCCTGCCAAGGCCTGCTTGAAATTAAGCATGGTAAGAAGTCCCCCGTCCTTATTTTACCATAAAGCGGGTCGGTCGGCTTCACGCGTACAAGTTATTCCGTGCGGCACTCGAGCGCCGCTTCAAGCAGCGGCTGCATCTGCGATTTCCAGGGATCCTGCTGCGAAAACATTCCATATTGCAGCAGCTTGAAGCGGGCCAGCGTATCGCCCGGTGCTTTGCGTAGCTGATAATTCAGGTCAGTCACGATTGGCCGAGGGTCTTTTTCGCCGATACTCCAGACCAGCTTATAATATTGTACGACGTCGAAGGCCAGCGGCTCGCGCTGCAGACTGTCGGGTGCGCGATAGTGGCCGAAGTCGATTTGCTTGGGCTTGGCGTCGGGTGTGTCGCCGGCGACGCGCAAGGTGGTGGCATAAATCGTGGTTTCATCGCCGCGCAGCTGCAGCTGAAAACCATCGAGCATTTTCTCCACGAGCATTTGCACTTTGGGGCTGATGGCGGCTGCGGCACGGTCGAGCTGTTCGATGCGCACCAGCCGGCAGATAACCTGAGCACGGTCTGGCGGCGTGGGTGGGCAATCACTGTCGCAGCCACCGCCACCAGCCAGAGCGCTATTTGCACTTAAATACACCGCCAGCAAGACACCGAAAAATTTCATGGAAAACCCCTTTGCGAGCGTGAGCTATGCGATATCTGGCGCTGCTAGTCAAGGGCTTGCCACATGAGTGCATGCTATCGATACAAATACCAGAGGCGCGTTAGTCGCCCCGACGTCCCGGCAAGCGCACTTTCACCGAGCCCGTGGTTTCGAAGCCGTCGGCGGTGAACCGGAACTTGCCGGCCTTTACCGTAGCAGGGCCGTAGTAGGGTGTTTCGACAATGCGACCGAGCTCGGCGCGCGCTTCGGCCACGCATTCTTCGAGCGTATTGACCTGCGCCGAGCGCCAGTCGAACCAGCCGGCAGTGAGAAAAGTCGAGTAGTAGGCCGACACCTCGCACACTGGCTTGGCAGGGGCGGGCTGTTCGGCCACGGCGGCCGCAGTAAGAGCGAGCAAGGTGGCAACACAGAAAAATACAAACTTCATGACAGACTCCTTATAAGTGGTCAGGTGCGCCTTACCGCATTTTCGAGTAAATTTCATCCGCTAAAGAGATGAGCAGCACGCCCGACAGCTGCGCAGGATGTGCTTCTTTGGCCGTTTAGTCTGTCGAACTGTCTTAAAGCCCGGGGCCGCTGGCCAGTTCTGAGACGAGTTCGCCAATTCCGTAGGGTACCGAGTACGGCCGTTTTAGAGTGCGGTTGAAGTCATGGTCGAAGCCAAGCTTGTGCAGCCACTCATGAGCGAAATTTCCGGCAATATCGGCGGCCGTAAATCTGCGAAAGAACTTTCGATTGATCCAGGTGCGTGGCGTTCCGGGCCCGGTGTGGCCGACGACGCCGTCTTTCAGCAGTAGACGTTTCCAGATCGGCGCGGAATAAAGCGTGACATCAAGCTCAACGGGTCGGTCGAGCAGCTTAGCGAGTACCTGCTGATTGGTCAGGCCACCATTGTCCGCGAACTGTTCCTGCCCGTTCCAGCTGAAGTGCAAGACGCGCAACTGAAACTCCGGGCTATTGAGCACCTTTTCCAGCAATGCGACGGACCGGTAGGCCTTGGCCTGGTCCACGGCCGAGAACCCATTCAGATGCCTGACTTCGACCCGCTGGGGAGCGGCCTGCGCCAGGCCTGCGGCGCCAATACTAAAGAGCAGAACCAATAAGGTGTTTTTCATGGGCCACACACTAGCGACCAATTTCAAAAAGACAATTTATAAAGAAAACTGTTGTCATTCGAGTCTGGCGGGTCCGGGCGCTTGGAGTATATTGAAGATAGTTTGACCATGAGGGAAACATGAGTAATCGACGTTCTAAAGTCCGGAGTCACGCCCTTTCAGTTCTAATCGGTGTTTTGGCGGTGGCGTTCCTTGCAAGCTGTTCCCGGCCGGGGGGGAACGTATTCACGATTCAAATTTCCCAGGCCTCGAGACTGCGGGCCGTTGATATTATTCATGCCTTGGTCAAAGCTGATGTCGCGGAGTGCGTCCATGCGCACAAGGATAGAATGCCCACGGATGTGGATTTTACCTGCTTGCAGAGTGAAAAACTTGATGAGCACGTTTATGAAAATGCGGTCTGCATATTTGAAAATAACGCGCCAAGGACTGAGATCGCGGTTTCGGTCTTTTATGTGAGCAAGGCCGGCGAATCCGCGCCGCACGGCTTGAAACATTATGTTCCGGAGAAGTTCTATCAAAATGCCAAAGACCGGCGCGACACCATCGTGCGTCTGCTGCGTGAGAAAAAAATTGAAATATTGGCTATATCAGATGAGCCCGATGATGATGTTGCAAAGAAATGCATTCATTGATTTGGCTGCGATTTGATTTTCGTTTTGGAGCGAACTTGTTTAGGCTTGAAACAGATGAACAAATGGATGTTCCTTACCCGATGTATGATGCTTGGCCTGGCCCTGGCTATTGCCGTTACTGGATGTTCGCTTAAAGCTGCGAAAGACGCGAACGCTCATGGTCTGAAGATCATCATCCAGGATCAGCAGCCCAATGCCACACTGGCCGGGAACGCCAAGCTAAGTTCGCTTGCACTTCCGGGGCCGGGTTCTTCGGCCGGTTTCAGCTGTTTTTTGGTCAATATAGTGGGGCAAGGTATCGGCGCCAAAGCCGGCCCTGCGAGCTGTGGCTTGACCGGTGCGTTCAGCCGGGCCGGTACCGGAATAGTGTCGTCGCCGAGCCCCAGAGGCAGCGCGATTGAAGTCGATCTTCCAGTGGGCCCGGCACGCAAAATTGAGGTTTATGGGCTTTTTCCGCCTTCGGAAGAATGTGGGGGAGCGCCCGGCGTGACCTCGGGCGTGTATTTTCTGGGCTCAGTCACCCGTGACTTATTTGCCTCGACCGAAGTTACGATTGCCGCGAGCTTCACCGCTGGAGCCGCATCAGATTTGACCTGTGTGCCGCCCGACCAGGATCTGGCCTGTCACGCGGGAAGCAGTTGGGCTACGTTGGATACGGTGTTGGAACCGGGTGGCGTGTTTAACGCCGCAGTCGGAATCGACTTTGATTCAAGTGGCAGCTATTACACCGCCGGCTATGGTTACGATTCCGGACCTCAATATCACTGGCTGGTTCGCGAAAGCGACGACGACGGTTCGTCTTGGAGCACCATTGAGGATTTTCAGCTCCAGACTGGCTATGACAGCGCGGCCTATGGCATTCTAACCGATGACCTCGATAATATCTTTGTGGTGGGACAGGGCACGGACTCCACCAATGGCGGTCAGTGGCTGGTGCGCAGAAGTCAGGACGGTGGCAGTACTTTTTCCAATGTTGATTTGCATCAGCTGGTGGCAACCAAATCTGCTCAGGCCACTGCCATTGATTATGATTCCTCGCAAAATATCTATGTCGTGGGTCAGGAGAAGGGCGGCGACAACATCGCTCATTGGGTGGTGCGCAAGAGCGTCGATAGCGGTACTACCTGGACTAATGTCCGGGATTTTCAATACGATGTGACTCATGACAGCGTGCCGAAGTCGATTTTTATCGATGACGAAGATCGAATCTGGGTGGCGGGTTACGCGGTGAACTCTGGTGTGGTTTCACACTGGCTCGTCGAAATGAGTGAAGACGGTGGCGCGACTTGGAATCTGATGAATGATTTTTTGCATCTGGGCTCATTTGACTCCCAGGCTTCGGGGGTTACAGTTTCGGGCGAGGGAGATATTTACGTTGTAGGCACGGCCAGCAACGGAGGTGGTTCTACGTGGCTTGTGCGCAAGTCGGACGACGATGGGGTGACCTGGTCGACGGTGGACGACTATCAGGTGGCCGGATTAGGAGCCCCGAACTCAATCGATACAGCTCCCGATGGGACGATTTTTGTTGCGGGTGCTTCAAGCTCTCCGGCGTGGCAGGTACGCGCAAGCCGCGATGACGGCACTACTTGGAGCGTCGTCGACGGCGTGGCCGCTATTGCAGGCGGTACGGACGCTACGGCTGGTGCGATCAGAGTCGATGGTCTGGGCGATGTGTTTGTAATGGGAACTCGGGCCAATGGCTCCGTGGACGAGGGGCTCGTGCGCGTGTCTCTTTGCAAATAGACATGATTGAATCTTGCGTGCACCGCTACTCGGACCGCACGGGCTCGGCTTAGCTTTGTGACTAGCTGTTCTAAGATTTTGGAGACAACTCAATGCGATTAAAGCCGCGTATCTTACTTTGCTTTCTATCAGCACTCTTGGTTTGCGCTTCGGCAGGGGCCGGCGAAGGGCAGATTGTTGGTTCGATTACTGCGGTAACGTCTGGCGGCAGCGCGCCTTTTGTCCTGCAACGCCAAGGGGCAGCGCTCACTGGCGCCACCGTGGGCACGGCGCTTGAAGCAGGTGATTTCATAATCACAAATTCCAGCGCGCTCGTTACGTTGGCGTTGGCTGACGACACCCGGGTGGCGATTGGGCCGAGCTCAAAATTCGCCATTCAGACAGTTGTCGGCAAGCAAGATTCGAATCGAACCCTGGTGCAGCTGGCCTACGGCCTGGCGCGGCTGCTCGTAAAGAAGGTGTATTCCGAAAAGCAACTTTTTCAGGTCAACGCGGGTAACGCGTCCATGGGAGTAAGGGGCACGAGTTTTGTAGTGGATGTGGAACAGGCTTTGACGACGAGTTTGTACACTCTTGAAGGAAGTGTCGTTTTCGCAAAAACTGCAGCCGAGCTGGCCCCGGGAAAGTTGAATGTGCTGGTAGCCGCCGATTACACCAGCCTGCTCAACGGCAGCCTGACCCGGCCACTTACCCCTGCCAAGTTTTCACGCGAAGCGCTTCGGGCGCGACTTGAAAAGCGTGCCCCTGGCCTGGGTAGGCAGCTTCTTGAGCTTGATCTGGCAGCCGGAGCGGGTGCCGGAGCCAGCGGCGGCGTGGCTGGTGAAATTTCGGATGAAACCCTGATTAAGACGGTGCTCGACAGCAATGATCATCGAAACAGTGAAACCGAATATGACTCGGCCGAGCTGAAAACCTACAGGATTGACGGCCCCGATTCCTACGCGATTGTATTGTCGGAGGAATTTTTGAAGCAGCTGCGGCGCGCGCCTGCGGCGGTCTATTGCGCAGAGGGAAGGCTGATTCCGGTGGATGCGCCCGGTGGTTTTAGTCCCGGAAAATATACCAACAGCTGCGGCCTCGAGCACGGGCCCGTGCCTGATAAGTTTGCGCTGGACCGCATTGATAAAAGCGCGACACGCTGGATTCAAGCCGACACCGCCGAAACGGCTAGCTTCAATTTTTATCTGAATGTCGACCGGACAAAGGCTCGCTGGACTTCGCTTACCAGTTTGGCGTGCCATTTCCGGAATCGGGCACCGGGCAACGACATTACTTTTGGCGATGTGAGAAAAGTTTGTGGGCCGGCCAATATCAAGTTCACGCGTGCGGGCCTTTAGCGGCAGAAAATGGCGGCCATTTCATTTAAAGCCGTCGAGCCCTCGGGCGAGGTTTCGCGAGTGCAGAAAAGCCTGACCTCGGCAAACGTCGCGCAAAGCATTTCTTTTAAGCTATGGACTCTGGCCAGCAGGCTTTGCGTGTCCTTGATATTCAAGATCAGGTGGGGATCGTCAAAGATCAGAACATAGTCATTGAGATTGCCGCTGATGAACTCGGCCAAATCCTGCCTGACGGCAGACAGCTCGGTAAGATAGGGGAACTTGGTAATGAGCGAAGGTATGATTTGCAGATAGGTCAGACGCCCGGCTTTGATTTGGACATCATGTTCTTTTTCGCAAAATTCGGCGCCTTCGGCCAGCGAAAGCACTATGACTTTTTTGCCGGCCTCGAGCAAGGTCCTGGCGGTTTCTTTGATTAAGCGATATTTCTCGGCCTGGTTGAAGGCGATGACGAAATGCCTCGGACCCTGGGCCATTTCGGAGTTCATGGAGTTGAGTAACGCCTTCAAGTCACTGGACAACGTGCGTACATCGATGGGCTTGCGCAGGTAGCCCACCGCGCCCAGCGTAAAGATGCGCTTACGGCTCGCTTCAGTCGTATCGCCGCTCATGCAAATTACCGGAATTGCAGATAGGCTGGGGTGCAGCTTCAGCTGGCGTAACACTTCGTATCCGTCCACATTGGGCATATTGATGTCGAGTAGGATAACGTCGGGAGTGATACGGCTCGCACAGGCCACCACCTCGGCGCCTGAGGTTTCAGACACCACCTGAAACTCGCCTTTCATCGCCGCCTTGACGATTAGCCCCGTTGAAGGGTCGTCATCAACCAGCAGGGCGCGCAGAATGCCGCTTGCGCTGGGAACTGGCTCAAGGGCGATGTCGGTAGGAATGTCCATCCCGCTAATTTACCAGATTCCTATCATTTTGTAAGGGCGGGCCATAAAATCCAAAGAGCAGCTATGCTCCCACAACCAACGGCAACAACGTACCGGCATTCGGCTAATCTTTTTTCCATTCTGGGGGTCGTCGCAATCGCGCTGGTGCTGATTGCGGCGGGCTATCGCGCGGCCGGCACGCCCGAGCAGCTCAACTCGTGGGAGACGATGCTTTATCGCGCGATGCTTTTGTATCTCGTGTTCATCTCGCTGCGGACGATGCTGCTGATTCTTTTCTCGTTTGCCGACCGATTTTTTCAGCGGGCGCTGCAGCCTATCACGACCTTTCCGCTGGTGTCGGTAATTATTCCCTGCTTCAATGAAGAGACGGTGGTGCATCAGACGATTGAGTCGATCATGGGTATGGATTACCCGAATCTGGACATCATCGTCGTCGATGACGGCTCGACCGATCAAACGTTGACCGTGGCCAAAGGTTACGAAAACGGCAAGCGGGTGCGAGTGGTGCATCAGCGCAACGCGGGCAAGGCCGCGGTACTCAATCGCGGCATCAGCGAGGCGCTGGGCGAGTTCGTCCTTTGCGTCGATGCGGACAGCGTTCTGAGTGAAAACGTGATTCGCGACGGTTTGGCCTATTTCGTTCAGGACCCGAAGCTGGCGGCGGTGGCCGGAAATGTGCAGATCGGAAATACGTCGCGCAATCTGCTGACCAAGTTTCAACAGCTCGAGTACATCATCGGCCTGAACTTTCATAAAAGCGCTCAGTCCTTTCTTTCGACTGTTAATATCGTGCCGGGACCGGTGGGGTTGTTTCGCAGGTCGGCGTTGGTTTCGATAGGCGGTTACCGCTCTGAGACTTTTGCCGAGGACGCCGATCTTACCTTGCGGCTGCTGGTGGGCGGGCATCGCATAGCGTATAGCCCCCGAATGATCGCCATTACCGAGGCGCCCGAAGATTTTACGTCGCTGCTCAAACAGCGCTACCGCTGGTCACGGGGCATGGTGCAGGCGGTGAAGCTCAACGCCTACTACCTGTTTCGGCCTTGGAAAAACTTTCGCAATTTCAGCATTCTGCTCTACACCACCATCGAAACGGCGGTTATTCCTTCGATTAATTTTCTCTTTGCCATGCTCTTTATCGAACACGCGGTACTTACGGGGCGTCCGGTTATTCTGGGCCCGTTTTTTCTACAGCTCATGACGCTGGATGTGATTCTAACCGTTTACAGCGTGCTGACCGAAAGACAGGTCGTGAGTCTGGTGCTGCTTTCAATGGTAAATCGACTCACCTACGGGCTGTCGCTTGAGGTGTTGCGTTTCTTTTCGATTATTGACGAAGTTCTTGGCTTGCCCATGAGCTGGAACAAGCTCGAGCGAAAGGGGCTCTAGAAGAAATGGATGCGCATCAGGTTTTCAATATTCTATTGCTCACCCTTAGCCTGGCCACCGTGCTGCTGACGCTGGTGTCTTATGGCATTTACAAGCTGCGGCAGCTACCGGCCATACGCGGCAGCCTCGGTACTGCTCAGAAAATCAACGGGGTGTTCTTTCGTCGCTACGTTCCGGTGCGGCTCGATGGCCTGGCGCACGATGTGGCGGCCCGGCGACGCACGCCATTTGCCATTATTTCGCGGAATGTGGGCGTGTTTTTCGGTATCGTGGCTGTGGTTATCTTTTGCTCGCTGGCAATCCAGAACTATTTCACGAGCTATTCGATGGGTGAGAAGGGCGCCAGTGCCCATCTGTATCTGGAACTTCAAAAGCAAGGCTTGCTGCATAGCTATGACTACTCGCCCATCGTGACAGCGGGCATTCTCGACGAAAAATTGCCGCCGGGCTTTGAGAGTGCTGAAAACCAGCTTGTAGCACAGCTACAAAAGCATACGGTGGTGCTGGTGCAAACCGCCGCAAACAAAGGGGCCACGCCCGAGTTACAAAGAGTCACTGCGGCAGGTTGGCTGGCACTGCTTGATTCAGCCAAGATACGTCATCGCGTTCAGGAAAAGGTCGAGGGTGTGAGCGCCGGCGAGCTGCTGCTGCTGAGTGAGCAACGTATTCTGACCGCGGCTGAGCGTGCAGAGGTAAGCGGGGCGCTGAAGCGCGGCGCAGGCGTGCTGGCCACGGGCAGCGTCGGCACCCGTGACGTGCTGGGGCTGCTTGATAACGCTGGCCTGGCGTGGACGCAGGACCAGTTTGGGGTAAAGCTCATTCTCAATCCCCATCCCGAAGTTTCGCTGCCCACCATTTTTGCATCGAACCGCGCGCCGTGGTGGGACGCGCCGCCCGGGCTGCTGCTGGAATGGTTTCCGCCCGACAGCTCGTTTGTCGCGGTGGGTACGAGCGGCGTACAGGCACTTTTCGCCTCGAGCTATCGCGGCTTTCCCGAAGTCACCTCTGACGGCAGCGATCAGCCCACACCCCGCGCGCGCGCTAATTTTTTGATTCGCGCCGATGGTTCACGTACGGCGTGGCTGGGCGTTGGCCCCACGGTCATGGAGAAGAACACGGCTGCCGAAAACGCCTACGTGCGGTCGGCCCTGCTGCACTCCCTGGGCTGGGCCGAACATGTCGAGCAGGCAAGGGTGGCCAACTGGCACGGCGGTAAAGTTACGGCGGCCGTTTTCGCTGTCGACTCCGAAGACAAGTTTGAAAACGTCGAGCAGCAGCTGGCCATCTTTCGCAAAGCGGCGTTTCCCAGCACCTTTTTTGTCGTCTCGAATCTTTTTCAGAAATATCCCGACATGATGAAGGGGGTTAACGACAACGTTGAAATCGCCTCGCACTCTGAAAATCATGACACCTTTGAGCAGCTTGCTCAGCAGCAGCAGTTCGATCGCATTCAAACCTCGCGCTTGGAAATCGAAGAGCTTTCCAAGAAGCCGGTACAGGGCTTTCGACCGCCCGTGGAAAAGTACAATGACGACACGGTAGCAGCCACGCTGGCTAACCGGCTTGCCTATTTCGCGGGCGATGGCCATTTCTTTCGGTTTGCGCCGCTTTACGTGGCGGGTGGGCGGCTGCTTTTCTTTCCTCGAGTCACTAGCGACGACTTCAGCATTCATCAGCGTCGCGACCTGGCCAATGGCGACGAAATCGTGCGGGTGCTGAGCGACGACTACGAGCACGTGAGGCTGCTGGGAGGGCTATACTTTTTCAGCATGCATACGCAGATCTTTGGGCTGCCGCTGTATAAGGCGCCGCTCGCCGCCCTGCTGCGAGGCATCGACGGCTCAGGCGGAGTGTGGAAGGCAAATTTCAGGCAGCTCAATCAGTGGGTGCGGAGCCGCGATCTTGTTACCACGCAGATCGTGCACGACGGCGGAAAATCAGTACTAAACGTTTCCAACGGCGCGGCGGAATCAATCGATGGTTTAGTGATTCAAGTGGATATGGGCAGCGGGCAGCCGCGCTCGGTGCCCGTGCCCAAGTTAGAGGCCGGCAAGGAAGCGCGGATTGATTTATAGGCCTACATGCCGGCGGCCCAGAGAAAAAATTTGGTGATGCCTCGCGAATGCGCCAGTTTGATTTTCTCTTGGCGTTTTTCAGCGGTTTCAATGAAAGGGGAAGGCGTTCCAGGGGCGTGAGCCTCGCGCTCGGTGATGGTGTGACCCGTTTTCCAATCGTAACCGTAGGCGGCAAGGCCAAGCCGTTGCCGGGCCGCCGGGCAGACAGTGCGGGCAAAAGTTAAGACCTCAGCTACCCAGGCCAGAGGCGCAGTTTCGCCTGGCGCGGTGCTGCCCGGAGTGTGAAAGTCATAAGCCATGATGAGCAGCTCGTCGTAGGTTGCGCAAAGTACTTTCCAGTCCTGCGCTATAGCCCCGTCCCAGGTGCCGGGCTCCTCGGTCTTCGCATGCACGGCCAGAATAAGCTTTGCGTCCGGGGACTGGCGGCGAACCTCGGCAACCAGAGCCGCCGACCATTGACTGAAACGTTCGCGCAGCTTGCCCGGCAGTGATTCGATGTCGACGATAACCTGTGTGCAGCCAAGCTTTTGCATGGCAGCCGCCAGCGCGGCGCCGGCTTTTTCGGGGGGCACTTTGATGATGCCGCTGTGCCACTGCTCATGAGCCAGGTTTTGAACGCCGCAGATTTTTGTACCTGGGTTGGCCGCGTAAAAAGGGGCGCAGCTTTTTATGAAGCTCACCGCGCCGTCGACGTCAAACGTGAGGCAAAACGCGGCGGCGCTCCATGGGCTTGGATGGCTGAATTCTTTCAGGGCACCTGCCATGTAGTACGGACTCACGGCCGCCCAGTTTGCTTCTTTTGAAGGCTCGTAGTTGCGCCAAAACAGGAGCGCCACAAGCGCGATGAGCACCGCCGTAGCGGTGAGGATTGCGGCGCCTCGGCGCCAGCTCATAGACGCGCGCTCAAACTTAAAACAAGCCCGTTGCTAAACCACTGCGTACCATTTTGCGATGCGCGAATGCGGGTGTAGGCCAGCGAGCCAAGCCAGCCGTCGCGTTCGCCCAGCTCGAGGCGGCCCGTCGCGTAGTAACCCCAGCCCCAGGCAAACTGGCTTTCCTGAAAACGACTGCCGTTGGCCCCCAGACCAATGCGAAAGCTGCCATAGATGGGCACGACCGCTTCAAGTCGCGGGCCTGCGGCCAGAAAGCGAGAGGGGGACCAGTAACCCGTTTGAGTTGTCGTAAAGGAAAGATATTCCGCACCTACGCCGGCCCAAAGCCACACTTCGCCAGTGGCCAGGCCGTACATGATGCTCGCGTCGATGTCGCGGCGATTGTTCGCGTCACTGAAGTGCCGATACGAGCTGCGGATTGGAATGCGCCAGGCGTCCAGCGGGCGCGGTACAAGGTCGAGCCAGGCGGAATCCGCGCTCAGGTGACCGGCAACTCCGCCGGGTTGAATCAGGTCCTGGTAAACGAAGTCGTGGCCGTAGCGCACGGTGGCGTTTAACTCGGTAGCCGGAGTATAAAAAAACGAAACGTCACCCGTGGGAATATAGTGGTCGGTACCCGAAAAACTTTCGGCTAGCCGATGTGAGCCCACGGCCGCATCTAAAAGCCAGTGAGTCGAAAATTTGCGACCCAAGCCAATTGCAAGGCGCTGACCCTGGTAGTGGTTTTGCAAATTGTCGCCCTGATGAAGCTCGCCGCAAAACGTAAAATCCCATGCGGTAGCGGCCTCGCCGGGATAGGGCCAGAACAGGTCGCGCCGATGGTTGCGCCAGGTGACCACCAGAGAGCGGTCATGGATATCGTCGCTGCTGGCTACACCGCCCAGCTCGACATGGGTGAGGGGGTGGTCAGCCAGGGCCGGCAGTGTAACGAAAACCAGGACTAGCAGTAGGAGCGCGAAACTCTTCATCTTCTCTCATCATGTCGCCAGTGAGGCTGTTGTACAATGCATATTTTGCCCATCCTTTAAATCACCCGAGACGTTGATCTGTAGCGGTTCTTGGAGCACGATGGCTACATGAAGGCTGTACTCCTGGTCGATGATGACCTGCCCCTCAGAAAGTCGGTTCGTGAGCTCCTGGAAAGAAACGGGGCTACCGTGTTCGAGGCAGGCAGCTCGGATGAGGCCCTCGCGTGCATAGCCCGGAATGCCGCGATAGGTCTGGTGTTGCTCGAGCTTGACCTGGCCAATGACGATGGGCTGAAGTTTTTAGCCGCCAAACGCAAATCGCCCGAACTACCTGCGATTGTGCTGCTCACCCGCTGCGGTAGCGATGAGGTAAGCCGTACAAACGTCGAGATGTTTCTGCAGAAGCCGGTATCCGCCGAAATGCTTTTGAATATCTTCGAGTTTTCATGTGGCGATGCCGAGGTAGTGCCGGTCGAGTCCAAGCCTCGCTTCACTCCGCCGCCTCGGCCCCGGTTTTAACGCTGAAGGGAATTTCGGTGTCCGCTGCCCCATAAACCTAAACCCACAGCTCGAGCGGCGCCCGCTTTACGATGGCGCGCAGAATGTCGGCGGTGGTGAGCATACCCACGACTCGAACACCCAGATCGACGATGGGCATGGCGTGAATCTGGTGGGTCAGCATGGCATGAGCGATTTCTTGAATGGTGGTATCGGCGGTTGCAGTCAGGGGACGAGCGGACATCTGCGAGGAGACGGGAAGCTGCAGCTCAGAGCCCGCGCGCAGCAGGTCTCGATCAGATAAAATGCCAATGAGCGTTTCGTCGTGGCGGAGAATAGGAACGTGACGGATGTGCTGGGTTTGCATCAGCTCGCGAGCTTCTGCCAGCGTTGCGGTGGCTTTGAGATGAATTACAGATTTCGTCATGATGTCTTGTGCGCACAGGACGGGCTTTCTTTCGGACGCACCGGCGTTCGTCGCTTCGTCATAAGCCTTGAGGGTCGCGCGTTTGTTGTTGAAATTATTTCCGATGACGTTTTGCTCCTGACCCAGGTCCTGCCGGGCGGTTTCAATTGATAGTGTTGCCGCCGAAATCGAGGCTATCGGTTGAATCGGAGTTATCGTCTCATAGGCCGCAGGACGGCCATCTATTGCGTAAAGCAGCGGCATCGTATGACTCCAGTCTGATATCAGGGTTAAGGTTCGCGCGATTAAGGGGTAATAGCCACTTTTAGCACTCCATCTTTCTGGTGGCCGAATAACTCATACGCCTCTTGAATCTGGGCCAGCTTGAAGCGATGGGTCACCATTGGCCTGAGGTCGACTGCGCCCGCACTGACGACGGCAAGGAGCCTTCTCATCCTCTCTTTACCACCCGGGCAAAGTGTCGTGTGTATCTTGTGGTCGCCCAGGCCGGCGGCGAAAGCGTCGAGCGGCAGGTTCAGGTCTTTGGAATATACACCCAAGCTCGAGACGGTGCCGCCGGGGCGCAAGGCGCGAAGACAGGAATCAAAAGTTTGCGGCGTGCCTAACGCTTCAATGGCCACGTCGACACCACGATTTTCGGTTATTCTGAGAATCTCTTTCAGGGGATTTGTTTTGTCGTAGTTGATCAGATGGGTGGCCCCCATGAACTTTGACATCTCCAATCGACGATCGACGTGATCGATGGCGATTATTTTCGAAGCGCCTTTCAGGCGCGCCCCGGCGGTCGCGCAAAGACCAATAGGGCCCTGCGCGAAGATCGCAACCGTATCGCCGATTCGAATAGCCCCGCTTTCAGCGCCGCTAAAACCGGTGCTCATGATGTCCGGGCACATGAGCACCTGCTCGTCAGTCAGCTGCTCGGGAACCGCGCAAAGATTCGCCGCCGCGTTTGGCACCAGCACGTATTCCGCCTGACAGCCGTCAATCGTGTTTCCGAAACGCCAGCCTCCCATGAGCTGGCCGCCGCATTGCGAGTGCACGCCGTCCAGACAGGGGTTGCACTGGCCGCAAGGCGTAATCGCGCCGGCAATGACCCTTTGTCCGACATGATAACCGCTTACCGCCGAGCCAAGTTCAGCAATCACGCCTACGGGCTCGTGGCCAATGGTAAGACCTGGCTTAACCGGGTACTCGCCTTTGAGAATGTGAATATCCGTGCCGCAAATCGTGGTGGTGGTGATGCGCATCAAGG
>JBBRLF010000018.1:0-27514 GCA_038231515.1 candidate division WWE3 bacterium
GACTGGATCCACGTCACCACCGAGTCGCCGTCGTCACGACAGCCGATTTCGATTTTGCCCCCTTTGGGAGTGGCGTGAAGTGAGTTGATCAGCAGATTCATGAGAACTTGTTGCAGCTCGCCGGAGTTGGCAGAGACGGTCGCACACGGCGAGGTTTGATCGACGCACGTCACCGAATAGGTCACGAACTCATGGCTAACGAGCGACAGTGTATCTTTAATCACCTTACCAAGGTCGATTTTTGATTTGGCGCTGGCCGCGCGCGAGAAGGCCTGAAGATTTCGCACGATAACCGCGGCACTCTCAGCGGCGGTGATCAGCACGTTGACGTGGGCATGCACCTTCGCAATGTCGTGCTCATGCAGCGCGAGGTCGGACTTGCCGACAATTCGTTGCAAGATATTGCCAAACTCGTGTCCCACCCCGCGGGCAACCTGGCCAATAGCGGCGAATCTTTCCGACTGCACCAGCTGCTTTTGCGCGGCCGTCAACTGCGCCATCGCCTCTTCGAGCGTTTTACGCCGATTCCAGGCCGCGACCATCTGCCGCGCCTTCTGCACGATTTCGCCCTGAGTGAACGGCTTGGAGAGATAATCCCATTGGTCTTTGAAGCGCGCGCCGAAAACCTGACCGATATCCTGCACCGACCGGTCCTGATAGGCCGTGACGATCGTGCAATGCATGTCGGGATCAAGCTTCCAGATTTCCTGAATCGTCTGAATGCCGTCGAGCCCGCCACCCATCTTCACATCAAAGAACCCAGCCGCGACATGACGGCCGGCCGCGAGCTCGGCTTTCATCAGAGTGAGTGCTTCCTGGCCGCTGTGCGCGCGCAGGATGACGTACTCATCGGCCACGGCGCCGGCATCGAGAAGTGGGGCCGGCTGGCCACGCGAAGAACGCTTGAGGGTTCCGACCGGAGCGGGCGCCAGAAAATCGACGTACGCCTGCACGATATTGGTCTCGTCATCGACGCAGATAATTCGATTGTTCGGCTCAGGCGCCTTGCTCATTGTTCTCCGTGTTCTCCGGCAGCTCAATTAGAAATGCGGTTTCGACTCCAGCAATGCTCTTCTCGACTATAATCTCACCATCCAGCGCGCGAATAAAGCGTCTTGCGATGGATAGCCCCAGCCCGGTACCCTCTTCGGCGGACTTTGTCGTAAAGGAGGCATCAAAAACCCGGGACCAGTCCTGCTCGGCGATGCCCGGCCCGTTGTCACAGATGCGAATGCGGATTTTACGCGGAAGCGCATCCTGTGTAACGGCTGTTTCAATCCAAACCCGCGCGGGGCTACCCACTGCTTTGCCGGCAATTCTGGCCCCTTCAATAGCCTGCATCGAGTTGCGGATCAGGTTGCTGAAAACCTGGATGAGTTCGTCAGAATCTGCCAGCACGCTCACCGACTCACCAGACAATGCAGTGGCGGTCTCGATGCCGCTCTTGCGCAAAACGTCGGTCATCGTCGCCAGCGTGTCGGTCAGAATCTTATGCACGGGTACCACCCGGCGATTGCCCGAGACGCGGGTAAGCTGCCGCATGCCATTGACGATCTTGCTGATGCGCCCCGATTCCTTGAGCAAAAAATCAAGATCGGTTTTGCGCGAGTCGAGCCGGCTGCCAAGATCGGTAGCCACGGCGTTCAGGTTCATAATATCCTCTTCGAGCAGAGTCTTGCCCGGATGAGCCGTGCTGGGGGTGATGAGGGTTCTAACCAGCGCCGAGATGCCGCCCGCCTTGAGCTCCTTGAGCCAGGCCGCGGCGATTTCACCGAGCAGATTCGTGTCGTCGAAATCCGCTTTTGCATTGAGCGTCTGCATTTTTTCGAGCCGGGCCGTGACATTGGTGAGCGGATTGAGCACCTCGTGCGCGGCGCGACCCGCGATCTCTCCCACGCTGGCAAGCCGGGTGGTGCGCACCAGCGCTTCCTGCGCTTCTTTGATGGCGACGTTCGAAGCTTCGAGGCGCGCCGTGCGATCGACAACCTTCTTCTCCAGATCACGGCTGTATTCCTCGATCCGGTCCCGCGATACGCGCAGGTCGCTGGTCATCATGTTGAAAGAGTTCGCAAGTGTCGCCAGCTCGTCGCGCGACGAGATCTTGATCAGACTGGTGAAATCACCTTTGGCAATGCGATGAGTGGCATCGAGCATGTTGTGGATCGGCTTGGTCAGCACGTGGGAGAAAAACAGCGCCACCAGAAACGCCGCCGTAATAACCATGAGGGCGAACAGCAGCGACTTGCGAATCAGGCGCTCAGCCGCCGCGAAGACCACGCCCGTTTCCACTCGCGAGGCCACCAGCACGCCGCCCATGCCGGTCTGAAAATAAGATCCCAGATAAGATTTTCCGCCGTCGTCGAAGCGATGTACCTCGGAACGCACCTTTGACGCCAGCCCCGTGCGCACCAGGGGATCCGCCGACAGGTCTGGCGCCGCAAGCACCTGGGCCTGGTCGTTACTGGCCAGCAGATGCCCGTCGGAGTCCACAACGTAGGTGCGCGCCATGCCACCGGAGCCCGTGGCTTCGAGCATGCGATCGAGGCGCACGTCGGCGTAGATCACGGTTTTCATATTGGCCTCGCCGGTGTCGAGCACCGTGGCGATGGTCATCAAGGGCGGGCTCTTGTCTTCGGACAAAGTGGTGTTGCGAACCCATAGTCCTTTGGCCACGACCTGGTCGAAGGGGATGGGAATTGCCTCGCGCATATGATCGAGATAGGCAGAATCTTTCTGGTAGAGTTCAAGATACGCCGGCCAGATTTTTGTGAAGGTGCGCGCCGGCGTGGCGGAAGCAGACGACTTTTGCAGCACGGCAACCCGAACGATTTCGTCTTCGCCAGCGAAGGCCGCGGTAAAACTTGCCGCCTCCGGCGTCTGTGGACGGGCCTCACCCACATTGGAGAACGCCGCAATGAGCTTTAACTTGTCCAAAATGCGTTTGAAGTCGGCTCGCACGTCCGAGGCCAGCGTGCGCACGTTGTTCTGATTGAACTCATACACGAGGACCGTCTTATCCTCGTAAAAAACCCGCGAAGCCAGGTACAGATAGGCCACCACGGCTGCGATCACCATGGCGCTTAGAACAGCCAAAATCTTGTATCGGATTGGAAATTTGAGTCTGTTCGCCATACACTATTAATGAGTCTTACCAAGTATGGCACATCGCACATGTCACGCAAGAGTGTGCGCGATGCCAGTGACGATCCTATGGAAGGGATATTACGTCATGGAAGCGGCGGAGGCCGCGACGGGATTTGAGCACCAGCCTATGAAGTCTCGGCTGTGGTTACCAGCGTTAGTAGCGTCGTTGCTACTGTGCATGGAGATCTACGCGCTCTTCTTCGATATCGGAAGCCAGTCAACGCAGGCGCGAACCGGGCAGCCGCTGATCGCCACTTATCAGCAAGGCATTAACGAAGTACGCAATCGTGCGGGCGGCACGATTACCTGGCAGGTGCCGTTAACCGGAGAAGAGCTGCATGAGCAGGACGCAATTCTGACGATGGCACGTGCGCAGGCCCTGGTGCGCTTCACCGATGGCGCGGAGCTGAGTATTGAGCCCGACAGTCTGGTGGTGCTGGAAAAAACGCCGGCGCAAGAGGCGCAGCGCTATCAGAAAATCGTGATTAGACTGGTCCAGGGTTCGCTGGCCAAGCAAACCGGTGGCACGCTGCCCATGAGCGTGGCCACGGCTGGTACGCTGATCGAAGACGCCACGGGCGAAGCCCTGTTTCATCTGCGCAGAAACGGCGCTCAGCTGGACGTTGAAGTCGAAAGCGGCTCGATTCGCGTGGGCGACGCCCGTGGCACGCAGACCGTCGATTCCTCGCAACGAGCCACGATTCGAGCGGGCAAGATCGAAGTCCGCCCACTGGCCGTGCGATTCTCGAAGCTCATGCCGGCCAGTGGCGCGCGCATCGGGCGCGACGAGGACGAGAAAAAAATCATTGTCGAGTGGCAGCAGGACATCGACAAAAGCGTAACCGACTTTGAGCCTCGATTGCTGGTTTCACGCCAGCCCGACATGAGTAACGCGTTTGAGGCCGAGATCGTCGATAGCAAGAGCAGCCCGCTACGGGCAGAAATCGAAGCGCCCGAGGACGGTGCCTACTTCTGGCGCGTTCAGGCTAAAGACGGCACACTCATGAGCCGGACCGCGACGTTATTTGCCGTCACCCGCGCGCAACCGAATATCGAAACGCCCGACGACGACCTGGAAGCGCTTGTGGGTCAGCCGATATCCTTTCGCTGGCAAGCCGTGCCAGCGAACGTGACACTGGAAACCTCGAGCACCGAGGATTTCGCCGACGCGGCCCGCCTCATGCCAAAGCCCGGCGAAAACAGTGTCGAGACCACCTTCACGACACCCGAGAAACTCTACTGGCGGCTGCGTGCCGACTATGGCCCGGGGCTGGGAGCAGCAAAGCCAACCGAGACCCGCGAGCTGAACGTGAAGGCGCGGCCCACGCTGAAGGCCCCCGGAAAATTCAAAGCCAAGATTCGCGGCCAGACCTCGAAGCTTGAACGGGTGCTGGATAAAATCACGGAGCTGTTCTGGATCAGCTCGGCACAGGCAGCAGAGACGGCCGCCCCGTCGCACAAGATCGCAATCGAGCTGGAATGGGAAAGCATCGAAGGCGCCAAGCAATACCGTCTGGAGATTGCGCCAAGCTCGGATTTTAAAACCATCTTGCTCGATCGCAAGCTGCCGGTTCCCTCGTTCGTCTACAATACCGAGCAGACTTATACCGAGCAGAAGCTCTTTTATCGCGTAGCCAGCATCGATGCGCTCGGCGCCCAAGGTGAATTCAGCGAGGCACAGGAGCTGGAAATCGAAGCGCTGCCCGAGCCTAAACCCGTACCCAAGCCCGAGCCCAAACCGGTAAAAAAACCAGTGGCCAAAGAGCCATCCAAAGCCCCGGCCGCGCCCGTGATCAAGCCCCTGCTGCTCACCGAAGAGCAGCGGCGCGATCGCGAGCGCTTTCATCTGTCGTTAAGTCTGGGCGCCGCCTACCACTCTCGATCGTTTGTCAGCCTGACCAAGCCCACGTCGAGTGTGGGCGCAGGCATGATACCCGCGTATGGCAGTTTGGAAATTGCGCACAGACTGGGTAGCGCCGCGCTCGAGGCCGAGGACGGCCGAGGTGTATCACTGGCCGTCGGCGCCGCAGTGCTTGCCGAACAGGCCGAACCCACCACGACCGGAATTCTGGTCGAAAAATTTCCGATTCCGCTGCTGCGCGCCTGGGTGCTGCTTGAAGGGAATATTTGGGGCGGACGCGGGGGTCTGGGTGCGTACGGCAGCACCTCGCAGAAATTTTCCTGGAATGGCCGACATGCCGTCAATGAGCGCGTGATGGTGCTGGGAGTTGCCGCCCGGCTTGCGACGTCGCAGGTACTGCCGCGGGCGTGGCACTGGCGCATGCAGCTGGGGCTGGTGGGCTCGGGGGCCAAGGGCGCCGACGTGAATATTTCGCTGCGAAATTTTTTCAGCGGAACCGTGCGGCACGCCGACCACAGTGGGCTGTTTTGGGAAACAGAAGTTTTTGCTCGTTATCTGGACATTGAAACCTCAACCGGAGGGGTGGTGAAACTTGGCTACTCGCTATAAACGAATCTTGGATCTGACAATACTGGGTCTGCTCATGAGCTTGCTGGTCGTGCCCAGCGCACGATCGGTGACGGGAGCCGGCGGCACCCTGGTTGAGGATTTTACTACCGACCGGTTTGCCGATTACTCTGCTTCAACTGGACTCTGGGATCTGCCCGATCACAAAATACGGGCCGGCGTGGTGGCCGATGCGGCGGGTTCGGGCGCGGCTCGCCCTATTTCGTTTGGCGACGGCAGCGATGGCGTGCTGGCCAGCGCGACAGGCGCGACGTTCGATACGAATGCCCATCCCAATGGTTTTAATTTCAAATCGATTAACATCACCGCTGGAACCATAACGGTCACGGGCTCAAACCCGCTGGTCATTCGCTCGCTTTCGACCGTCGACATCGCGGCACCGGTGGTTTTTTCGCTCGACGGACAAGGTGACATCGCGGGCTCAATCAGCGGCGTGGCCAACGGGTCAACCAGCGGGCCGGCGGGCGGCACCGCCGTCACGTGCGGCGCAGCTGGCGGCAATGGCGGCGATGCAGCACCGTTAACATCGGGAAACGGCGCAGACGGCAGACTTTCAGACGGAACAGCCGACGCAGCCACCGGTGGTGCAGCACATGACGACACCGCACAGGGCGCTGGCGGTGCCGACTCGGCCGCGCAGAGTATTCCGGCACTTTTGCCTGACGCCGCCACTTTCGACACGACTGGTTTTGTCTGCGGTCCGGGTGGCGGCGGCGGCGGCGGCGACACGAGCGGCAGCGGCGGAGCCTATGGCACTGGCGGTGCTGGTGGCGGCGGCGGAGGCCGCGTGCGCATTGTTTCGGTGGGCACCATGACCGTTACGCCCGTCATTACCGCTCATGGTGGCAAAGCCGGAAAAGGCGCTGATGTGGCCGCCATTTGTGCGGGCAATGGCGCGGGCGGCAATGGCGGCTCAGTCTGGCTTCAAACCCTGAGCACCATGACTGCGACCGCGCCCGACGTGGCGTTTGGTGTGGGCAACACGAATAGCTGCAACGTCGCGCCCGTCGATGGTTTCAATACCGGAGCCACGCGTCTCGACTTTTCGGGTGCCGCTAAGGACACGGTACTTGCGGCCCCCAATCAGACCTACGTGGTGCAAAGCAAAGGTTACGATCTGGGCACTTTAAACGCAGGATTTTCGGGCGCGACGATTACCTCGTCGAGTGGTGCGGGCAGTACGCCGGTAGTGGAGTTTGCCGGCTCGGCCGATGGTGCAAGCTTTGGTGCCTTTACCAACGACATCACCCAGCTCAGCGGCAAGTCGTTTCGCTTCGTGCGTTTTCGAGTCACGCTTCGCACGGGCGGCGCCGCGGGCAATACTCCAGAAGTGACACGCATCGCTTTGGACTACAGTGACTTTGGTCTGGAGAAGCTGGAACTCAAGCTCTCACCCGGCTGTGGAACCATCACCGGCCTGAGCGACGGGCCAGGCTCGGCACGCATGAAGCTGCTGGGAATGCAGGTGACGCTGGCCTGGCTATGCTTTTGGATCTTCAGCTATCGAATGATGCGTCACGGACTGGTCTTGAACACTCGACGGCTGTCTAGGAACAAGTTCCCAACCTGATCGTGTCCGGATACTTTGAACGAGTAACCTGTATTGGGCGCAAGCCCAGTCACTGTCACAGTGTGACTGGTGGAATAGACTGCGTCTTCCACGACCACCTGGCTCGTGTCGGTACCAACACCCCAGAGCAGCTTTGTCGTGGTCGGCTTGTTCGTCGTCCAGTTGACGGTGCCGGTCGTACGGGTCACCGACGTGTTTACCGCGGTCAGACCGGGAAGAACATTGTCGACCTGCCACGAGTAGGCGGCACCGGCTTGATCCACCGTACTGCCTCGCACGGCTTGCACGATAAAAGAGTGCGTCCCGTTTGCAAGACCGGTATAACTCACGGGTGATACGCAACCGGCCACGGTTCCACCATCGAAAGCGCACTGAAAGGTGGCACTGGAATCATTGGCGGTAAAGGCAATGCTCATTGTAGTTTGAGTGGTCGGTGACTGCGCCGGAGTTACGTTCATGATCGAAGTTGTCAGGGGCGCCGCGACGCTAAATGGAAAGGTCTGACCGTTGATATCGGCATTGCCCAGCTCGTCAATGGCCTGAGCAAAGAAGCTGTGACCGCCTGGCGCCAGGCCCTGATAACTCATGCTGAGCGCACAAACCGTTGCCGTTGCGCCATCGAGCGCGCAGCGGAACGTGCTGTTTGGCTTGCTGGACGTAAGCGTAAAGGTGATGCTCGGCCCGCTGTTGGCTGCTTGCGCGGCGCTGAGCTCGGTCAAAGGCGGCGTGGTATCGATCGTAAAAGAGTACGAAGCCGGAGTCGGCTCAACGTTACCAGCGCCATCCGTCGACCGAATGGTAATCGTGTGATTGCCCGAAGCCAGACCGGTTACCGTAAAAGGACTGAAGCAGGCCACAGCAGCAGCACCATCAAGGCCGCATTCCGAGGTGGAACCCGCCTCATTTACGGTAAAGCTAACGCTGACACTCGTGCTGTTCGTAACGCTTGAAGCTGGAGCAACACTGGAGATTGCGGTTCTAGGCGGAGTAAGGTCAACCGTCCACGAATAGGAAACAACTTCGGACGCGTTACCAGCCTGGTCCGTAGCCCTGAGCAGCACGCTATGCGTACCCTCAATCAAACCAGACAGGTTGTAAGGACTTGAACACGGACTGAAACCCGCACCATTGAAGTTGCACTCAAAGCCTGCCTGCTCGCTGGCCGAAAACGTGAGCGTATTGGTGGACTGATTAGAAACTCCCGAAGCGGTTTCACTGTCGAAATGAACCGTTGGCCGAGTCAGATCGACTACGAAGTTATGGGTAATCGTGTTGGCCTGATTGCCTGCCGAATCGATGCCATCGAGCTGCAGGGAATGAAAGCCCTCTGCGAGATTCTGGAGTACGATCGGCGAGCTCACCTGACCCAGGGAAACTGAGTCGAGCGAAGCGGTAAACGAAACCGGCTCGGTGGCATTGACGTCGACAGTAAGTGTGCTCGCATTGATAAAGCTGGCTGCCGATGGCGTCATCACGCCAAAGCTGATCTGTGGCATCGTGTAATCCATGGTCCAGTTCACAGTCACGGGTGCCGCCACGTTTCCGGCAAGATCAACCGCGCTTACCGTTACGTTATGAGCGCCATCGGTACTGACTGCGGCCATGTAAGGCGAGCTGCATTCCACTGCGGCAGAACCGTCAACGCTACATGAGAAGGTCGCGGCTTCGCCTGCCGTGAACTCGACGGACAGGTTTCGGCCATTAGTCATGCCCTGGGCGGGTACGACATTGCCAAGCGCAATCACCGGAGCGGTTTTATCGATCGTCCAGTTGTAATGAACCACGGCGCCGATATTACCCGCAATGTCGGTTGGACGAATACTGACGAGATGCTGTCCTTCACTCAAGCCCGAATAAGCTGTCGGTGAAGCGCAGTACTGAAACACACCATCATCCATTGAACATTCGAAGGTCGACGTTTCGTTGGCCGAAAACGCGATGCTGGCGGCAGACTGATTGGTGGTCGACGCAGCTGGGTCGACCTGCGTGATGCTTGCAACTGGTGGCGTCTGATCAATCTTCCAGACATACCGTGCCGGATTGAGGCTGGTATTGCCTACGCCGTCAGTGCCCAAGACTTCGATTGCATGGTTACCTTCGCGCAAGCCAGCAAGGTTAAGCGGCGACGTACAGGTCGAAAAGGCTGCGCCATCGAGGGCACATTTGAAGGCCACCGAGTCTGCGGAGGCAAACTGAACAGCGAGTGAGCTGGAGTTTGTTACGGCTGCGGATGGCGTGGTCGCGACAATGGTTACGTCTGGCGGAATCGTATCAACCGTCCACGAATAGCTCGCTCCGGAAGCATCACTGAGGCCGGCCGAGTTGGTGGCGAACACCTGAACAACGTGCGCGCCATTGGTGAGACCGGAATAGATTCGGGGGCTCGAGCAGAGGTCGGCAAGCGCACCATCGAGCGAGCACGAGAAGCTCACATTGGACTGATCGCTGGTAAACGCCACGCCAAGAGTGGTTGACGACGTTGGATTCTCGGTTGGAGTCGCCGAGTTGATGATGGTCACTGGAGCCACGGGCGTTGGCGTTGGCGTCGGCGTTGGCGTCGGTGTTGGCGTCGGCGTCGGCGTCGGTGTTGGCGTCGGTGTTGGCGTCGGTGTTGGCGTCGGCGTCGGCGTCGGCGTTGGCGTCGGTGTTGGCGTCGGCGTTGGCGTCGGCGTCGGCGTCGGTGTTGGCGTCGGCGTCGGTGTTGGCGTCGGTGTTGGCGTCGGTACTGGACAGCTTATTCCCACCGTCGCATCAACCCGCAGGCTCGCAGAAATCACAGTATGGGAACTCTCGACCGAGATCTGCAAAGTGCCCTTGTTCTTAAGCAGTTTCTGAAAGAATGGCAGGAACTGGTTCTGGGCGTTGATCAGCAGAGCGGTAAGATCGAAGGTCGTCACGATCTGCTTATGATCGTCCTCGTCGTGGTCGCAACGATCGCGGTTGCAGTTAAAGTCTTGATCGCGATCCGAACTCCAACGCTCTTCGTGACGGTGACGCTTACTGCAAAAACCTGGTCCCCGGTAATGCCAATAGTCACGATACCGCTTGTTCCACCAGCCTCTGCAGTCATCATCGGTATCGAGCCGTTTGATAAAGTCGACAATCAGATCATGCAGCGCCTTGTTGCCACGTCCAACGACGCGCACGCCGTTTATGGCAAAGCGAAGCTTTTTCAGCTCTGCTGCCTCGCCACGAGTAACGATAGTCAGCAGCACTTCCGTCAGCTGCGAAGTCGTCGCATCGAAGTCAGGCAGACCAGTAAGCGGAAACTCAAAGTAACGCCCATTGCGAGCTACCGAGGCGTCGACTTCCTGAGTGCGTTTCTCGGTGCACACCGGAGTTGCGCCCAGCGCAGGAACTTCAAAGGCCAGAATCGAAAGCAAGGACAGTGCGCACACCACACTCCGTGCGCATTTAAAAAGTAGCCGTCCGTGATTTGACTGGTCGGTTTCAACGCCGACCTTCTTGGTATTCATATTTCATTTTGCCTTGCCTCTATTTTACAGCGCAGCGCGTCAAATAGCTGCTTTCGGGCCGGCTGAAATCCCTAGCAAATCCAGGGGTTGATTGTGAAGAGATTGCAAAGTGTGAAGGCTTCTTGTCAATTGGAGCGAAATTCGCGTTCCGACATAATCGGAATACCGGCTTTTTCAGAAGCCCTGCCTAAACCACCCGTTAGAATCCCGCGTTAAAATCCCCATGAACTGAAGCCAGAGGAACTCGCGATACTACTCACGGCGGTTCCGACCCGAACGCTCGTGGCCCCAACGGTAAATACTCCAGCGGTCGGCGCCATCATTGCGGGGCTGAAAGCAGCCTGATTTACCATGATCCGCGCCGTGTCCACGCCCACGGCCAGCGCCGAGGCAGGTTCGGTCGGCAGCTCTTTAGCCGCGGTCACACGCTCCAAGCGGACTGAGCCTGCATTGATAAGTGCTTCTGGAGTGGCGATTGAGCCAATTGGCGAGACAGACATAATGTAAAGGTTCCCCAGCAGGAGATTTTACGCGACGCGATGTAAATCGGCCACCATTAATGATTCCTTAATAGTTTCAAATAAATGAAGAGTTTGTTGAGTAGCCCGTTGTCACAGAACCGCATGTTATCAAAGCAGCTCGCATGAAAGAAACTGCACTAAAAATCGCAGCGCTCACGGCGCTAATGCCCCTCTCGGCTCCCGGCGCCTGGGCTGACGCCCCCTGGAAACACCTCGCCACCGACGTCGCCTGTCATTACAACTGGGGTACCTACGCCACAAACGGTCAGGCCGACAATACGCACGCCGGAGTGGGACTTCAGCTCCTACTCGCCTATCGGCATCGCAGTGGCCTTGAGGCCGGCTTAAGTGCCGCCTTCGCCTTTCCTCAAGTAACCGTCCCCGACTCTGCCAATGACGCCGCGTTTTCCTATCATTCTTTTGGCCTGCAGGTGGGCTACCTCGTCCGAGGGATTCTCGAGCCCTTTGTGCAATATTCCCCATTTGCCCAGCTCGCGCAGACGACGAAGTCACGTCTGGGTGCCAGCACGGTCTCGACTGACCTTAGCTACCATGGACATTCGTTCGGAACGGGGATGAAGATTTACCTCACCCCCCGCGACGTGAAGACTGCGCAGGTGGGCCTGCGGTTCATGTTTACGAGAGAGAGTTATGGCAACGTGCGGATGAGCTCCAGCATTGAATCCAATACCGATCACGCGGCTGCGGCCTATACGTCGGCCCCCGTTGGTCCAGCGCAGGAGCAGTCCGTTACGGGTAATACTTATTCGCTCGGATTCTTTGTCGGGATCTGACCGAGCCTTTTACTGAATCTGAATCGATACCATTTTAGATACGCCCGGCTCTTCCATCGTCACGCCATAAAGCTTGTCGTTGAGCTCCATCGTGCGTTTGTTGTGCGTAATGATGATGAACTGACTGCGTACGGCCATCTCTTTAAGCAGCGCGTTGAACTTACCGACGTTATGATCGTCAAGCGGCGCATCGACTTCGTCGAGCACGCAGAACGGACTTGGCTTGATCAGAAAGATCGAGAAGATCAGGGCCACGGCAGTCAGAGCCTTTTCGCCGCCGGACATCAGCTGAATGGAGCCAACCTTTTTGCCCGGTGGCTCGGCGATGATGTCGACGCCGGTTTCATTCATATCCTCTGGGTTTGTCAGCGTCAGCTTGCCCCAGCCGCCGCCAAAGACGATCGGAAAGATACGCTGAAAGCGCGTATTGATCTCTTCAAAGGCGATCTTGAAGCGCTCTTCGGACGTCTTGTTGATGCGTTCGATGGCGCGCTCGAGATCCAGAATCGACTTATTCAAGTCTTCACGCTGCGTGATCAGGAAGTCGTGGCGTTTCTTCTGCTCGTCATACTCTTCCACGGCCATCAGATTGACCTCACCCAGCTTGCGAATGCGCTCGCGCAGGCTATCGACCTGACCCTGAAGAGCAGATTCAGCCTCTGGCGTCAGCTCGTCGAAGGCTCGCTGATCTTCTTCATTTTGAGGCGCAATCGCCGACTCCTCGATGCCATATTTCTCAAACAGGCTCTGATAGAGCATCGAATATTCAAGGGTGCCCCGTTCATTTTCAACGCGCAGGCGATTGAGCTCAGACGAGCCTTCTTCGACGGCCTTCATCGACGAGCGCTGCTGGTCAAATGATTCGGTAAGCTGTGCATTAACGATTTCGAGCTGATTTTTGTGCTCGCGAGTCGTGGCCTCGAGGTCTTGCGCCCGTTCGGTCATCTCACGCAGGTTCTCTTCGAGCACGATCAGCTCTTGAGCGACCATGTCTTTTTCGTCGAGCTTGTGATTGACCAGACTTTCGACTTCTTCTTTGCGTGCCCGATCTTCGATAAGCTCGCCTTCAATGCGCTGAAGATTCTGCTTGGCGTGACGAAATTTTTCGTTGGCCGCAGCAAAATCCACTTTGAGCTGAATCATGGTGCCTTGCAGCTCGCTGGCGTTCAACACGGCTTCGTTGTGACCGCGTGACTTTTCTTCGATGAACTGCTCACGCTCGCGGGTGCCGGTTTCGATGCCGGTCAGCTCCACGCGAATCGCGTCAAGCTTGCCCCAGAGATCCTTGCGTTCGGTATCCAGAGTTTCGCGCTCAGTGCGCTGAGATTCAAGCTGGGCGCGGGCCGTGGAAAGCTGATGCTCAGCCGAAACCAGATCGCGCTCAGCCGACTTGGCCTGCAGATCGAGGTCGCGCAGACGGGCCGTGACCTGCTCAAGTTCGGTACGCTTGGTCTGCAAGGTGGCTTCAACTTCCACCAGCCGGGCACCCAGCTCTTCGCTGCGAACCGAGACGATTGCGAGATGTTCGGTGAGCTTCAGCAACTCGGCCTTGCGGGCAAGAATACCGCCTTCGAGAGACTTGGTGCTGCCACCGGAAACGCGGCCGTAACGATCGACCATGTCCCCCTGGCGGGTGACAAAGCTGATACCGATATCGGCGGTTTTCGTGAAACCATCAAGAGCTTCATCGAGCGAGTCGACCACGTAGTGGTGATCGAAAAGGCCAAGCACGGCATCGGCCTTTTCGTGAGTCAGTCGAATCACATCGCGCAGCGGACGAGCGCCGGGCACCAAAGTGCTGATCGCAGCCAGCTGGGGGCTTACGCCCGCTGCAGCCTGTGCGGCAGCCCGGGCATCAAGCAGATCCATGGACCAAAACGTGGCGCGGCCGATATTGCCTTCTTTTAAGGCATCGATCAAAGCTTTGGCGCTGGTGGAGTTGTCGACGAAAAGATTGTCGAGAAATTCGCGCAACACGCCTTCAAGAGCAAACTCATAGCCAGGATGCGCTTCGAGCTTGTCGGCAAAAGCGCCGCGCAGCGAGCTCGAAAGCGTGGAGTCTTTCAGAATGGCGCGCACGTCGGCGCGAAAACCTTCGTGGTTGTCGACCAGCTGCTGCAAGGCCTTGACCTTGGAGTCGGTCTTGGCGCGATCTTCGCGGGCTGCCGAGCTGTCGATGCGCAGCTGCTTGAGCTCGACATCGAGAGTCTGGGTTTCGACTTTGAGAATTTCACTGCGGTCGCGCGAAATCGTCGCCTCACCCGAATGCAGCTCATAGGCGGCACGGGCCGTGGTTGACTTGTCGGTGAGAATTTCGCAGTCCAGCTCGCGGTCAGCGATCTTGGTGGCAAGGCCGTTGACCTGCACCGAAAGACTGTCGACACGGGCCTCAAGACCATGCACCTGGTTGGAGATTTCAGTCTGGCGATTCAAGCTGGACATGAGCTCGCGCTTGTCCTGCTCCAGCGCGCGCCCCATTTCGTCGGACGTGGCTTTAGCCGCGTCAAGCCGGGTTTGATGTTCTTTTAGAACGGAATCCGCGTTGGCGAACATCTCAGCGAGCTGTTTGGCTTCGTCTTCGAGCTTGGCCTGCTCTTCGGCAAGCCGGGTGATGTTCGAGGCCAGATCTTCGTTCTCTTCTTCAAGCGTCGTATTGGAATTGACGAGCTCTTGAATGTTGCGGCGATGCAGCTGAGCCTTGGTGTCATCTTGCGAAATCTCGCGCTGCAGCGTCTGCAATGAAAGCTGTGAGTCGTCGGCCAGGCGCATGGCTTCAGCGATCTGGATTTTCAAATTTTCAATGCGCAGCTCGGCGGTTTGCAACGCATTGCGGTTTTCGACTTCGCCCACTTCGAGCTCGCGCAGGCGCAATACCACTTCACCTGTGCGGGTCTTGAGATTGTGCAGCTTCTTACGGCTGACGAGCATCTCTTTGCCCTGCAGCTCTTCTTTATACTTCTTGTACTGGCGAGCCTTGGTGGCCTGACGCTCAAGAAAGCCCAGCTGACGTTCGATTTCAGACACGATGTCGTTGATGCGCAGAAGATTCTGGCGCGTGGCTTCGATCTTGCGCAGCGATTCCTTTTTGCGAGCCTTGAACTTGACGATACCGGCGGCTTCTTCAACCAGCACGCGGCGATCTTCGGGCTTCGAGGCTACGATTTTCGAAATCTGGCCCTGTTCGATGATCGAGTAGGCTTTAGGGCCGGCGCCCGTATCCATAAACAGCTCATGAATGTCTTTCAGACGGCAGGTCTGGCCGTTGATCATATAACCGCTCTCGCCGTCGCGATACACCTGACGCGTGATCGAAATTTCTTCGAAGCGCATGTGTGGCGGAAGGTCGCGCAACGTCGTGCCTTCTGGCAACGTGGCGCCGGTGGCGCCCGTCGAAAGCACCATGGTTACTTCGGCCATGCCGAGTGGCGCGTATTTTTCGCTGCCGTTGAAGATCAGGTCCTGCGAGCCATCGGCACGCATGTGCTTATTGGACTGTTCGCCCATGACCCAGAAAAACGAATCGACGATATTCGATTTGCCACAGCCGTTTGGTCCGACAATACCTGTGACGCCGTCGTCGAAATGAATGACGGTCTTGTCTTTGAATGATTTGAAGCCCTGAATCTCTAGTCGTTTTACTCTCATTGTCGTGAAAATCTATGCATTCTGAAACCCGAATGCAAGTACCCGCCTATAATTACTTAATGGTTGGTGGCGTGCGGCAATAGCCCGGAGTGTCAATGAGTTTTGAGAGCGGAGTTGAGATTGGAGAGAGGATCTCACGAAACCAGCTAAGGCCCTGTTACTCTTCAAACTCCTCTTCACTCTCCAACAATGAACTGAGGCTCTGGCTCCGCTCTCGTTCCCCACTACCATTTACGCGGATCGTAGTCCTTCGCATTCAAACACGGGTCCCGGCCCGTCGCGCTGGCCAGCGCCGCCCACTCCGCCATCGATTTCCCAGCCCAGACATCGTGAATATCCGAAGACCAGGAATGCGCTCGCGCATAGGCCAGCTCTTCGTCAATAGACCGAACGTTCCAGATTGGCAGACGGGTCTTGAGATCGATGCCGTCCCACCAGCCCACCGATTCGACTCCCTGAGCCTTCCAAAAGGCGCGTGGAGCGTTCTCTGGATTATCCAGACACCAGACAAAGCCGCGCTGACCGTTCAGATAGAGAAACAGCAGATCGCGTCCACTGCCGGGCACCACGACGACTGAGAAACCATGCTTCTTGGGAAATACTTGGTGATTCCAGTCCGGATGGTAAAACGACACCTCGGGGTTATTGATATTGAGCGCAAACTTCGAATAGTCGTGCAGTCCAATAATGGCATAGCGGCCAACCACCGCCACGACACACACCAGAGTTAAAATCGTAAGGCGGCTAAGCCGGCGATTGAGCTTGGGCAGCGCTTCGACGGCCAAGCCCAATACTGCGGCGGTCGTAAGGGCACGCCCCACGTTGAGTGGCAGGGCGTAATATTCGTGCACGATGAACACCGGGTAAAACGTGAACGTGTAGACAAAAAGTGCGGCAAGCAGGGGCAACGCACGTTTGAGCAGCAGCTTGAGATCAGCGGCATCGGCGCCGGTAAACCAAAGCGCCGCAATTAGCGGCAAGCCTGCATTGACGCCCGACTCCTTGAACCAGGCAAGCAGCAGCTGCTTGACGTAGCCCAGGCTGACGCGCTCTTGCCAGTTGCCAAAATACCAGTTTTTGATGCGCGGCCCGGTATGAATGATCCAAGGCAGGTCAGATGCAATTCCAACGTGGTTACTCCAGCCAAACCAGGCAAAGCCCGTCAGTGAGGCCCCGGCAAAGGCGACGCAAACTTTGCGAAACCGCTTGCTGGCCACCAGAAGCTTGAATGACCGCGCCAGAGCGAACTCCGTCGCCAGCCAGAAGGCCGTGCAGAAGACGAAAATTTGCGGCTTTTGCAAAAAGGTCAGAGCCCAACACAGCCCCGCCGCCACCGGTCGCCGTCGGAGCGAGAAAAGGATGGCGAAAACCCCGAACGTCAGCACGCGGTTCTCGATCATCGTGTAGGTCGCATACCGCAGCCAGAGCTCGTCGGTGCCCAGCAGTATCGCGGCAATGCAGCCGGCAACAGGCCCCCAGAGATGAGTTGCGAGCAAGGCCACACCCAGTATTCCGATTGCCGAGCAAATAATGCTGAAGATTTTTCCTAGAATCTCGACGGTCGTGTCGCAGCCCTCACCACCGATAACGCGTGCGGTAATACCCTGGGCCCACTCAAAAACGGTCAGTTCGAGATTGAAGGGATTGCGTCCGAAATGAATCTGTGGACCCTTGAGCACGGAGTGTGCGGGCTCCTGACAGTAGATTCGAATGATGCCGGCCGTGTAACCCTGCCGCTCGGCGCTGCGCCCGCCGGCAACCCGCTCAAAAGCCAGAGGCAGGGTGAAAAGCAAAAAGCAGAACAGGACAAGCGCCACGGTTACGCCCGACGAATAGACCGGGTCGATCTTTACGAATTTGGTGAATAACGCCTTTAATGATTTCCTGGGAATGGACAGCCGCATAAGTTTGCATCTAGTTATAATCGATATTAATGTGATGGCACAATGATCATCGTGCGGTCTCCACTACGAATTAGCTTTGCCGGCGGCGGAACCGATATGCGGGACTATTACCGCAATGACTTCGGCGCGGTTTGCAGCATGGCGATCAACAAGTACGTTTATGTGACGGTCAACGATCTAGCCACTTATTTTCCTCATCGGTTTCGAGTGGCCTACTCGCAGACCGAGCTGGTGCAGGACGCGGCTTCGATCAAGCATCCGATTGTGCGCGAGGCACTGGCTTCCATGAAGCTGACCGGCGGCATCGACATCAATGTCATGGCCGATATTCCTGCGGGCACGGGCATGGGCTCGAGTTCCTGTTTCACGGTGAGCTTGCTGCATGCCCTGCACGCCTTCAAAAACGAGCTGGTCAGCAAGGAACAGCTCGCCCGCGAGGCCAGCCGCCTCGAGGTCGATCTGCTCAAGGAACCTATCGGCAAGCAGGACCAGTTTGCCGCGGCTTTTGGCGGAATTAACCTTTTTCGTTTTCAGAAAAACGAGCAGGTCAGCGTCGAGCCCTTGCCCATGTCGGACACAGCTCGGAAAAAGCTCCAGAGCAGTCTGCTGATGTTTTATCTGGGCGGAAATCGGAATGCCTCTGAAATTCTTCGGGGACAGACCTCGAACGTCGACGCCAACCGCGCCCATCTGGACAAGATGCGAGCGCAGGCCCTGCGCGCGGCCGAGATTCTTGCGGGCAAGTCGTCATTGGATGAATTGGGTGCGCTGCTAAATGAAGGCTGGCAGCTCAAGCGCAGCCTGGCCGACGGCATCACGAACCCCGAAGTCGAGCTGGCGCTGCAGAAGGCACTCGACGCAGGTGCGCTGGGCGGCAAGCTGCTGGGTGCCGGCGGAACCGGTTTTCTGCTGTTTTATTGCCCAAAAGACCGCAAACCCCACGTACGGCGCGCGCTTGAAAACTACGCCGAGGTCCACTTTCAGGTGGACGATTTAGGATCCACGCTCCTATATTATGGCGCAAATGGCTAAAGACCCGCGATTTGAAAACGACCTGCCTGACGCTGACACCCCAGGTGAATATTTCACAGCCTATGCGCGCGACCTGGCCAAGGCGGCCTCCAAGGTTTCGAAGGAAAGCATTCAGGATGCCTTTGATCTGCTGGCGCAGGCTTTGAAACGCAACCATCGCGTCTATGTGGCGGGTAACGGCGGGTCGTGCTCGATTGCCGATCATCTGTGCTGCGATATGATGAAGGGCACGCATGTGCACGGCAAACCCGCGCTCAAAGTGCATTCGCTCACTTCGGCGCCGGCACTGCTTACGGCGCTGGCCAACGATTTTGGTTACGAAACCAGCCTTTCACGCCAGCTCGAGATGCTGGGCGAGGCCGGCGACGTGCTCATTTTAATTTCCTCGTCGGGGAATAGCCCAAACATCGTCAAAGCGGTCGAAGCGGCGCACGCCAAAAAAATGAAGGTCATCGGACTTTGCGGCTTCAGCGGCGGCAAGCTGGCCGCAACCGCCGACGTACCGCTATATGTACCGGCCCACAACTACGGCATTGCCGAAGATGTTCACCAGATGCTGATGCACACGCTGGCGCAGTTTCTGGCCAAGCAACGGGATTCCGAAAAATGAAAGTACTGGTTACGGGCGGCGCAGGCCTAGTGGGCAGCGCGCTCATCAAGCGCCTGCTCGACTCTGGCTCAGACGTACTCTGCGTCGACAATCTTACTCTGGGCACGCTCAGGCATCTGGAGGACTTCAAAACCAACGCGGCTTTTGAGTTTCAGCAGTGGGACGTAAGCCAGCGCGGCTGGCACCTCAAACTTGAAGGCCGCACGTTTGATCTGCTGGTGCACCTGGCTGCGAACTCGGATATTTCGCTTGGCCACCGCCAACCCGAGATGGATCACCAGCGCACCTTTGCAACCACGTTTGAAACATTGTGCGCGGCCAAAGAGCTCAAAATCCCGAACTTCATCTTCGCCTCGACCTCAGCCGTTTATGGCGCCAACCCGCCTTTTCCGACGCCCGAGGCCGCCGCCAACCTGCACCCGGTTTCGATTTACGGGGCCGGAAAGCTGGCCAGCGAAGCCTTCATCAGCGCCTTTGTCGAAAACTATGGCCTCAACGCCTGGGTTTTTCGCTTCGGCAACGTAGTGGGACGCCGGCTCACTCACGGGGTTGTTTATGATTTCGTGCAACGCCTGCGCAAGCAGAGCTCCGAGCTCGTCGTACTGGGCAATGGAATGCAAAACAAAACTTACATCGACGTGGAAGACTGCGTGGGCGGAATTCTTCATGGCTATCTGAAGAGCCCGGCCGGCCAGTCGCACGCTGAGCGCTTTCAGGTTTTCAACCTTTCCACCGAGGGCGCAACCTCGGTGCGTGAAATTGCTGAAGAGACGGTGCGAGTGGTTTCTGCTGGCAAGACCCCGATCGTCTACGGAACCTCGTCCGTGGGCTGGGTTGGCGACGTTGCCAAAACCCGTCTTGACGTGACCCGCATGCACGGCCTTGGCTGGGCACCGGTGAAAGACTCCAAGACGGCGGTTTTCAATGCCATACGGGATTTTCATGAGTGGTCTGCCTAACGTGACGCTCGTTTTGCTGGCCGGCGGCAAGGGCACAAGGCTGCAGTCTTTCGAGCCCAATCGGCCCAAGCCCATGGTGCTGGTCAAGGGTAAGCCCTTTCTGCATTGGCTGGTGCAGCACTATATCGACCTGGGTTTTCGTCAGTTCATTCTCTCCACCTGCCACATGGCCGAGATGATCGAAAGTTATGAGTGGTCGCGCTTGTTTCCGGGAGCAGAATTTACCTTCGAGCGGGAGACGACTCCGCTGGGAACAGGCGGTGCGGTACGCGCCATTTTTTTGAAGCGAGGGCTAACCGAGGCCTGGGTCATCAACGGCGACACACTGCTGCCGCAGCCCCTTCCGAGTGTAGCGCCCCAGCTTGAAGCGCTTTATACGGTTCTTGACCGCAACCAGCTTTTTGACGCGACCCCTAATCTGGTCGTCGAAGGTAGCTTTATCGTTGCCGAAAGCACAAACGGGCAATACTTTGATGCCGGGGCGTTGTATATGACGCGCAAGGCTGTTGATCGCTATGAGGGTAGATTACCTTGTTCCACTCATCAGCTGCTGGCGCCGGCCATGCAATGCAAACAGGTTGGCTACTCGCTTGTACCCGGAACATGCTATGACATTGGCACGCCAGAGCGCTATAAGCGGTTTGAGAAGTATCTAGAGGAAGGTCATTAAATGTTGAATGGTCTGAAAATCAGCGTAGTCGTACCCACGCTCAATGAAGCCAAAGGCATTCGCAAGACGATGGACCTGATTCCGAAGTTCGTCGATGAAGTGGTTGTGGTTGATGGCAACAGCAAAGACCGCACGCGTGAAATCGCAGCCGAGTGTGGCGCGAAAGTTATACTCGAAAAACGCCGTGGTTATGGCCGCGCGTTCAAGACCGGTTTTGAAAGCTGCACGGGCGACCTGATTGCGACCGCGGATGGCGATGGCACCTACCCGATTGAACTGCTCGAAGAGATCGCGAATTATCTGATTGATCGCGACCTGGAATTTGTATCCTGCGCCCGCCTGCCGCTGCAAGACCGCAAGAGCATGGAGCCCGTCAATTTTCTGGGCAACTATATGATGACTCAGGCTGCCAGCCTGCTTTGGGTCCATCGGTTTGCCGATATTCTTTCGGGCATGTGGGTGTTTCGACGCCGCTGTTTAGCCAAACTCGAGCTGCATTCGGACAGCTGGAATTTTTCAGAAGAGATCAAGCTTCAGGCGTACACGCGGCTGGGCGCGAAGTTCGGAGAATACAAGATTCCTTATCGCGAACGGCTGGGCGAGACCAAGCTGATGCCCTGGAAAGTCGGCATCGATAACATCAGCTATATGTTGGCCATGCGCACGGGCACCGTGCCGCTGATTCGTTCGCTGCTCAAGCGGCCTAAAGTGGCTTCAGATCAGCCCGTCGCAAATCAAAAATCAACGACGTCGGCGACTTGAACGCAGCCCGGTTGCTCAACGCCACGATCTCGGGCCAGTAAGGCCGTATGGCAATCGGATAACCGCCGGCCTGCGGCGAAAAGTGTACGTACCGGTAACCCAGGCTGCGCAACACGCTGAACAGCTGCGTTGCCGAGTGAATGGGCGTGAGCACGTCTTCCCATTTTTTCATCTCGACCACCGTTTCAAACGGCCGGTCGAGATAGAACTGCTGCTTTTCGGCCGTAAAAACAATCTTGTCATCGGAAGCCACATTGGCTTGCACCCAGGCCTGCATATCGTAGACCGGGTGAAACTGCTCGACGTAATGAACCGCGGGCTGAAACCAGTAATTTCTTGGAATCTTGATGAGCTCGTCGAGGGGAGAGTTGATGAGCAAACCCAGCGCCAGCAACCCCGGCGCCCCATAACGCCAAAGCGGTTTCCAGCGGGCAGCTTCGCGCACGATGCAGGCAGCGGCAAAGATCAGGGCGCCCATGGCCGTAAAGTTGCCATAGCGACCGTCGGCACCTGGCCGCAGCATCAGAAAAATCAGCACGGTTTGAATGCCCAGAAAGATCACCCAGCGCCGGCGGCCTAGCCTGGCTGCCTTACGCCGCTTCACAAGCTCGATGGTCAGCGCCAAAAAGCCCGCCGCCAAAATGATCTTCGGCATAATCTTTTGAAACATCTGCCCACTCAGCCAGCCAAACATCGCCGGGTCAAACTTGGGGCCGCCGCCAAATGAAAGATTGTGATTCACCCACCACGAAGAGATCCAGTGAGGCCCCACAACCTGATCGAGGTTGGGAAAAAGCGGATTGTGCGTCCACCAGTAGTTGCGAAACAGAAACGGCAGCGCGGCAAACGCAGCACCGGCAAAATAAATCGCCCATTTGCGCCAAGGGATGAAAACCAGAATCGAGAGAGCGGCCCACGCCGCGAGCACCTTGGTGGAATAGGCAAAGCCCATCAGAAAACCCGTCAGCAGCCAGCGACGGTCGAGTACCTCGATAACCGCGGCCAGCACGAACAAGCAGATGATATAATCGTTTTTTGCCAGGCAGCCCAGCCATTCAAAAACCGGCTGCGTCGTGCACAGCCAGGCGATGAAAACCGCAAGACCCGGACGCTTTTCCAGGGGCGACGCCAACGTCGTCAGTAGAGCGGCGGCCAATAACAGACAGCCCCCCTGCCCCCAAAGACAATGCATCCACTGCCCAAAGAGCTGCACGATGACGTGCGTGGGCGCACCCTTGGTGCCAAACCAAATTTGGGGCAGCCCATAGAACGTTTCCCAAAGTGCCGCCTGCGAAAAACTGGGGTGATCGGCCGTCAGTCGAATCTGGCCCAGCTCGACCCACAGCTGGGGCGCCGAAAGGTGATAGTAAAGTGGATCGCTGTGCTGCTGCGGTAATCCACATGTGAACAGCCTAGTGAGAAAATATACGGCGGGCAGCACCAGCCACCAGCGGTCGCGACCCCGGGGTAGCTCCAAAGGCAGCAGCCGGCGCGTCTGACGGCGATAGGTCCAGAGCGCCGCCAGCCCAAACGCCAGCAGCAAGGTCTGCACCTGCCCGGTATAACCACCCCAGACGCCGGTCAGTAGAATTGTGCCTGCGTAAAAACCCAAACCCAGCACCAGCGAAGTTTTGGAGTGCCGCGAATAGGTCGCTGCGATCAGACCGTAGCCGAATATCGCCGCGCTCACCAACATCACGAGCGGTAAGGCGATCATCCAGGCGCCGATCAGGGTCATAGATCAGCCATGGCCGGTTTAAGTTTGCGCGATCGTTCCACAAGCGCCTGCGCCACGGGCAACGCGACGAGCATGAAGTTGATATAAAGCACAATATAGTGCCGCGGCAGATAGTGAATATGCGCCACGGAGTGCTGCCGCATGAAGATATTCCAGATTGCAGCCGCCAGATAGGCCAGCAGCACCGACCACAGACCGCGGCCAAACGTAGCCACGGTTTTTACGCGACCAAGCAGCCCCATCACCAGAAATGCGGCACTGAGCGCCATCAGATTGAAAGCTGTGAGGCCGGTGGCGCCATAGCATTGGCGGTTATATTCCTGAAGGATTCGGGAAAGCCTCAGATCGCCCATCGTCTGGCCTTCGATATGCACTGCGCCGGCGCGAAAGAAAATCCAGTCGCGCATATTTTCGACGACCCACATGAAAGAACCGTAATAGAGCGAGCTGATAAAAAGCTGATAGCAAAGCGCAACCGTGCCACCCACGACCAGCCCGAGCAGCACCCGGCGCCCCTGCTTCCACTGCAGCTGAGGCAACAGCACAATCGTGCTGGCCGCCGAAACAAACGTCAGCGGTTCCCAGTCGAGGTCAAAGGCCATCTGCATGAAGCCCACAAAAATGCCCAGCACCCAGGCGTTACGCGCGGCCTTGCGGGCCGGAGCCTTGGACCGATTTACGAGTCCCAGAATACCCGCAATGAGCAGCAGATAAAACGCCATCACGTAGCTGTGCCCGTACATGCAAATTGACCAGGCCACCAGCGAGCGTGGAATCAGCAGCAGGCCGAGCAGAATCAGTCCCATGAGACTCGCACCCGAAAATACGGCAAACTCAGCACATAGCACGGCCATTGCCACCACGGTAAGTGTGTGCGGCACCAGGCGGTCCATCCACATATTATCCCGCCCGAAAACTTTCAGCACCAGCGCCATAATGATGTCGGGACCAGCAAGATAATGATTGTAGACGAAGGGTTCGGTGCGCGGCTTGCCGCTTGGGTCATGACCGAAAGGCGGATAGGTCGGCAGCAGATAGTTCTCGAAGAAGCCGTGCTCGAGGTAATGCGTACCCGCGAAGATGGTCATGCCCTCGGTGCTGGAGTCGGTATGAAAATACGAGGTATTGCCGATGCGATAAGAAAAAATCGCGCCCGCGAGCCAAAACCAAAGCAGCACGCCAAAAAAAACAAGCTTCTGCCACGTCGGCCACGTTAATGGAGCCCAGCCCTTAAGCTTCTTGAGTTGCATCGCGAGACTTTACTTCTTCGCGCTCAAAATAGCGGCATGTGCTGCCGCCAGGCGGGCAATCGGCACGCGGTACGGTGAGCAGCTCACGTAATCGAGGCCAATCCGTGAACAGAACTCGACTGACGCCGGATCGCCGCCGTGCTCGCCACAGATGCCCACTTTAAGGCCAGGACGCGTTCCACGCCCCAGCTCAAGTGACATCTTGATAAGCTTGCCCACGCCAACCTGGTCCAGGGATACGAAGGGGTCCTTCTCATAGATCTTCGCATCCAGGTAGTCGCGCAGGAACATGCCGCTATCGTCGCGCGACAGCCCGTAGGTGGTCTGAGTCAGGTCGTTGGTGCCGTAGCTGAAAAAATCGGCGTGTTCGGCGATTTCGTCGGCCGTCAGCGCTGCGCGCGGCAGCTCGATCATGGTGCCGACCTTGTACTCGAGCGTGACGCCATAACGGGTCATCACGGCCTTGCATTCCTTTTCCGTATATTCGCGAATGATCTTGAGCTCGCGCCAGTCGCCGACGAGCGGGATCATGATTTCGGGCACGATCGTGTGCTTTTCGTTTTTCACCAGCTCGCAGGCCGCTTCCATGATCGCGCGAACCTGAGTGATGTAAATCTCGGGAAAGCTGATGCCCAGCCGGCAGCCGCGATGGCCCAGCATGGGATTGAACTCATGCAGACTGTCGACCTTGCGTTTGAGCTTTTCAAACGTGACGCCAATCTTGGTCGCCAGAGCTTTGATGTCCTCATCCGCATGCGGCAAAAATTCGTGCAGTGGCGGATCGAGCAGGCGAATGGTTACCGGAAGACCCTTCATCTCGCGGAAAATTCCGAGAAAGTCGCCCTTCTGCATGGGCAGAATTTTGGCCAGCGCGCGTTCACGACCTTCTTTGGAGTCGGCCAGAATCATCTCGCGAACCGCTTCGATGCGCTCGGCTTCGAAGAACATGTGCTCGGTACGGCACAGGCCGATGCCCTCGGCGCCGAAGCTGCGGGCAACTTTGGCGTCAACTGGAGTATCGGCGTTGGCGCGCACGCTGAGCTTGCGGAACTCATCCACCCAGGTCATGACCTCGGCGAAATACTTATTGAGTGTTGGTGGAATGGTGTCGACCCGCCCGGCGATGATCTCACCGCTGGTGCCTTCGAGCGTGATGAAGTCGCCTTCTTTGAGGATGCGCGAACCCAGCGTCATCTCTTTGCGTTCGTACGAAATCTTGAGCGCACTACAGCCGGCAACACAGCACTTGCCCATGCCGCGAGCCACCACGGCCGCGTGCGAGGTCATGCCGCCACGAGCGGTAAGAATACCCTCGGCGACACTCATGCCGTGAATGTCTTCAGGCGACGTTTCAGTGCGTACGAGGATAACTTTGCGGCCCATCTCGTTAACCCATTTTTCAGCCAGATCGGGACTGAACACGATCTGTCCGGTGGCCGCACCCGGGCTGGCCGGCAGGCCCTTGGCCAGCAGATCTTTTTTTGCTTTGGGGTCGAGCATCGGATGCAGCAGCTGATCGAGCTGTTCGGGTTTCACGCGCAGCACGGCTTCCTTGCGATCGATGAGGCCTTCGTTGACCATCTCGACAGCGATGCGCACCGAGGCCGCGGCCGTGCGCTTGCCCGAGCGCGTCTGCAGCATGTAGAGCTTGCCTTTTTGAATGGTGAACTCAATGTCCTGCATGTCGCGATAGTGCTGCTCAAGGCGGTTATAAACTGCGACCAGATCAGCAAAAGCTTTTGGCATCAGTGCCTCGAGCGTCGGCAGGGTCTTGTTCATGTCATTTTTTGACGCTTCGTTGATCGGCTGCGGTGTGCGAATACCCGCCACGACGTCTTCGCCTTGGGCATTGACCAGGAATTCGCCGAAAAACTTTTTCTCGCCCGTGCTTGGATCGCGCGTAAACGCCACGCCCGTGGCGCAGTCGTCGCCCATATTGCCGAACACCATCGACTGCACGCTTACGGCCGTTCCCCAGCTTTCGGGAATGTCGTTAAGCTTACGATAGGTAATCGCGCGCGGGCTCATCCAAGAGTCGAAGACCGCGCCAATTGCGCCCCAAAGCTGATCGATCGGCTCCTCGGGAAAGGCTTTGCCCGTCTGCTCCTGCACGATGCCTTTGTATTCCTTCACGAGCGCCTTCCAGTCGGCGGCGGCAAGCTGAGTGTCTTCGTGAATACCTTTGAGTTCTTTTTTGCGCTCCAGCGCCTCTTCAAATACCTGTGCGTGCACGTTGAGCACGACGTCTGAGTACATCGTGATAAAGCGCCGATAACTGTCATAGACGAAGCGCTCGTCTTTGGAATGGGTAACCATGCCTTCGACCACGCGGTCGTTTAAGCCCAGGTTTAAAATCGTATCCATCATGCCGGGCATGCTGGCGCGCGCGCCCGAGCGCACCGAGACCAGAAGTGGGCGTTCAGGGTCGCCGAATTTGAGGCCCATCGCCTCTTCAAGCTTCTTGAGCGCTTCGAGCACCTGCGTTTTAAGCTCGCTCGGATAGGCCTGCTTGTTGGCGTAATAATGAACGCAAACATCAGTTGAAATCGTAAACCCCGCCGGCACCGGCAAGCCCAGCGTCGTCATCTCATGGAGATTCGCGCCTTTGCCGCCCAGAAGATCGCGCTGCTTGCCGTCGCCTTCTGCAGATCCGTTGCCGAAAAAATAGGTATACTTCTTCGCCATGCCTAAACTCCAATCGTCGAAAGGGTTGTGTACCGCTCGAACTATAGGAAATAGAAAGGCTTCTGTCTATTGAGATGTGCCGCCGACACAAAGATCGCGCTATGTGTCAGGACTCGGCTGGGGACGGAGCCGCGGTCTTTTGCTTTGCCTTGGATTTGGCTTTGGAGCCCCCGGATTCGGACTGGTTGAGCTCCTGAATCACTTTCAACACCGACTTGGAGTGGCCGGCAATATCCGCATCGACTTCGGCATAGACCCGCTTGATC
>JBBRLF010000019.1:0-26651 GCA_038231515.1 candidate division WWE3 bacterium
ACTGCACTCAGCCCATACTCTGAGTGCAGTACTAAATTTGCGTAGTAGCTCAGTTGGTAGAGCAGGCGGCTGTTAACCGCCCGGTCGGTGGTTCGAGTCCATCCTGCGCAGCCATTTTACCAGGGGATTACTTTCGAGTGAACAGTGCCCGTTTTTAAAAATGTTTACCAGTATCTGACACCCGGTGGGACGCTTGCAATTCAGAGCGAAAAAAATAATGAAGCCAAAAAAAAATGGATATCAGTTATTAAGTCGATTGGTTTTAATCTAGTTTCAACCGGGGTCACGGGGCAAGAAAAGAATAAATATTCGATGCTATCAAAGCGCGACCAAACCCTTTTAATATTTTGCAAATGAGCGTTGACGGGAGATACGTCAAAACTCAGAGGCGACGTGAGCGGCCTCACATGCAAGGTTCAAGTCCCTTGGGAACATGAGCAATCCATACTCGCTAGAAGAACTTCGCCCCATGCTGCTCGACCTCGCTCTTGATCTTGTCGCGCAGAGCTTCCTTCACGACCTGGGTAGGGCAGTCGATAATGATTACGATGCGGCGATTTGGCGCTTCCTTGTTCTGCTCATCGGTTTCAGCGAATGCGCTGCCGCCCGATGGTACGCCATTACCCGTCTCGATCTGCTCGGAAGTTTGCTCGGTGTCGCGTGCATATGCCGCATCCTGCTGTTCGTCAGAGCCAGAGAACGTAGGCGAAAGATCGGGCACCACTGGAGCTGGAATGTAGATGCCTGCCAGCTCGGGGTCCATATTCGGAAAATCGGCTATTACGATCTTGATTAGGTCGGCGTCGTTCTCGCCCCCTTGGTTGTTTGCGGCGAGCAGCGCCTCAGTCTCCCACTGCTCATCGGCGTCCACTTCCCGGTAGGTGAAACGCTCGCCATCGACCATCACGAAACCTTCGGCTACCGTGTGGCATCTCGTGGGTACATCATACTTGCGCTCGATCTTAATGGTCGCATCTGCCGGTAAACTCTTCTGGCGTTGGTGCCCAGAGATGAGATTTTCGGTGCGAATGTTGCGCACGATGCCTGATAAATCGCCAAACTTATCGAGCGATTTGTGCAATGCTTCCAGGCCCTTATCGCTGATTTTGCGTGGATTTCTTTTGTTCGGCTTTAGTGATTTTAGTTGCATTTTGATGATCTCCTTGATCCGGCAGAAATTGCGGGGTACAATGCATCATATGTCAGCGTTTCAAAAAGTAAAGAAACATGCAGGTGGTGCGAGAGTAAAGCTGAATCAAGATTTGATTGATCGCATTTGCAATAACCTGCGTCTGGGTACTTATATTGAAACTGCTGTCGTCGTGAACGGAATATCGAAATCAGTATTCTATCAGTGGGCGAAGAAGGGCAGAGATTCGAGCGGTGCAACCAATACGACTATTTATGGAAAGTTTTTGGATGCTGTAGAGCGAGCGCAAGAAGAAGCTGTTGTGCGCGATATGATGAACATCGACAAATGCGCGATGGGGCAGGACTGGGATTACGAACGCCATCCGAAAGGAACTCATGACAAACTTGGAAATGATATTGGTGGGAGTCTTATTCTTAAGCGTAATGGTAATCCTATTCCCAAGAAGATAGGACTTACACCCGACTGGAGTGCGAGCGCGTGGCGCTTAGAGCGCAGGCATCCAGGAAGATACTCGCGCACTGAGAAAATCGAGCAGACGGGTAAGGACGGCGGCGCTCAAGTGCAGATCGTTCTCACAATGCCATCAAACGGGCGAGAAGCCCCACCAACATCAAACGATGAAGATAATTAATCTCGGGCCGCAAGCTGGGCCTCAGACAGAATTCTTAGCTACCACTGCCGATATCGCTTTCTATGGGGGAGCTGCAGGCGGCGGTAAATCATTTGCATTGCTACTCGAACCGCTACGCCATTACAACAATCCACGCTTCGGTGCTGTGATCTTTCGTCGCAACACAGTGCAAGTGCGAAACGAAGGGGGCCTATGGGATGAGTCGTATGCGATGTACAAACAGTTCGGCGCTCATCCACGCGAAGCAATTCTCGAATGGGAGTTTCCAAGCGGCTCGCGCGTAAAGTTCGCTCATCTCGAAAACGAGAACACGATTTACAATTGGCAGGGTTCACAAATTCCAATGATCGGCTTTGATGAGATAACTCACTTCACTGAGAAGCAAGTCGTCTACATGATGAGCCGCAATCGCTCGACCTCTGGCGTACCTGGGTACATTCGCGGCACATGCAATCCAGATGTGGACTCATGGGTGCGCAAGTGGATTGATTGGTACATTGGTGAAGACGGCTACCCACTCAAGGAGCGCAGCGGAAAGATTCGCTGGTTCATTCGTCAAGAGGACGAAATGATCTGGGCAGACAGCAGAGAAGAGTTGGTTGAGAAGTACGGATCGGATCAGCTACCCAAGTCGTTCACATTCATCGCTTCAGTTATCTACGACAACAAAATTCTCATGGCCAAAGACCCATCGTATCTGTCGTCGCTCATGGCGTTGTCGCGAGTTGAGCGCCTGCGTCTGCTCGGTGGTAACTGGAATGTTCGACCCACTGCTGGCGCGTACTTTCAGAAAGATTGGTTTCAGATCGTCGATGCTGCGAACACTGGCATTGTCTCGCAAGTACGTTACTGGGATCGTGCAGCGACGATACCTAGCGAAGAGAACAACGACCCTGACTGGACGGTTGGATTGAAGTTGAGCAAGCTCGGCACTGGAATATTTCTAGTTGAGCATGTTGTGCGCAAACGTGACAGACCGCTGCCCATTGAGCGGCTCGTGAAGAACACAGCTACTCAAGATGGATACGGCGTGCCGATCTGCGTAGAAGAAGACCCAGGTGCGAGCGGTGTAGCCGATGCGGAAAATTACGTTCGGCTATTGGCTGGGTTCAATGTGCGCGTGCGCAAGCCATCGAAGGACAAGGTAACTCGCGCCCTGCCTGTGTCGGCTCAGTGCGAAGCTGGCAACGTGATGCTAGTGCGTGGGGCCTGGAACGATGCATTCCTTTCGGAGCTTGAGAACTTCAGCGGAGAAGACGAGTGTGGGCACGACGATCAGGTAGATGCTCTGTCCGGTGCGTTCAATGAATTGTGTGGCAACCCTTCAATGTTCGGCTTACAATGAGGCTCATATGAGTATCGAAAAAATATTGTACAATGCAGAGCACTTTCGCGAGTACGAGTTCATGATGAAGAATGGGCTGAATCAAGCCGTCATCGGGAACTTTCCAGGTAGCGGCCCCAATCAGGCAGGCCAGCAGATCGGGCAAGCCGATACGATGTGGAACACCCTGCGCTGGTATCTAATCAGCAACATGCGCCAGCTCATTACCCAGCTGTACGCAGAAATCGGCCTCGTGCAAACGATTGTCGATGTTCCGGTGGATGACGGCCTCAGAGGGGGCGTGGACTTTAAATCGAAACAATTGAGCGCCGATCAGATCAATGAGCTGCAGATTTATTTCGAGCGCGAGGATATTATCAACTCATCCATCGCGCAGGCCCTTAAGTGGAACAGGCTATTCGGTGGCGCTGGCATTATCGTGATGACCGATCAAGACCCATTGGAGATGCTGAACATTCAGGCCATTCGCGTTGACTCGCCTCTGGAGTTCCGTGCAGTGGATATGTGGGAGCTGTTCTCCGACAAACAGGACACTGACACTTTCGATAGCTCTCTCAATGAGAAAGTAACTCAGTACAGCTACCGTTCAAGACGCATCGACGCTTCCCGAGTGATTACGATGAAAGGCGTAAAGGCTCCTTCACTCATCAGACCTCGCCTGCGTGGATGGGGTATGAGCGTACTCGAAACGCTCGTGCGCTCGATCAACCAATACTTCAAGTCCACGGCCCTGACCTTTGAAGTGCTCGACGAATTCAAGATCGACACCTACAAGCTCAAGGGGCTGGCCAATCTTCTTCAGATGCCTGACGGCGGTGCGAGCGTGCGCCAGCGGGTAGCTATGATGAACCAGCTCAAGAATTATCTGAATGCCATCGTGCTCGACTCAGAGGATGAGTATGAACAAAAAGAATTGTCCTTTCAGGGGATCAGCGAAACGCTGCAAGGCATTCGTATGCAGGTCGCCAGTGACATGCGTATGCCTCTATCTAAGCTGTTCGGTATTGCTGCGACTGGGTTCTCTAGTGGCGAAGACGATATCGAAAACTACAACGCGATGGTTACGTCGTCTGTTCGGGCTAAGTGCAAGTACGATATATTGAACGTCGGCAAGATCGTGTGTCAGAAGTTATTCCAGATGGTCCCAGATGATCTGCAATGCGACTTCAAGCCGCTGCGTATCCTCTCTGCCGAAATGGAAGAGAACGTGAAGAGCCAAAAATTCGCTCGGCTTATGACTGCGAGCGATAAGGGTTTAGTCAGCGTCAAGGAATGCAAGGACGCCTGCAACAAGGAGAACCTGCTACCCATTCAGCTCGACTCGTCGGTTGAAACTCTTGAGACGGAGTTTGAACCCGAGCCGCCACAAGGAAACGGGCCCCCCGGCTCATCGGCGCCACCCAAAGCGGGTAACGCAAAACATCAAGCACAAAAGCCGAAGGAGGCAGAATAATGTACGAGACAGGGATGACTTTAGAGCAGGTTGAAAAACAAACGATCCTCGATGCATTCAAATTTCATCGCGGCAACAAGACGAAGACTGCGCAGGCCCTTGGCATCGCTATTCGCACGCTCGATCATAAGCTGGAGCAGTATCACGCGGCCAAAGAGAAGCCACTCGTCGATAGGGTGGAGCTGACGAAAGATCAGCGTATCGCAGCTGCACGCGAGACACTGGCCGCGACTGAAGAGGCCCGTATCGAAAATCAAGCTGCAGAGCCGACTGCACAGCCTGTATGGAAACCCAAGTCGAAGACTACTCGCGCAGAGGATATCGCTGCAGAGAAAGCTGCTACGAAGAAAATGCTCGAAGACGCTGCGAAGGGTAAGGCTGTGACGCCAGCTGCGAAACGTGCAGAGAAGGAGCGCGAACGAATGGCAGCGGATACCAAGAAGCAGCTCGATAGACAACCCAAGATACAGGTGCCAAATGTCGTATCGCCTCCTGCGGCCCATAAGAGAAACGCCTGACGATTACGAAGCGATTGAGAAGCGCATCCTTCGAGTTCTGAAGGCACGCATCTACGCGCCGTTAATTCGAGAGCTGGGCCAGCCCGTTGCAGTGCTGAAAAATTCGACCGAGGACTTGATTACTGCCATTCAAGATGGAAGACTTACATTCTATCGCGGCACGTTCTCTGGGCGATTGAACAGCGTACTCACGGTGGAGCTGCGCAAGATCGGTGCTGTGTGGGATGGCAAGCAAGGACGCTTCGCCATCCTGCAAGAGCGTCTGCCTATTCATATCAGGCAGGCCATCGCAGTGAGTGAGGCCCGTTTCGAGCAGAAGATGCGTTTGGTCGATCAGAAGCTCGCGAGCATCGTACCGGAAGAAATTGCCGGGGATGTTAAACTTGAGGACTTGTTCGACAGCACGATATGGCGCGTGGAACGCAAAGTGCAGGCGTCGATCAAAAATATCACCATCGCACCCTCGCTCGACCGCGCTGAGAGTGCGAGAATGGCCGCTGAATACGAAAAGACGGTGCAGCTCGAAATCAAGGAGTGGACGATCAAAGCCACTCAAGAACTACGCGCCAACATGCTCGCGCACGCGATGGAAGGGCACAGGTACGAGTCAGCCGTCTCAATGATACGCCAGAGCTATGATGTGTCCGTGAACAAAGCGAAATTTCTTGCCCGGCAAGAGACTTCGCTGCTCATGACAAAATTCAAGCAGATCAGATATCAATCGGCTGGCGTGCAGGAATACAAATGGAAGTGCGTGATAGGCGCTCCCAATCATCCGGTTCGGCACTGGCACAAAATACACGACGGCAAAGTGTTCCGGTGGGATGCCCCGCCGCAGACCGACAAGCAAGGCAACCACAAGAATCCTGGGCAGGACTATAACTGCCGTTGCGTTGCAATACCAATTGTGAGATTCTAGGGTAATGAAAACACTATCCATTCTTTTTGCGCTCCTGTTCTCATTGCCGGCTTTGTGCGCTTCACCGATTGGGCAGACTGCTGACTTCATTCGCAACGACTACACGATCACTCCTGTCACTGTAGCTACGCCCGTCGCGATGTTCACGCTGCCATATCCGACCGGCAGTGTTCAAATATTCGACACTAACGGGACGGATATGAAGATCATCTGCGGAGTGACTGTCACAGCCTATCCTCCGGGTGGTGGCACGATGCCGCTGAAGTGCTCTGCAGGCAGCGTGATATCGGTGCAAGGGATTACGGCCACCGCCAATACCGGCGAGCTTCTTATCAGCTTTTACTACCAGTGAGGACTCATGAAAAATTTAATCGCTCTGCTCGTGTTCGCAGTGGTGTCTCTACCATATAGGGCGCTCGCGGCTCCTTCCACTTATCCGATCAATTTCTCGCATGGGTGTGCATTCAACCTTGTGGCGAATGCCTGCGTGCCTACGACGAGTGGCGGGGTAGTCAACTGGGGAACTCTTGTTGGCACGCTATCCAATCAAGTCGATCTTCAGGCCGCTCTCAATGCAAAGCAAAATTCTCTCGGCTTTACTCCCCTGAACGCTGCATCGAACCTTTCCGATATCGTGAGCGCGGCCACTGCTCGAACGAACCTCGGACTGGGCACCGCAGCTGTAGCGAGTGCCGCGAGCTTCGAGCCTGCTGTCGTTGCTGGGACCAATCTGCAATACTATCGAGGCGACAAATCATTTCAAACGCTCGACACGCTTGCGGTACCCGAGAACACAAATTTATATTTCACCACGGCTAGAGCGCGAGCGTCTGTTTCCGCTACTGCTCCCATCGTTGACACGGCTGGTGTTTTCTCGATGCATGTGGCCGACGCCACTGACGACGGATATCTTTCACTCGGAGACTGGGGGGTATTCAATGGTAAACAAAATGCCTTGGGGTTCACTCCCGAGAACGTGGCGAACAAGTCAACTGACGGAACTCTGTCGGCAAACTCTGATACACTCTATGCCTCACAGAAAGCCGCGAAGACTTATGTGGATGCTGGGCTTGCTTCTAAACAGAACACTCTCACTTTTACATCTCCTATTATAAATACAGCAGGAACGGTAGCCTGGAATGGCGCGATAGACACAGGAAAATTTTCACTAGCCGATCCATCCGATGCTACCAAATTGTGGAAATGGGATTTGAGCACCGAATCTACCGGGGTAACTACCACATTGAGGACTCTCGAAACTGCCAACATCGCGCTACAGTTTCAGCCAAACGTGGATGCAACAGCAAATATACTTACCCAAAATGCAACATCTGGGCAGGTTTTTATCGGGAACAACACCACTATTGGTGGTTCAAATTCAGGAATTCAATACTCCGACGCTTCAACCGCTAATCGGGGTCAGATAAAACTTCATTCGTATTTCAATGGCACAAGTGTCGCAGGGGTTTCTACGCTCACATCTCGATCAGGAACGGTGGCCGTAAATAATGCCGTCGTTGCTGGGCAGGATTACTCGAAGTGGACGGCCCAGGCCGGAGCCACGACTGCGGGAAGTGCTCCAATCTCAGGAACTTTTGCTTTTAAAGCCAATACGGTAAACGCGTTGACGGTCACTTCCGACTATCATTTAGCTCTCACAAATTTGGCAGGCACTCTTGCTGACAGGTTCTTTCTTTCTTCTGAAGGTGTTCCCACATTTTCTGGACTTGCTCTAGGTGTAGTCCATTCGAGTGCAGGGGGACTTTTTTCTTCTAGCGCGGTGACTTCTGCGGATATCGACGCGACAGTGCAACCCGCTCTAAGTACTTCGGCAGCTCCTGCAAATCAGTTCGCGAATGGGTTCACTGCACCGAATACCTTTACATATGCGCAGCCTGCTTTTACGAATATCAGCGGTATCGCGGCAGCCGCGCAATTACCCGCGCTGGTGGCCGACACTGTAGTCGCAGCAGGAACTCAAGGCGCAGTGCCAGCACCAATAGCCAATACGACTGAAGGCGGAAAGTTTCTGACCGGCAATGGTTTTGCATTGGTCGATCAAAGCAAGCCACGGCCTGACCCATTCACTCTTTACAATCAAACTGCCGATGGTGGAGCTTCGGTAAAATACGAAGACTTGGCCCTGGTAACGCTAAACGGAGTTTCTTACGCTGTCGTATCATGCGGAAATCCTTCACCCACTCTGACGATTTGGAATATTTCAAATCCATCAAAGCCGATTAAAAAAGGCTCTCTCAACTTGTCAGGCTCCTACCGAATCGTCACTACGGTAATTGGTGGAGTCCCATATGCCGTCGTTCCAAGCAGCGGAAGCTCAACTCTTTACGTTGTAAATATCAGCGACCCAACGGCACCAGTCGTTCAAGGCAGCATTCCTCTTACTGGCTCTCCTGGTGCTCTTTACAATGTTGTCGTGTCAAACGGATACGCATTCATAGCCACGCAGAGCAAGGGCTTGAACGTAGTCGATATCGGCAATGGCGGTCTTGGCGGAACTCCAAGTGCTCCCGTGCAAGGATTTCAAGAAGGTGCTGTAAAATCATTCGGCATCGCGATATCAGGCACCACTCTTTACACCACGGTTTACACTGCTGGGTCAGCGCCATTCGCCAATCGTTTTTTTAAGACTTGGGATATCTCGACACCAACTGCTCCCAGTTTGACTCAAACTTTCACGTTCCCGAACACTGGCACAAAGCCAAATGGAATTACTTTGTCTGGAACGAACGCTTTCGTCACCGACACAAATCTGGGACTCATTCAGATACTCGATATCACTACTCCTGCTCTGCCAACGCTAACTACTTCAATGGCTCCAACTGGAACATTCAATAGCGGGTTCACTGCGCAGATATCCGGAAACTACGCTTATATTCCTTCCGGCTTAAATGCCACCGATGGTGGATACATCGACCTTTACGACATAACCACTATTGCAACTCCGGTCAAAGTTTCCACCGTAAAAACAGGCGTAGGAACTTCGGTGTTCGGTGGGATAGCTCTCGCAAATGGATACATCTATGCGGCTGACTACGGTGTGGCCCCAGGAGCTTCTGGCTTTGATGTGTTTACTCGCCCCGTTGAAGGTCAGGTTGCAGGAAATGTGATAGCCAGCACTTTTAACGCGAAGACGAGCTACAACTACCCTGCAAGCACTCCCGCGAATTGGAGTCCTACGCCGACGACGGTATGGTCCGCTCTCGATCAGCTGTCTGCTCGCGTGCCTGTCAGTGGACCCGTAGCTTCAGTATCGGCTAGTGCTCCGCTTATTTCGAGTGGCGGCACGACTCCGAACATCACTATCACTCAGGCTGCAACTGGGGCTAGCGGATTTTTGAGCTCGACCGATTGGAACGCGTTCAACAACAAGGAACCGGCAATTGCTGCAGGGACCACGGCTCAATACTGGCGCGGCGACAAATCGTTTCAGACACTTGATACTCTCTCCGTCCCTGAGAACACAAATCTTTATTACACTCAAGCTCGATTCGACACTGCATTTGCAGCGAAGAGCACGACCAATCTGGCTGAAGGGACGAACCTGTATTTCACGAACGCGCGAGCACAAGGCGCTGTATCGGCTACGGCACCCATCGTGGATACTGCAGGCGTGTTCTCGATGCCAGTATCAACCAATGCTGTTGATGGGTTCCTGTCTGGGGCAGATCACACCACGTTCGCTGCCAAGCAGTCGGCAATTTCTACCTCGTCGGCAGTGGCCAACCAGTTCGTAACGGGCTTCACCGCTCCGAACACGTTCACGCGAGCGCAGCCTGCATTCACCGATCTGACGGGTAGTGCGACCATCGCGCAGCTGCCCGATATGAGCGTGGTTGCCAAGGTGGCGAACTACACCCTCACTGCGAGCGACAGGATCGTCACTGTCTGCGGAACCTTCACCCTTACGCTGCCAGCGGCCACTACCGTCCTCAAGCTGCCTTACACAATCAAGAGCATCTGCGCCGGTACGATTACTATTGCGCCTACGGGTGGCGATAATGTAGAATTTGGAGCATCTATCTCCCTGACCTCGCAAGGGCAGTCCGTAGACCTCTTTGATGACCTCTCAACCAATTGGTACACGAAATGAACGAAGCCGATCTAAGCAGAATGTTCATGAACGCGAAACAGGCCCCGCAAGTTTATTACGGCTTGCACATGGTTCCTGGCGCGTGCCGGTATCCTGAGATGAAGGATGGCCAAGGGCAACCGCTCATGGTTCTGCTCAACGGCGACACATGCAAAGAGATGGATGCGACCTTCCCCGGCAAGCCGATGTTCGTTCGTCACATCACGACCGATGTGAACCTCGACACCATTCAAAGGGACGCCGACGGGTACGTTGTGGAGTCATTTTTCAATTCGGCTGACGGCTGCCACTGGATCAAGTTCATTGCGGTCAGCGATGGGGCGCACGAGGCCATTCGCAATAAGTGGCGTCTGTCGAACGCCTACAAGCCGAAAGATTTTGGAACGGGCGGCAACTGGCACGCCATTCCGTATAGTAAGCAAATTTTGCGTGCTGAGTACCATCACTGCGCATTTGTCCCTGACCCTCGATACGAGGAATCAATTATATTGACCCCAGACGAATTCAAGCTGTACAATGAAAAAAAAGTGACAGAGTTGAAGCGTCTGGAAAATTCGATCACAAAGGAGCCTAAGAAAATGGGTTTGTTGAAAATGTTCGCTAAGAAAGAAATCGACGCTTCTTCACTCGACGGCGCTATGATTACCCTTTCAAACGGTAAAGAAGTTTCACTCGCGCAGCTCATTAAGAATGCTGAGGAAGCTCCAATGCCTGAGAAGAAACCAATCGCTGACCCACTCGCTGTGAAGGCTGATTCTGCGCCTCCTGCGAAAGTGGAAGAACCTGCAAAGGTCGCTGACCCTGCTGCTCCTGTCGCTGAAAAGAAAGTTGAGATGGCCAACGGCGAGCACATGGTCAAAGTTGGCGAAGAACAGATGAGCGTCAACGAACTCGTCGCCCGTCACGGCGCGATGAAGGATTGCATGAACGGCGTCAAGAAAAATTCCGAACTTCCCGCCAAGGTGGAAGAAGTCAAGAAGAACGAAGAGCCGGTGAAGAAAGACGAACCCGTCAAGAACTCCTACTCGAAGGAAGAAGTTGACGCTCTCGTTCTCAAGGCAACGGGCAAGCTGCATTTCGATCTGCTCGCCAACGCTCCAGCTACACCGGCCCCTAAAGCCGAAAAGTTGGAGATGGAATCTGACCGCCTCGCGCGCGGCAAGTCGATGTTCGGCAGTAACTAAAAATTTTCAAAAGGGAGAATAAATCATGGCATTCGTAGCAGGCGTAATTTCGCAGGTTTCTGTCGGCAGCACCAAGGCTTCACTCGCAGTGACCGCCTCTGCTGGTGGCGTGGCACCCGTCACCCAACAGTGGTTCCGTTCGGTTATCAGCGGCTTCGTACCAGGGGCAGGCAATCTGATTGCCGGCGCAACTGGACTGACGCTGAATGATACCGGCCTCACCCCCGGCACGAAGTATTTCTACGTCGTGAAATTCACGGACAACACTGCGGCCACGGTGCTCGCTGCTGAGTTTGCGCTCGCGCAGACTTTGCCTCCTGCCCTGGACCCGAACAGCTTCGACCTGTCGAACATTCTCGGCAAGGTCGATATGATGTTCAACTCCGACACCTTCGCCGCTCAGGTTGATGTGTCGCAGGCAACGCCTCTGCGCCCAGGTCAGGCTATCAAGGCCGTGGGTTCTGCTGGCGGCATCGTGAAAGTCGTGGCCTGCGCCGCGAACGCTGACGAGTGCATTGGGTTCATCAACTTCGACGTTAAGAGCCAGTCTTTCTCGGCTTTCGACCGTCTGGAGTTTTCGAGCGCCGGTAACATCATTCAGCTCTACGCTACCACGGCGATTGCCCGTTACGCACAAGTCACTCTGGACTTGAGCACGGTCGGCGGCGTCGGTCAGCTGGTCGCTGCTTCGGGTGCAAAGATCGTCGGCTACTGCCTCGATCAGCCTGTGGTCGGACAGCTCTGCCGGATCAAATTGCGTACCCCAAGTTACGCGGTCGCCTAATAACAAGTTCAAAGGAGAACGAAAATGTTGAAGGATCAAGTTATTCTGAACGCAAAGGGCGAGCCGATCTTGCTCAATCATCGCGAGAAGCTGTTCTGCAATTACATGCAGCTGCAGTTAAACGCGCTGGGATACGAACTGAACATCACCACGCTCACCACGGTTCTGAAGAAGATCACCGAGCAGAAGTTTTTCGAGCTTCCGCCTGCTGACTTTATTCCGATGCCAACTGGCGAGGGTGCATGGTCTTCCAACCTGACGGCTTACCGTTCGTTCGCGACCGGCGATGACTTCAGCAAGGGCATCATGGGCCTTGCAGGCGATCAGGCTCGCATGTCGATGGCTGGCGCTGCGATTGACTCGATCAACACCAAAATCTACAACTGGGCAAAGGGCATCACCTGGTCGATCTTCCAGCTGGAAGAAGCTGCCAAATCTGGCAACTGGGACTTGGTGACTGGCCTCGAAGAGTCGCGCAAAAAGAACTGGGACTTGGGTATTCAGAAGATCGCGTTCCTCGGTATGCAGGGCGATGCGAATGTTCTGGGCCTCCTGAACCAGCCTTCTGCCACGGTGGACACTGCCACCCTGACTGCCCCGATCAGCTCACTGAGCACGGCGCAGCTCAAGAACTTCGTCGCCTCGATGATTAACGTCTACCGCGCGAATTGCAACCGTTCGGCTTGGCCGACGCACTTCGCGATTCCTGAGTCCGATTACCTCGGCCTCGTGGGTCAGGCGTCTGCTGACTTCCCGATCAAGTCCACTCTGGAACTTCTGCAGCAGGCTTTCAACGCTGCCCTGAAGGACAAGATCGGCGGCAAAGAGTTCCAGATCAAGGCTTGCGCCTACGGTGACGAAGCCTACAGCGGTCAGATTTATCGTCAGTACGCCCTGTACAATTACGACGAGAAATCAATCCGCATGAACGTGCCCGTGCCTTATACGAACACGTTGGCGAACTCGCTCGACAACTTCAACTTTCAGAACGTCGGCTACGGCCAGTTCACGGGCGTTACCGTGATGCGTCCTGACGAACTGTACTACTTCCAGTACAACGGCTGATAAGCCCTTCGTACTTTCCTGGGTGCCCCGTGGGAGTCATGGCTCACGGGGCATTTTTTTAAGGGGTGTGTGTGGCGTTTAATTTTCCATCAATAGCCGATTTCAAAGCACGCTTCAACCGAGACTTCCCATACGGGAACGCCGATCTTACGACTGTTCAGGACAACGATATCACTGTGGCGATGCAAGACGCGCTCGCGTTCTGCAATCAGGGGTTGTTCGCAGATCAGAACGCATTCAATCTCGGCTTTCTGCTTTTGTCGGCCCATTACCTCGTGATGAACCTTCGCGCGAGCACGCAAGGATTGAATGGCAATTATCCGTTTCTCCTGCAGAGCAAGGGCGTAGGTTCGGTCAGTTCGAGCGCAGCAATTTCGCAGCGCCTTCTCGACAATCCAATTTTCGCTGACTTCTCGAAAACAAATTACGGGCACAAATATTTGATGCTCATTCTGCCGAACCTCACTGGAGCTATGTTTACGGTGTGCAGGTCAACTGAGCCATGAGCAATGATGCCTTTGAGTACAGCGACAAGGGCTTGAACAATCTGCTAAAGGCGCTCTCGGACGACAGAGCGCCAAAGGCTCGCGTGGGCGTACTAGGATCGAAGGATGGCCGCAAGCAAGGCAACTCAAATGCGACCATCGGCTTGAAGCATGAGATGGGCGTTGATGGCGCGGAAATCAGATCATTCCTGCGTATTCCGATCACGGATGAGCTGCAGAGGTTTCTCGATAACTCTGGGCTATTCACGAAGGAATTGCTACAACAGGTAATCGAAGCAGGATCGGTTGAAGCATGGGTATCGAAGATAGGCATCGTTGCAGAGGCAGTCGTAGCCGAAGGATTTGCGACGGGTGGATTCGGTAAATGGAAACCATCGAACATGAAGTACAAGACCGTGCATCAAACCCTTATCGAAACTCAGCAGCTTCGCAATTCTATCACGAGTGACACAAAATGATTTCAAACGGTAAAGACAGACTGCTCACCGCAAACCCAGGAACTCTGCCGGATATGACGGACGCGCTCATGGACTGGTTTCAAAATCTTGTCTTCACCACGGTTACGAAAACTGTCGTAAATTTTAAGCTGGTAGAAACTGTAGTCGCTAACTCTTATCAGGGTGTGGTGCAGCCATTCACGCCAGAGCAGCTGCAGATGAAACCCATGGCGCAGCAGCAGTGGAAATGGTCAACCGTTCACGCAACGCCCGACCTCATCATGAAAAACGACGATGAGTTTATTTATCTCGGATTGGAATATCGAGTCGTCAGCAAAACGGATTACAAGGAATACGGGTACGTCCTTTATGAAATCGTGGAGACGATACCATGATTTTATCACCCGCAAATCTCGCCATAAAGACGGCTCTCAGCTTCTCATTCCTGGCTTCAGGGGGCACGCCCCCCTACACCTACTCGGTTGCCCCAGGCGGCGCTGGGGGCACAATAAACCCGGCAACCGGCCTCTATACGTCGCCTGCGGGGATCGGGGCCGACACGATCATTGCTACGGACTCGCTCGCCGCTACGGCAAATTCTACCGTGTTGGTTGGCACGCCCCTTGAATTGGTCTGCGATATTATCGCGACGGATATGACGCTTCCTGCCGGCAGGGTTTGGCTTTGGGATCAGAAGATCATGGAGCCGAAGGACCAGAGCATTTACATTCCCATTCGCGTGCTCAGTCTCAAGTCGTTCGGCAACTCGAAGCTGTACGATGGCAGCGGCCCTGGATTGGATGAGGTCAAATCAACGAACATGGTCGCCACCCTGAGTATCGACGTAAAGAGTCGTGACTACAGCGCCGTGCTGCGGAAGGAAGAGATTCTGCAGGCCCTTGCCTCGACATACGCCGATCAGCAGATGGAACTCAACTCGTTTCGGGTTTTTAACATTCCGCAGAGCTTCAGCGATCTGTCGGAACTCGACGGCGCAGCAATCCCTTACCGCTTCAACATCGTCGTGAACTTGCAATTTTTCGTATCCAAAATAACGGCTGTGCCCTATTATAGCATTATAGGCAAGCCATCCTTACTGGAGGACTCTTAAATGTCGGCCCCACAATTTCCACTTTCTCTCGTCTTCAACGTCAGCGCGTCTGCACCGCAGCCTGGGGTTGGCCTCTTCAACACTTCAAACGTCGCTCTCTTCTCGCGCGAGGTAGCCAATCTGCCGACGTTCGGCACTTTGGGGTATCAACTTTATTCATCGGCTTTGCAGGTCGGAAAAGATTTCGGAACGAACTCGAATACCTATTTGATGGCCGTCAATCTCTTCGCCCAGAAGCCGAACATTCTCGCCAATGGCGGCTATCTCGTGATTTTTCCCTTCCTCGCTACGGCCCAGACTGCTGTTCAGAAAGTGGCCTTCCCACTCAGCTCTGCCGGTCTGCCTGCCTCTGCCGGAACTTTCGAGCTGACGTTCGGCGGAAACAACACGACCCCTCTCGCATTCAACTCGACCGCTGCACAGGTACAGACCGCTCTGCAGCTTGTTCCTGGCCTCGGAACTGTCACCGTCACGGGTGGCCCAGCTCCAGGTTCTTTCCTCGTCACCATGACCGGCATCGTCGGCCCAGCTGCCCTGATGACGATCAGCGCGAACTCGCTTGTTGACTCTCTGGCGAACGTAGTCCTACCAGTGGTTACGACCACGGTTATCGGCGCAGCGGCAGAAACCGTCGATCAGGCCGTTCTGCGCACGCAGGGGATCGTGAGTTACTTCGGAGTTATGAGCGCAGAAATTCCTTCGCAGGCAGTTATGCTGCTGGCCGCTTCACTCATTCAGTCGCTCAACAAGATCGCTTTGTGGGTGTCGAATACTCCTGCAGACGTTCTTCCTGGCGGCATGATCGACCTGCTCCGCACCGGAAGCATGACCCAGAATCGCGGCCTCTACTACGAGGACACCCTGGCAAATGCACTCGGCTTTATGGCCGCGTATGCAGGCATGGGTTTCTCTACCGTGTTCCTCGGAAGCAACACGACTCAGACGATGCATCTGAAAACGCTGGCAAACGTGCAGCCTGACCCGAACCTCGGCTCTGGCGGCGCTCATGCAACGCTGGCTCAGTGTCAGGCAGCTGGCGCTGACGTTTACATAAACATTCAGGGTGTGTCGAAAACGTACACCAGTGGCGCGAATGATTTCTTCGACAACCAGAATAATCTGCAGTGGTTCGTAGGGGCTCTTCAGGTCGGAAGCTTCAACGTGCTCGCGACTACGAACACGAAAATTCCGCAAACCGAAAATGGCATGAACATTCTGAAGGGTGCTTCGCGCGTCGTGTGCGAGCAGGCCGTCACGAATGCTTTCGCGGCTCCTGGCCAGTGGAACAACCCAGACACTTTCGGAAATCAGGGCGACTTGATTACGAACGTGTCCCAGCGCGGTTACTACATTTTCTCGGCACCTATCGCGCAACAATTGCAGGCGCAGCGTGCCGCACGAGTGGCCCCACTCATTCAGATTGCGCTCAAGTACGCTGGAGCCATTCACTCTGGAACCGTTCTCGTGAACGTGAACCCTTAAAGGAGATTTTCAATGAGCACTGTAGCCCTTAGCGGCAATGATACGATCATGCTGAACAACCGCATCCTGGCAGACCTCGCTGACGGGGATTGCGTTAAGCTGACGTTTCCGAACGATATCGCAAATCTCAAGACCGGGAAAAACGGGAACACGGTTTACGCATTCAACGCGAGCGGAAAGCAATGCGAACTCGAAATGCGTATCGTGAGGAGTTCTGCAGACGACAAGTTCCTCAACAACCTCATCGAGCAGCAAGACAACAACTTTGCCGGCACCGTTCTCGCAATTGGCGAGTTCGTGAAAAAGATCGGTGACGGCAAGGGGAGTATCACCAACGACACCTACGTCTTGAGCGGCGGCATCATGCAGAAACGCATCGAAGCAAAGAACAACGTAGAGGGTGACGTTGAACAGAGCGTGGCCGTTTACAAGATGAAATTCTCGAACGCCCCACGCGCCATCACCTGATCTTCATATAAAAGGAAATCATCATGAACAAGAGCATCGAGTTACCCAGTGGCGCGAAAGTCGCCATGACCTTAGCCGATTTTGAATCTGGACTTGCACTGTACGAAGCTGTGACCGAAGAGGGTTACGAAATCCGTATCGACGTTGGAATGGAAGTTCTGGAGCTTTACAAGAATGTTTTCTGCCGGGCATCGTTCTCGAAGAAGATCAAAGCTGCGCTCTGGAAGTGCTTCGAGCGGGTGACGTACAACGGCGAGAAAATCACGAAGGATACTTTCGAGAAAGTGGAAGCGCGTCAGGATTACCTAAAGCTCTGCATGGAGGTAGGTAAATTTAACCTCGACCCTTTTACGAAAGACCTTTATGCACAGTATGCTCCCCTACTGGAGAAGCTACGCGCAGGCCCAGCGTAAAGGTCGCCAAAGACCCCCTTCCAATCTATTTTCGGCTATCGAAGTGCGGATATGGTAAAGTGGATGATATTAGGAAGTGGGACTCTCGCACTGTTCTTCAGGCGCTTTACTACGAAGACTACTGCGACGATTATGAACGCGCCTGGATGGAGCTTCGCAAATGACGATAGCCGAGTTGTTTGTAAATATTGGGGTCAAAGGCGACGGACAAGCGAAGAAGGCTCTCGAAGGGGCTAAGGTCGGCATTGGCGATATCTCTTCAGCATCGCTACAGGCCAAGGCTGCGGTACTGGCCGTGTTTTACGCGATGGAGCAGCTGACCAAATCCGGCACCGAAATGGGTAACGAGCTGTGGAAACTTGGCGCGTTCACTGGCCTCGACGTTGAGTGGCTGAACAAATGGGACACTGCTGCTCGGTCCACGGTCGGCAGCAACGCGCGTGTCAGCGACTCGATTATGGCTATTCAAAAACAGCTGCAAGCCGTTCACGACAATCAAGCGGCCCCATCCAAGGGGATGCTGCGTATTGGCCAGCTGCTCGGACTCGACAGTTCGAGGATCAGTGGGGCCAAAGCCGATGTGAAATATTTCATGGATAAAGTTTTGGAATACGCTCGAAGCGACACCGATACCCATCAAAGAAAAACTGACATGCTCGCCAGCCTTGGCATGTCTCCAGACGCTATTACTATGTCGATGAAGTTCAAGGGTGACGTAGAAAAAATTCACTCGGATATGAGCCGTGGAACTGTCGATTCGATGCATACCATGGAAATTCAGTGGGGCAAGTTAAGTCGTCAGGTTCAAGTTGCCTTCGCCACTATGAACGCTCAACACGGTGGAGAATTCATCAAGGGTCTTCAAAAGATCATTCCAGAGGTTCTGCATCTGGTGGATGCAATGGCGAAGCTCGCAGAGCAAGTGAAAATATTTACAATACTGGGCAAGGCGATGGAAAATTTTGCCAACGCACTTAGCTGGCTCGAACCAGTGATTGATGCTTTTAAAGAGTCAAAAAATTACGGAATGGGAGTCACACAGAACGATAAGGCTGCAATGTCTGCCATCGGTGAAGGAATAAATTGGATGCTAGGCAAAGGGATCAAGTACGACAAGTTCGGACAGCCACGCATTCCTACGCAGAAAGAATTGCACCAGGGCAAGGAACCCACGAGCATGAACAACACTTTCAATATTCACGGCGTCGATGGAGCTGAAGAAGCTGTCAGCGAAATGGGACGCGCCGTTCAGGTTGCCTACAGGCAGTCTGCTTCTCAGTTGAGGGTCACATGAGCATATCGACGGCCACTACAGCGGTTGGCGCTCTCTCAAATTTCTTGCTTGTCAGTCCACAATCCACAATCGGCTATCAGCCCCAGCCGACAGTTCCTTTTGCGCCTGACTCACCGATAATTTTCAACTACGAGGGTGAGAACACCGCTTCCATCGAAAGCGATATCACTGACCACTACGTTGAGGACAACACTGCAATTCAAGATCAGATTGCTCTTCGCCCAGAGATGATAACGACGCACGGATACGTCGGAGAGTTGAACGATATTCCTGCGAACGCAGTCCTCGCTGCCCTTCAATTGGCCGCGAAGAAATTGACCGTTCTCAGCGCGTACACTCCCGAGCTTTCGATTACAGCACAGCTGGCCTACGCTGAAGCTGCGTATCTTTACTCGGTCGGAGCTGCAGCAGTATCCACTGCCCAGGCCGCGATTGCTACGATAGGAAACACTGGAGAAAGCGTTATCGGAAGCAATGGCCTAAAGCTGCAGCCCAGGCAGACGAAGCAGCAACAGGCTTTCCAGAGGTTCTATGGATACTGGCGCAGCCGTACTCTGTTCACGGTGCAGACGCCTTGGGCAGTTTTTCAGAACATGGCGATCAAGAATTTAAGGGCGATCCAGAATGAGGACACGAACACGATCACTGATTTTGAAGTAACGTTCAAGATGATCCGTTTCGCAAGCACCCTGTCGCTGTCACCAACCGGCCCTATTACAATCGGCGTGAACTCTGCGATGCAGGGGCAGGCAGCGGCGCAAGGCGCGGCACTGGCCGATATTGGAACTTCAACGCCGATACCATCGGCCATACCCTTTTCCCCAAGTCTGGTGTCATGATGCTGCAAATTCAAAACATCACAAACGACCCGCTGCAAAGTCAGAACTTTATTCTGCCTGACGGAACCTCTATGCAGATCGTGATGCAGTTCAATCCGCTGCAGTTCGGGTGGTTTATTCAATCGCTCACCTACGGAACATTCGTTCTGCAAGGCAGGCGCATCTGTGTAAGCCCAAACATGCTTCACCAGTTCAAGAACATTTTACCTTTCGGCTTGGCTTGCTTCTCGAACTCAAAGCGAGAACCCAATCAGCAGAATGATTTTACATCTGGAGCTGCCACTCTATATGTCTTGACTGCAGCTGAAGTCGCTCAATACACGAGGTATCTGGGTGGCTAAGTTTGGCAGAAACTACCTACTCACCATTCAGGATCAGTCTGGGTTTCCGTACATCGTGCGGCCACCTTTCACGATTGAATTCGATGTTACCCGGAATCTTCTTTCATCGGCTAATGTGGCCTCTGTTCGCATTTACAATTTGTCGAAAATAAATCGCAACAGAATTCTTAAAAATCAGATGGACGTTGGCAACATCAAGACGATTCAGCTTCGCGCTGGGTACGGAACAAACATGCCTCTTATTTTGAGCGGCATGGTAACTCAGTCTTGGTCCGTTCGTCAGGGCAACGATTTTATTTCTCAGATAAACGCCTACGACGGCGGGGATGCATTCTCAAATGAAAAACTCATCGGACCAGACGGAAATTTCCCAGCGAACACGCCCAACAAAGTCATGCTGCAAAAGCTCATCACATCGCTCGCACCATACGACGTACTACCTGGATCCATTGGAAATTACACTGGCATCTCGGCTCGTGGTAAATCATTCAACGGGAGCACGATATCTGCGATCAAAGAAATCGTCGGACCTCAAGGATTTTTTATTGACAATGGGTTTGGTAATTGCCTGCAAGACAATGAAGCAATTCAAACACCATCCATCCCAGTTATCAGCAGCGTTACGGGTTTACTCGGAACTCCAGTGCGTGAAGTCCAGGTCTTGAACTTCAACACGATCTTTGAACCCACCCTGAGAATAGGTCAGATCATTTATTTGAACAGTATCGTAGGAGCTGGCATATTCAATCAGCAGTATCGAATTAATTCTTTGAAGCACAAGGGAATGATAAGCGATGCTGTCTGCGGTGACGCCGTTACTTCTATCGGCGTTATGGCGGGAACATTTATCCCGGTGGTGTCGCTATGAGTGCTCCTTTAAACTTGACCGTCGTAGACCCAGAGCTTGCAGACCTCATCGCTCAGATCAAAAAAGAAGTGATGCTCGACTTCGCCTGTCACGCGATTGGGACTGTCGTTACGTTCACTCCTGGCTTAGTTGGCAGGCGTGCTACGGCGACCATTCGAGTGAACTACACAAAAACGTACTATGAGCGAAATTTAGTGACCGGAAAATATTCACCAGTTCCGGGCGGCATTCCGTATCCAATCTTGCTCGACGTTCCTGTTTTCATACTCGGTGGTGGAGCTACGTCGGGCCTCACGTTCCCCATTCTGCCTGGACACGAGTGCATGGTATTTTTCAATGATCGCGATATCGACAATTGGTTCGCAGCGGCACCCGGCTCTCTCCCTGTCGAGAACGCCTCTGGACGCCTGCATTCTTTCTCCGATGGCATCGCGCTTATTGGCTTCGCACAGGTTACAGGGTATGATCTGTTGCGTGTGCTCATGTTCAACGGCCTGACTCAAGTTGGGTGCAGCGCGACTCAAGTTAGAATTAGGAACGCTACTATTTCGCTCGGCACTGCACTTGGAAATTTAATTACGGCTATAGAGGGTATTGTGACAACAAAATGCGTGGTAAACGCTCCAGTCGTTCTTAATCTTGCCACTATCACAGCACTTCAAGCTGTCCGCGTGCAGCTCGCGGGGTTACTCGAATGAAGGTACGCGCAACAGACGTTAATGGCGACTGGGTTTACGGAAAGAGCCTTTCTGACTACAAGCGAGACAACGACGCCATCGCACAGAACATCGTCACGAGCATGTCCCAAGTGCTCGGTGACTGCTTCTTCGCCACGGATCAGGGCGTTGACTGGTTTAACCTCATGGGTTCAAAGTCGCAAAATCAGCTCGATCTTATTTTGCGCGGCTCTCTTCTCAATAACTTCGGGGTAACGGGAATAGTTGAATTTTCGCTCAGGATAGATCAGAATAGAAAGATAACTATTCAGTACGAAGTCACGACAATTTTCACAGGAGTTGCGGTGCCCACGGCGACGATTGCAAACACAATAATTTTCCTGACTACTGAAGCTGGATTGATCTTGACCACGGAGGCTGGGGCGCAGCTCCAGATTTAAAATATGAGTGTCAACGCGGTCACAGCAGCGGGTATCACCACAAAGTCTCAAGCCGATTTAGTTACGGACGAGACGACTTCGATGCAAGCCATTTACGGGGCGGATATCAATCTCAATCCTGACACGCCGGATGGTCAGCGAATGATGATACGCCTGCAGGCCATTCTCGACTGCCTCGATCTTATCGTGGCGGTATACACTTCTTTCGACCCAGATCAGGCAATCGGCGTGACTCTCGATCAGCGCGTGGCTTACAACGGAATTCAGCGTCAGACGGGTGGCCAGTTCAATACCTTCTCGGAAGTGGATATCGCTGTCGTTACCTCTCAGGCAGTTAGCCTTCCGGGCCTCGATCAAAATATTCTTCCTCCCTACACTGCCACGGATGACGCCGGAACTCAGTGGCAGCTTATCAGCAGCCAAATTCTAGGAGCTGCGGGTGCGTTCTCGTTTCCATTCCAAGCCGTGAACCCTGGCGCTGTACTCGCGCTGCCCAACACGATCAAAAATCAGCTCACGGTAATTATCGGCGCGACCTCGGTGAACAATCCTGCCCCCCAGACGCTTATCGGAACCAACGAAGAAAGCGACGGAGCACTTCGCATTCGCAGGCAGAAATCTGTCGCCATCGGATCGACGGGCTGGTTCGACGCAATGCTTGCGGCACTGAAAAATGTATCGAACATCGGCGCAGTGAAACTTTACGAAAACCTAACTGGGTCGGCAATTATTTCCGGCCCTTTCGCCGGTATGCCTGCGAGCGGAATATGGGTAGTCGTTTCTGGCACGGCATTAAATGCCGATATCGCCAACGCCATTTACACGAAGCGCGGCGGCGGGGTGCCGATGGTTGGCGCTGTGTTCCAGGTAATCGTGCAAGCCGATGGAAGTAATTTCACGGTACGTTGGGACGTAGCGGCCCAGCAGGCTCTTTTTGTCGGCTTGGTCGTGGCCTCTCTCGACGGGATCAACCCGCCAAACATCAAGGCCATGCTCGCACCAAGTGGCCTTCCTGCGCTCTTTAAGCCTGGGATCAATGAGAAGGTTCAATTCGGAGCCGTTGTGACCGCAGCGCAGTCCGTGGACCCGAATTCGCTTATTTCTTCGGTTGGCTTCAGTCTCGTTTCCGGTGGCCCATTTACCGACGCAACCGAGACGCCGACGCTCGCGAAGAACCAGTTCGTTCCCACGTTCGTAATCACGCCGATCATTCTGACGAGTCCTACCTCGATAGCGAAGGTCGATATCAGCAACAACGTCGTGGTCACTGATAAGTGCGCAGCTGGCGGCGCTACACTGCAGTTCACTCCGCAGGGCGGAATACCTGCATACGTTTATTCTATTCTGTCTGGACCCGGAGCTGTAAATGCAGGAACCGGACTTTTCACTTCGGCTGGAGCAGGAACAGCCGTAGTTCAAGTTGACGATGCAAACGGAAATCTTGCGACGGTTACGGTGACTATCACATGACCACTGCAGAGATTGTCGCATACTACGTCAATCTTCTCATTATGCAGTTCAATGGGAAAGCTAAAGCATCTGCAGAGATTGCTGCTCTCGTAACGCCTGCTGTGATGGATCAGTTACCCATATCTGTTCGCGAAGCGTTCACTCTCGGAACTGCGGTAGGGCAACAGCTGCAGTGGATTGGAAAGTATGCAGGGGTTACTAACTCTGGCTTCGGATTGAACGGACAGCCGATCACTTTGAATGACCCAGACTTCACTAAATTGATTTTGATGGCGATAATCAAAAATCATTCCGACAACTCTCTGGCCTCAATACAGAAGTTGCTCAACCAGAACTTCCCAGGAGAAGTATTTACTTTCGACTACAAGAATATGCGAATGAGCTACATGCTCGACTCTGGAGTGGGCAGCACAAATCTTTTTCAGATTTTTGTCACGCAAGGTATTCTGCCTCGTCCTATGGGAGTTCAGATTTCCTCGCTAGTTACTTACACGCCTATCGCCACGACTCCAATTTTCGGAATGGGAACCATGAGGTCGAATGCGCCATTCATTGATTTACCGAATGCAAATGTGGTAGGATATGGGACAATGGCGGCACAGGTTGTTGGTAAAATGTTAAAAATGTCCGATCTGGTTCATTAGGAGAACTGAATGGCAAAGCTACCTCGCGTACTCCAAAAAATATTCGGACTCAACGCGACTCCGGGTGCCGTTGGAGTGGGGCAGATTTCAGTGTTCGGCAGCGCAGGAGCAGGAGCGCCAGCGACCACGACGGACCCAGCCGTTATTCAATCGTTGCCTCAGTATCTTACCGGATGGTTCGCGGCTATTCTCGGCCCCAACACGAACGTAGTCGAAGATCGCAACGCGCTCGACTTTCTGTTCTCGCGCCAGATCGCGCAAATTTTTGAAGACGGAATTCCGCAGTGGGAAGCTAACACGACTTATTACAGCGGTTCCATCGTGAAGCAAGAAGACTTTGTTCCGCCTGGGGTTCCAGCGAACAATCCTCTTTACATGTGCGTCGTATCCAGTGCGAGCAGCAGTCTGGGTAACGATCCGATATCTTCTCCTAGCTTCTGGAGAAAATTAAACTTCAGCGGCCTTAATCCGCAGGCGAATCTTGCTCTCACCGCGCGAGCAGCTTCCGCCTGGGTAACTTCTACCCCCACCGCTGGAACTTATCTTTCTGTCGCCTACAGCCCAGAGCTGAAAGTTTTGGTAGCCGTTGGCGGCGCTGCAAACCCTGTTATGAGTTCTGCCGATGGCGGTGTCACCTGGACTGACCGAGTTATGCCTGCCGGGATGACTTCTGCCTTGTCCGTTGCCTGGAGTCCTTCACTCGGCTTATTCTGCGCAGTGGCCTCATTTGGGATTGCGACGAAACAGGTAATGACTTCACCGGACGGCGTTACCTGGACTTCGCGTACCGTAACTACGGCGAACGCCAGCTATACTGCGATTGCTTGGAGTGATGAGCTCGGAATGTTCTGCATCGTGGGCAGGGGTGGTGTCGTATCGGTCACAACTTCCACTGACGGAATAACCTGGACCGATAGGGTAGTTACTTCGCACAATATTTTCTCGGCTGTCGCATGGAGTCCGTCATTATCTCTTTGGGTTGCCGTTTGTTCTGATAACGCTCCAAACCAAGTAATTACTTCACCCGATGGAATTACTTGGACGGCGCAGGCAACTCCTGTATCTGGAACTTGGGACGCTGTTTGCTGGAGCGAAGATCAGGGAACTTTCGTTGCTGTTTCGGTCAGTGGCCTCGTTATGACTTCGAGAGATGGCATCTTGTGGGTACAGAGAGTTGCTGCTTCTGCGAGTTCTTGGAATTCTGTCGCATACAGTCCTCAACTGGGATTGTTTGTAGCAGTTTCTGGTTCTGGGATTAAGTCGAACGTAATGACTTCCCCGGATGGAGTTACCTGGACTCTACACGTGACGACGAACACTAATGCTTGGACTTCGATTTGCTGGGCAACTGAATTTGGAACTTTCGTATCTGTCGCAAATAGCGGAGCCAATCTTGCGATGCGCTCTACATATGTGAAGAAATTTATCTTTTAAGGGGATGAGCATGTTCAAAATACTCACACTGCTACTTCTCTCAACTCTGAGTTTTTCGCAGACGACTCAGAAACTTTCAAATCTTCCTCTGGGTAACGGAGCAACTACTCATGCGTCAGATTCTTTTCCTTATACTGACTCGAACGCATTCAACGCAACGAAGAGATTGTTGTTGTGGGATATTATAAACACGCCACCATTTGCCGCGCTCGGTGGTCCGAATATTACGGTTCGCACGGTTGCTGCGAGCGGCCCAATTCTTGTAACTGACAACGTGCTGCTCGTGGATGCGACGGCTGGGGCAATCACGATCACTGCGCTTACCTCTGCGGCCATGATCGTGTCAGGAAAAAGCATCGTGAGTACGGTTAAGAAAATAGACGCCACTGCCAACGCAGTTATTGTAACTGCGCAGGGTGGTGATACACTTGATGGATCATTCATCCGAAATCTGACGACTCAATATCAGACTATGGATATCTTCAGTTCCGGGGGGAACCTATATGTTAAATAAATTTCTTTTATTCATGATGCTGCTCCTGCCCCTATCGGCAAACGCTGCCTACGACCTCTATCTCGGTAAACCGGCACACTCGGTACTTATTGCCCCGACTGGAGCATCTGGGAATCTTGTGCCGCGATTACTTGTCGCGAGCGATATCCCATCTCTTTCTTACCTATCCACTATGGCAGCTGTGGGCGCTGCACCGAATGCAAACGGTGCAACGATAGCCGGAAGCACTCTGACCTTGCAGCCATTCGACAGCACAAACGCTGGACTGGTTTTAGCCTCTGGCGGCGGCACTACAAACTTCCTTCGAGCAGATGGAACCTGGACCACTCCCGGTGGCGGTGGCGGTGGAACTGTCACTAGCGTAACCGGCACTGCTCCCGTTGTTTCCAGCGGCGGAACCACTCCTGCAATTTCGATGGCAGCGAGTACGAACGCTGTCGATGGGTATCTCACTTCCGGCGATCACACTACGTTCGCAGCGAAGCAAGATACGATCAGCACTTCGAGCGCGGTATCAAACCAATTCGTTACTGGGTTCACAGCTCCAAAT
>JBBRLF010000020.1:0-25334 GCA_038231515.1 candidate division WWE3 bacterium
CCGGTCCCTGCACCCGCGACCGTTCCGGAGTCGATACGCGAGCCACTCATCAAATGTCACTTTGTAACCTTTTTAGGAATCTGGCTCCGGCGGGCGTGAGTCTGCGAAGCGGCCGGACCTGCAAGCCTAACAATGTTTCAAAGGTAACAATTGATGAGTGTCAGAGGAGCGAAGATAGACCGAGGCTGTGGCATTAGGAACAGTGCGCAGGGCCGGCTCCGGTTCCCGGGACCGTTCACCGCTCACTGGACCCGGGCTACCGAGAATTGCTATTCATTGGGTACGGGAAGCATTTCTTCGGCAGGCGGAGCATGGACCGTGGTCTCTTTCTGCTGAATGGCATTGGACCCCGTCCGAGCCGGTGCCGCCCCCAGCGAATGCTCGGCAGCTTTTTTTGCGCGCGTTTCTTTGACGGTGGGCCGTTTGATTCCCAACTCGTCGAGCGGTATTTCTTCAAAACGGCCATCGAGATTCGACGCCGTAGGCCCCCCAACAATCTGAACGTTGAAACCTGCCGATTTGAGGGCGTTCTTCATTTCATCAATATCTGCTTTTCCCGATTCGAAAAAGGCTACTGCAGCATCCTGCGCGGCGATTGTCCGCACCTCACGCACCCCCTCCTGCTTGCGCAGAATTTCGGCCAGGCTTATGGCGCAGCTCGTGCACCGGTAAGCATGCTGAACCTGGAACTTCACCGCGAGGATGCGTTCGGGACGCTTTTTTCCGCCGCCAAACGCCCCGTCCGCGTTCAGGATTGTGAGCAGGGCAAGCGTGATCGATAAGAGGGCTGTGACTCGCATCAGACCATCATATAACGCGTGGCATGATTTACAAAGCTACCCATTCCTGCCTAGAAGAAAGATATGCAGAAAGATATGCAGAAAGACATCCTCACCTCGATTCGGATTCTGCCAAAAGATCTGGCTCAAAAGATCGCCGCCGGCGAAGTTGTCGAACGCCCTGGCTCGGTCATTAAAGAGCTGGTCGAAAATTCGCTCGATGCCGGCGCGACCCGCATTCGCGTGGAAATCGAAGATGGCGGCCGCAAAGGGATTGTCATCAGCGACGACGGCCACGGCATAACGGCCGTCGAACTTCCCATTGCCCTGGAGCGTCACGCGACCAGCAAGATTACCGAACTCGACGATCTGTGGAAGCTTCGCACCATGGGTTTTCGCGGCGAAGCCTTGCCTAGTATTGCCGCGGTTTCGCGCTTTACGATCGAAAGCCGCAGGCAAGGCGAACCCAACGGTCGCAAACTTTATCTTGAAGGCGGAACCCTGATTCAGGACGGCGTCGTGGACGCCACAAGTTCGCTCAATACAACACCCACCGGAACCCGCATCGCGGTTCAGGACTTGTTTTATAACGTGCCTGCGCGCCTGAAATTTTTAAAATCGAAGTCTTCGGAGGCTTCCTTTATTCGCGAGCTGCTCGAACGGGTGGCGCTTTGCAATCCGGGCGTCGCTTTTACGCTGCATTCGGACGGGCGCAAGCTGCTGCAGCTTGAAGCAGCCACGACTGCCGGACGAGTCGGCCAGGTTCTGGAAGCGGAACCCGCGAATATCGAAACGCTTGAAACCCAGTTTGAAGACATCACGGTACGCGGCTGGCTTGACCGCGACAGCCGCGCGCCCAACAGCCGCCACGTTTATCTTTCCGTCAATGGCCGCATGGTGCGCGACAAGCTGCTGCAGCAGGCGGTGCTCGTGGCCCTGCGCCCGCGCATGATGGAAGGCGAATATCCTCGTATTTTTCTGGCGGTCGAAGTGCCGCCCGGCGATGTGGATGTGAACGTTCATCCCGCCAAAAGCGAGGTTCGCTTTCGGCGCGCACGCGACGTGTTTCAGGTCGTGCACGGCGCCCTGGATCAGCTCGCACGCACACCGGCAAAACCTTTTTACTCCGCGCCATTGCCCGAAGCCGAAGCTCAAACACCGGTCCAGGACCGGGCACCCACGAGTGCGCCACCTTCGCGCAGCGAGCCCGAACTCACGCCCGCACTATTCGCCAACGATCGCGTGGCCTATAAAACAAAAGACTACGTCGCCCTCAGCATTGGCGGGCTCATGGCAGGATTCGAAACATCTGCCGAACCTGAAACCAAGGCGCATCCCGAAGAAGCGGAATACACGGCGCCCGTCACGCAAAGGCCAGGTTTTTCGTCGTTGCAATATATCGGTCAGCTCAAGAACACCTATCTGCTTTTTCAAGACGCCGATGGCCTGGTGCTGATCGACCAGCATGCCGCGCACGAGCGCATCAACTATGAGAAGATTAAAGCCGAGTTTCTGAAGACCGGCCTGCGCGCCCAACCCTTGCTGGTTTCAGCGGTTGTAAAATGCAAGCCCGACGATGTGGCGCTGGCGCTCGAACACGCCGACGCCTTCACACGGCTGGGCTTTGAGTTTGAAGCCTTTGGTGACAACTGCCTGCTCGTGCGCGCCGCGCCCGAGGGCATGCGCCCCGACCGCGCCAGTGAACTTTTTCGTACGCTGCTCGAAGAGCTGCGCGGCTCAGAGGCGGTTGAGTTGCTGGCCGCCGACCCCTCACGGCTTTCCGCCAAGGTGGAGCGCGTGCTGGCTACCTCGGCCTGCCACAGCAGTGTGCGCGCCGGCCAGGCGCTTTCGCTGACCGAGGCCCGCGAGCTGGCACAGATGATGGACTATACCGAATCTTCGCTGAACTGCCCGCACGGGCGGCCCGCCAGCATTCGCCTGACCTACTCGCAAATCGAAGGTTTGTTTAAGCGGTGAGTACCGCGCGCCCGCGAGTAGTGGCCCTGATTGGTTCGACCGCGTCTGGCAAGAGCGACCTCGCCCTAAAACTTGCGCGCGAAACCGGCGCTGAAATTCTAAGCTGCGATTCGCTGCTCGTTTACCGCGAGCTGACCATTGGCACGGCAAAACCCAGCGCAGCCGAGCTGGCCGAAGTTTCGCATCATGCCGTGAATCTCGTAGGTCTCGACGAGCCCTTTACCGCCGGCGATTATGTGCGCTACGCCCAGCCCATCGTGGCGCGGGTCGTGCGCGAGAATAAGCCGCTCCTGATCGTGGGGGGCACCGGCTTTTATCTCAAAGCTTTGCTCTGCGGCGTCTGGGATGCGCCGCCCACGCAGCTCGATTTTCGCGCACGTCTGGAAAAAGAGGTGGCGCACTTTGAAAAAGACGAACGCGCCCGGGTGCTGTACGAGCGCCTGGTCAAAGCCGACGCCACCTATGCCGCCAAGATCAAACAAAACGACGTCTATCGCGTGATTCGCGGGCTTGAGATAATAGAGGTTACTGGTAGCTCGGTAACGGCCATGCTGGCCAGTCAGAAGCTGCAAAATCCTTTCGCATTCGAAATTCCCATTTTGGGAATCCAGCGCTCGAAGATCGAGCTTGAACGACGTATTCTGGACCGCACCACCGCTATGTTTGCCAACGGCATCGTGAACGAAACCAAAGAGCTACTGGCACGTTACGCGCAATCCGGAGTGCCCCGCCCCTTTTACTGCGTCGGTTACAACGAGGTGATGCAGTTTCTGGCGCAAACCTTGACGCTACCCGAGGCTCGCGAACGCATCCTGATCGCCACCCGTCAGCTTGCGAAAAAACAGATGACCTTCTTCAAAACCTTTCCCCGCAAAATAGACTGGTATGCCTTGCCCGCGCAAGATGAGGAAATTCTGCATGCCGCCCGCGAGGTGCTTCATGCCTGACGTACTTGTTTCGCGTCCCCTGGCACTCGATGAAAAAGATCCCGCCTGGCTTGCGTTAAAAAAACTCGCGCGCGTACATGTGCGTCCGACGGATTCCAGGGCCGCGCTGGCGGGGCATCCCAAGCTCAAAAGCGTCATAGGTGTCATCACGATGGGCACCGACCCGGTCGATGCCGCGTTTCTCAGGCGCGCCCCGCAACTTACGATCGTGGCAAACCACGCCGTGGGCTACAATAATATCGATCTCGAGGCCACGCGCGCGCGCGACATCATTGTGTGCAATACCCCCGGCGTGCTGACCAACGCCACGGCTGAACTTGCGATTGGCCTGATCTTCGCCGCTGCCCGGCGTTTTGAAGAAGGCGTTACCATGTTGCACAAGAACGCTTACAAAGGCTGGTACCCACGTTTGATGCTGGGCCGCGAGCTTGCCGGGGCGCGACTCGGGGTGGTCGGTCACGGTCGCATCGGGGCGGCGGTGGCGGCGAAGGCTCGCGCACTGGGCATGGACGTCGTGCATTCCAGCCCGATGGGTGGCATTGCACTCGATGACCTGCTGCGCACCTCTGATTTTGTTTCAATCCACTGCCCGCTGAATGCAAAAACCAAGGGCATGTTTGGCCGCCGCGAGTTTGCCCTCATGAAGGACGGCAGCTACCTGATCAATACTGCGCGCGGAGAAATCGTCGATGAGCGCGCGCTGCTGGCCGCGCTTCGAAAAAACTTACGCGGTGCGGCCCTCGATGTATTTCACAATGAGCCCAAACTCAATCCCAAGTTGCGAACCCACCCGGGAGTATTTGTGCTGCCCCACCTGGGCAGCGCGACGGTCGAAGCCCGCGCCGGCATGGCCCGACTTGCCGTGAATGCCGTGATTGAGGTTTTGTGTGGCCGCCCCCCGGCTAATCGAGTAAGTTGATCCCAAATGGACACGCGGGACGAACAGCCACCGGGCACGCCGGGAACTTCAGGAACAACACCGGCCAAAGAGCTAAAAATCATCGTCCTTTCGGATGGAACCGGGGAAACCGCGGCTCAGATCACGAAAGCGGCCATGGTGCAGTTTTCTGACAAAGACATCTATTTCACGCGCTACAAAAACATTCGCACCAAGGCCCAGGTCGAAGCGATCTTTGAAGATGCGGCGGTCCATCACGACATGGTCGTCTACACCATCGTTTCGCCCGAGCTGCGCGATTACATCGCCACCAAGGCCATCGAAAAACAAGTGCCAGTCATCGATCTGCTGGGTCCGCTTTTGAATTCCATGGCAGCTTTCTTCCATTTGCCGCCGCGCTCACTACCCGGTCTCTTTCATCAAGTGAACGACCGTTACTTCAAACGCATCGAAGCGATGGAGTACACTATTGCGCACGACGACGGGCGCGACTTGACGGAACTCGACAAGGCGGACATTATCATTCTCGGAATTTCACGGACATCGAAAACCCCGTTGTCCATGTACCTGAGTCACCAAGGCTGGAAGGTTTGCAACGTCCCGATCATCAAGGGATTTGAATTACCAACCGAGCTCACCGCGTGTGATCAGCGCAAGATCGTCTGTCTCACCATCAGCCCCGACACGCTGGCCACCATACGTAAAGTAAGGCTGGAGCGCCTGGGCCAGGAAGATGGCGGCGAATACGCGAGCATGGACAAGGTTATCGATGAAATCGAATATGCGGATCAGCTATTCCGCAAAAACAAGCGCTGGCCGGTGTTCAATGTCACCGGAAAAGCGCTCGAAGAAACAGCGAGCGAGATCATCAAGCTGATGGTTTCGCGGCGCAAGCAGATGGGACTGACTTCACCGGGCGATGGAGGCTGAATGAAAACGGAACGTAAGGTAGGTAAGGTAGTTTGGTGGAATGGCAAGATGGTCGCGCCCGAGCAGGCAGTGACGAGTGTCTTTACCCACTCCTTGCACTATGGCCTGGGCGCTTTTGAAGGCATTCGTTGCTACAAGACCCACGACGGCAAGCTGGCGATTTTTCGGCTGCCCGAGCACATTCGGCGCCTCTTTGACTCCTGCAAAATTCTGGAAATCAAAATCCCCTACAGCGTCGAGGAAATCACTCAGGCGACCCTCGAAGCCGTACGCAAGTCCGGGCTGGATCAGGATATCTATATTCGACCCTTGGTTTATATCGGCGACGGCCCGCTGGGGGTGTTTCCGACGTTTGACCCACCGGTCGAGATCGCCATCATGACCTGGGTTTGGGGCGCGTACCTCGGCAAAGAGGCCAAGGAAAACGGCGCACGCATCAAAATCTCGAGCCTCACGCGCGGCTGGGTCAACTCGACGATGACCAAGGCGAAGATGACCGGCGGCTATACCACGGGCATTTTAGCGAAGCTCGAAGTCAAGCGCTCCGGCTACGACGAGGCTTTACTGTTGGACACCGACGGCTATGTGGCCGAAGGCAGCGGCGAAAACATCTTCATGTACCGTAACGGCGTCCTCAAGACCACGCCGTTGACTTCGATCCTGGACGGCATCACGCGCAACTCGATCATTCAAATCGCACGCGACGAAGGCATCACGATCGAAGAGCAGCGTTTCACCCGTGACGAGATCTACTGCGCCGACGAAGTCTTCTTTTGCGGCACGGCAGCTGAAATCACGCCGATTCGCGAAATCGACAATCGGCAGATCGGCGAGGGCAAACCCGGTCCGATCACCCGCAAGATTTCGACAAAGTTCATGGACACCGTCTTCGGCCGCGACCCCAAGTACAAAAACTGGCTCACCTACCTCTGATTTGAGGGATTAGGCCGTGTGGGTATCAGCGGGCAAGATCATTCTGGATTTCCACGGAAATCAGAACATCAAACAGAAGCGCCATCAGATGGCGGCTTTACTCGCAGACCTGCGTAAGAAAATCAATGTCTCCGCGACAGAGGTTGCGGACTTCGAAGATCTCGAGCGCTGTGTCATCGGGCTGGCGCTTGTTGCTCGCAACGAGCAGGAAGCCCGGGCCGCTATGAAGAAAGTCCTGGAACAGGTCGACGCTACGGCCTTTGCTCGAGTAATGGTCGAAGACACCGATGTTTTTGGCTACGATTAACGCTACCGCCCGCTAGCGTCAAAGCGAGCACATCGGATTTCCTGAATTTTGAACGTTACTGATTGAGCCAGCCCCGCCAGAAACCGCGCCGCCTACTCCAAGGCCGGCGCTAGCTTGGGCAGTCGGCGCACCACCGCTGCAGTATTGGATGTCAACACGTCCAGCGCTACCACCACCGCCATTGGTGCCACCCACGCCGCCATCGCCGCCGACGGCCGAAAAGGTGGTTGTCGTAACAGCCTGCGTATTGAGCAAAATCGCCCCGGCAGCGCCACCGCCGGCACTGGCAGACCCACCCGTGGTTCCAGCGATACCATCCACATAAATGCCAGACGCGCCTGCGCCTACGATTCCTTTGGCAAACATAATAACAACGCCACCGCCCGCCCCACCGTCACCGGCAGTGACGTCGGATGCGCCACCGCCACCACCGCCTATAAACAAGCAGTCCGTGCTTCCGCCCGAGTTGCAAAATCTTGTGAAGCCACCATTGGCGCCACCGTTGCCCGCGCCGCCCGCGCCAATGCTGGCGCCACCCGCGCCACCAGAGGCCGACTTCGCACCGCCGCCTGCGCCGTTTCCGGCCCCGCTGGCCGCCGTATTCTGCGGTGCCACTTCGCCTTCTCCGGTAGTGGGCGATGCCATTCCGTGTGGCCCGCCTATGAAACCTTGAGCTTTAATTTTATTGCCGGCGCCGCTGAACGTCAGAGCGCCGCTCACGCGCATCGCCAGCAATCCACCGTCGCCGTTCGCATACGAGTACGGCGGCACAGAGACAATAGCGGTACTGCTCAGAGTAAGGTTAGTGAAGTTTGGAACTCGGATTACCTCCATGCGACAAAAAGTGACCGTGCTGGCAGTTCCAAGATTTGTGTTGTTGACTGATGCTGGCGTTGCCACCACGGCGGTATCGATATCAATCGTACCGCCACCGGTGTTAATCGCAGTCACTCGGGCCGAACCCCATTTTCCGGGATACAGCTGGCCTGACGCTGCCGTACAGGTTCCAAGAGCGTTTTCAGCCATGACCATCCAGATGATCTCGTCGCCCGTATTAAAATCAGAGGCGGTAAATACCGGGGTGCCGATCGTCAGCGTTTTACCCGTCGAGGAGTCGATCGAAGTAAGCCTGCGAGTGGCTTGCAGGGTCCTGCCAAGTAAAGTTGTATCGGACATGACGTTAGCGATGCTGGAAAAAGTCGTGTGCGCACCGTCGGCCCCATCGCCAAAAACCAGGCCCGCGCCACCTGAGCCACTCGAGCCGCTCGGGCCACTTCCCTTACAAGTCATGGTTCCGTCCTGCCCACCATAAGTTACGGGAATGGTGACCGAAAGATTCGCCGAGACATCCGTGTTGGTACCACCAATAAAATAACCCTGCGAGTTGGTTGCCGTCTCGACACCGGTGCATTCCTTGACTGACGGAAAAATGCCGATCACATCAATGTGACGTGAGGTGCCCGACGGCACGTCAACCTCGATACCAGTGCCCCGCGGCACGGGCTTGGCCAAAACGCCCAGACCACGACCATTGAAACCTGCCGAGTCGGAACAGCCCGCAAAAGGCGAATTCGCCGAAACTCCAGCGCCGGTAACGTTCACCGTGAAGCAGTTGAAGTCCGATACGCTGGACGGATTGGTAGCCAACGCGGCCACATCTTCAAGATGAGGCATGAGCGAAAGCGCATTTAACGCCGTTTTCGAATCGTCCCTGATAAAAATCTTGAAAAAATTTCCCTTGGGAGCCTCCATGGAACACGAGGCAGACAAACCAGCGGCAATGACCACGAATAGCACTGGAAATGCACGAGTGAATACTTTCATATCGAAAGTATAGTGTCGGTTTAGCAGACAAACAACCAATCAGGTGCCTGGCCGGAAAAAAACCAGAGTTACGCGTCGCGCTTGGCCCGCGCCCGTGCGATGCCAACGAAGTCGATATATTCCTTGAGCTCCGTCAACGTAACCGTCGCCGTGCCGCGCTTGCCTACTTCGACGCCGGCGGCGAAGTTAGCCAAAAGCGTAGCCTCGATAATATCCGCCCCGGAAACCAAAGCCAAAGCCAATGTGGCGATCACGGTGTCGCCTGCGCCAGAGACATCGAATACTTCCCGTGCGAAAGTGGGAATGAGTACGGGCTGCGTTTCGCCGCGTTGAAATACGGCCATGCCATCTTTACCGCGCGTGATAATCACGATGCGCGCATTGACCTCGTCAAGAATTCGGCTGCCGGCCTGACGCAGGCTGCTGGCGTCAGTAATCTTTACACCGCTCAGGCGTTCGGCCTCCAGGGTGTTGGGCGTGATTACCGTACACCCGGCATAGATCGTGGGCGTACTGTGCGAGTTCGGATCGACCAGCACCGGAATCTTTTTTTCCTCGGCCGCGATCATCAGCTGACGGCAGATTGAAACCTCGACCAGGCCCTTGGCGTAGTCTTCGATAATCACGCAGTCGGCCTCATCCAACGCGCGTTCCAGCTTATTCCAAACCTCGCGAATAATCTTGGCATCGATTTTTTTCTGGGTCTCGTGATCGATGCGTACTACCTGCTGCGATTCCGCGACCACGCGCTCTTTCATCGTCGTGGTGCGCGAAGCGTCCGCTACCAGATAACGCGGGCTTATCTTGTTTTCTTTGAGCAGGTTTGAAAAATCATGCGCACCCAGATCCTTGCCGATAACTCCCACCAACATCGGCGTGCCGCCCAGGGCCCGTACGTTATCGGCTACGTTGGCTGCCAGCCCCAGCTTGATCTGAGTATCGGTAACCTCGACAACCGGAATCGGCGCTTCGGGTGAAATGCGGGTAACCTTGCCGATCGTATACTTGTCGACGCCCACGTCGCCGAAGACCAGAATCTTGCGTTTCGAAAACTGCGAGATGATGCGATCGACTCGCGTGCGATTCATTGAATAGGTCGGACTGATCTTCATTTTGTTTTCTCCAGTTGCGACATCACGCTACCCAAGGCCTCATCAACGCCCAGGCGTTCCATGCAAAAATAAAAATGACACTTGCGGCCGGCACACTTGAAATCCTGGCCACAAAGCGCGTCGGGCACCAGCACGATATGCTTGCTTTCGTCAGCCGCATACGGCCCCCAGCGAATCGCGCTCTGGACTTTAATCGGTGCGTAAAACGAGACGGTACGCTTGCCCAGGGCCGCCGCAATGTGCAAAGGTCCCGTGCTGGGCGCCACCATAACCTGGGCCAGCGAAAGCAGGGCGATCATGTCAGATAGGCCACTCGGCGAGTTCGCTCCCAAAAAGACGTGGATCGGCAGCTCACTGTTGCGCTGCTTGGCCGCGGCCACAACCCGCTCGACGAGTGTTTTTTCGTGAATGCCGCCAGTTACGACCACGTGTACGCCCCGCGTGGCCAGCCGTGCGATCAGATCGACGTAATAGCCCTCGCTCCAGTTCAGCGCCGAGCCACCCATACCGGGATGAATCGTCACGAAGCTCGCACCGTCTGCAATGCCCAGCTCGCGAACCACCACGCGCATGCGCTCTTTGGCATCGGCATCCACGGTGATGCTGGGCTCAAACTTTCTGGAAGGCGTCCGGATACCAAGCTTGCGCAGCAGCATCAGATTATAATCAGTTTCGTGCATCTCGACTGCCGAACGGCTCTGCCGGGAGCCGCGGTTGAAAGCAAGATACGAATACCATTTGGAATAAGGCCCGACACGGTACCGAATTCCGGCGATGGCCAACGCCACGGTGACGCGAAAGGAAACTTGAAGCGTAATGGCGATGTCAAACTGCTCGAGCTGTATTTGCCGCACGAGCCGCCAGAATCCGCCAAAGCCCGCGTGAGTGGAATCGGGGCGGTAGATAAAGAGCTTCGTCAGATAGGGGCTGTGCTGCACCACGGGCACCACCGCGTCCCGCACCAGCATTTGCAAGTCACAGTCGGGGTAGTGGTGTCGCAACGCCTCGAGTACTGGCGTGGAAAGCACGACGTCGCCGATGCGGTCGGGCCGCACCACGAGAATCTTGGTTTTGCGCGCGCCTTTGTGACGAGCATCAAGAATGCCTGGCTCGGTGGCCATCAACTTCCTTGCTTCTGCTGCACAATGCTCACCAGCCGGGCTACAACCTGCTCGATGGTCATCTGCGTGGTATCGATCTCAACGGCATCCGCGGCTTTTTTCAGAGGCGCCACTTTGCGCTCGGTATCGCCGCGATCACGCTCGACGACCTGTTTTTTAACCTCTTCGAAATCAAGATATACGCCCTTGTCTTCGAGCTCCACTGCCCGGCGCCGCGCACGACTCTCGACACTGGCCGTAAGAAAAAACTTCACATGGGCGTTCGGAAAAACGACTGTGCCGATATCGCGCCCTTCAAGCACCACGCCCCCCTGCTCGCCCATGCGGCGCTGCAAGCCAAGCAAAGCATCGCGTACCTCGGGATAAGCCGAAATCTTGCTGGCCGCCATACTGATCTCGGGCGTGCGAATCAGCAGCGAAACGTTGCGACCATCGAGAAAAACATGGTTGCGATCATCGTCAAGCCACTGAAACTCAAGCTTTGAAGCGGCGGCAATTTTGCCCAGACTTTTCGGATCGTCAAACGAAACGCCTGACTCCTGAGCCCGCAAGGCCACCGCGCGATAAAGTGCGCCGGTATCAATGTGAACATATCCCAGCTTGTGCGCCAGTAAATGCGTGACCGTGCTTTTGCCGCTTCCGGCAGGGCCATCAATGGCGATGATTAGCTTGGTCATTTGCTCAGAACCTCACGATGTTCGAAGAATCCCGGGTAAGATACCTTAATACATTCCGCGTCGTCTAAGAGAATTTCTTTCTGCAAAGCGTCGGCCGTAATAACCGCCGCCATGGCCAGACGATGATCGCCCAAGGTTTCATAGGCCCAGCTTGGTCCCTTGGGCCCGGCTGGCGCGCCGCCCAACCCTTCCACAAAAAGATCATTCTGCTCGGCCCAGGCCTTGCCGCCAATGGATGCGATAAAGGAAATGATCGCCTCGAGGCGATCAGACTCTTTTACCCGCAGCTCCTGTACCCCGCGAAATACCGTCGTACCTTGCGCCCACAGCGCGGCGATGGCCACCATGGGCACCTCGTCGATCATCGTGGGGATTTCATGCGCCTGCACTTCGGTGGCGCGCAGCGTGCCGGCGTTGATTTCGACCGTGCCCACGTCTTCGCCACCACCGGAATGCATCCGGGTCATGGTTATCGCGGCACCCATTCGTTTCAGAACTTCTGCAAAGCCCAGACGGGTGGGATTGAGCAGCACGTTTTCAATGCGCACGCGCCGACCCTGCATCACGGCCGCACAGGCCCAAAATGCCGCCGAGCTGGGATCGCCGCCCACCGTTAACTTCAAAGGGGCCAGATCGCGCCCCAGGCTGCCCGTAAGCGCAGCCACCGCGCGGCCATCTGGCAGCTTGCGCGAGCTCACGACGACGCCCATCTCGCGCAACATGCGCTCCGTATGATCGCGGCTCAGCGAAGGCTCGGTTACCGAAGTCTCGCCTGCCTTGCAAAACAATCCCGCCAGCAGCACCGCCGACTTTACCTGCGCCGAGGCAATGTTGAGCTGATACTCAAACGCCCGCAGCCCACCAGGGGCAGGCGCAAGGTCTATCGGAGGCGTCGGTGTGGCGGCTTTGGCGCCCTTCTTCTCACCGCGTGGAAAAATCGCCGCGCCCATCTGCAAAAGCGGCTGCGACACGCGCGCCATCGGTCGCTGCGAAAGGCTGGCGTCACCGAACATATGAAAGTATCCGGTCTGACCCGCAAGCATGCCCGAAAGCAGGCGAATCGTGGTGCCGCTGTTTTGACAGTCAATTTTCAGCGGCTGGCTTTGCGACGTGGGTCCATAGCCAAAATTCGTAACTCCAAAGCCTTCAATCTCAACACCGCCGCCGCGACGCTGAACGCGCGCGCCAAGGCGGGCCACCGCTTCGAGTGAAGCCAGGCAGTCTTCGCCCAGCAGCGGACGCTCAATCACGCTCTTGCCCGACGAAAGCAGCGAAAATAAAAAAGATCGATGAGTCACCGATTTATCAGGTGGACAGTCCAGCGGCGCCGCATTTTTGGAAATACTTACCGGGCTTACTCTCAGACTCATGACGCTCCCTCCAGTTTCAGTCTCAGGCGTTGGGCCTCAGCGAGGTGCTTGGTCAACGCTTCCAGGTCGCCCCCCTGAATCAACGCCGATGTTTTTTTGAGACCCGTCAGCAACGCCGAGACAGCCTGCGCGACTTCTTTGCTGTTCGAAGAAAGAATCGAGGCCCAGGCCTCGGGATTCGACTTCGCCACGCGCGTAACGCCCAGTACGCTGGGCGATGGCGTTTTAGTCTCGCCCATCACATGCATCAGCGAATACGCCAGTACATGCATGAGATGAGAACCCATTGCCATGCGTTTCTGATGGGCTGTCGTTGACAATATTTCAACAGTGCAGTCGAGCGCCCGCCAGAAACGGGTCAGCTCCGAGCGCACTGCCGTGGGGGCCGCCGAATCGATAAGCACGCTGGCCCCGCTAAAGATCGACGCATCGGCACTGGCCGCGCCCCGGCCTTCGCGGCCCGCCAGCGGATGGCTCCAGGCAAAACGCAGCCCATGGTTCGAACACATGCGAGCCAGCTCGCGAGTGCCCACGGCTTTGCTGCTGAACACGTCGGTCACGATGGTACCGTGCGGAAGCTGCGCCAGCAGCTCCTTGAACTTGGCGTCGTGCACCGCAAGCTCTGGCAACGCCACGACACAAAGAAGATTGTGGGTCTGCACTTCCAGATTGCCACGCACGACGTGATAAACCCAGCCCTCGCGCCGGCAAAGCCGCAGCGTAGCCGCGCTTTTGTCCCAGCCCCAAACTTTCCAGCCGCGAACGGACAATGCTGCAGCAAGGCTGGCCCCGATGTGCCCCAGGCCCAAAATCACAATCTCGCGCCGCACGCCACCGGTTTTCAATTTTTTGGAGCTCCAAACAGCGCATCCATCGCGGCAAACAGCTTCTGGTTCTCATTGGGCAGGCCCGAACTGATGCGAAAGAAAGTGGGAAAACCGTAGTTTGCCGTTGGACGGACAATTACGCCGCGTTTTAGAAATTCGACGTAGAGCTCCTTGCTCGGGCGCTTCATGTCGACCAGCAGAAAATTTCCCTGGCTGGGGTAGACGCGCAACGGATAGCGCGCGAGCTTCATTTCGAGCTCAGCCTTGCTGCTCGTATTGAGCTTTACCGAAGCTTCCAGATGTTCCTGGTCGCCAAGTGCTGCAACTGCCGCGGTCAGCGCCACGCTTGAAACGTTGAAGGGCTGACGGGTTCGCTCCACCATTGCCGTGATTTTACGGTCGGCGATCAGATAACCCACGCGCGTACCCGCCAGGCCGTAGACCTTCGAAAAGGTGCGCAGCACGATCACATTGGGATGCTTGCGGTAGACCGTCATCGGATCGGGAATCGATTTATCAGTCACGAACTCCCAGTAGGCATAATCGAGTACGAGTAGAATTTGTCGTTTGCCCAGCTCAGCAGCCAGACGATCAACCTCGTCGGCATCAAGAAAGTTACCGGTTGGATTATTGGGATTGGCCAGCATCACCAGCCGGGTATCCGCGTTGACCGTGGCCAGCAACGCGTCGACACTCACATCCAGCTTGTCGTCGATGGGAGCTTCGATGCACTGCACGCCCTGCAGCTGCGCGCAAAGCTTGTAGATCACAAAGGCAGCCTGATGCGTAACCAGATTGCGGCCTCGTGAGACGAAGATGCGTGGCAGCAGATCGATGAACTCGTTTGAACCATTGCCGATGCATAGCTCTTCGCTCGTGCATCCCAGACGTTCGGCCAGGGACTTTTTCAAAACGAAATGGCTGCCGTCGGGATAAAGATGCAGCTGTGGCAGCGTTTCGCGAATCGCAGCTAACGCCTTGGGCGAGGGCCCCAGTGGGTTTTCGTTGCTGGCCAGCTTAACCACGCCGGTAATGCCGTATTCACGTTCGGTTTCTTCAATGGGCTTGCCCGGCGGATACGGCACCATCGAGGCAATATGCGGCGGGACTTCGGGCAGCCAGCTTAGTTCCATGGTCGCCCCTTTGGGTAAGTTCCCAGAATTTTGAAGGTTCGCACCTTTTTATCGAAAGCCTCAAGCGCCTTGGTGACTCTCGGATCAAAGCAGTGCCCGTCGATGTCGACGTAAAACAGATATTCCCACTGCAGCCCGCGATGCGGCCGCGACTCGATTTTGGTCATATTCAATTTGGCCGTTGAAAAGACCTTGATCGCTTCGAAAAGCGAGCCCGACTTATTCGGCAGGCTGAACACCAGCGAGGTCTTGTCGTCGCCCGACGGCCCCGGTACCTGCGCGCCCAGCACGCCGAAACGGGTCGTGTTCTCGAGGGAGTCCTGAATGTCCGAGGCCAGGGCCTTCAACCCATTCACGGCCAGGTACGGACTGGCAATGGCGGCGATCGACTTTGAGCTGTGTGTTGCTCCGACGTGGCGCGCGGCCTCGGCTGTGCTGCTCACCTCGACCAGCTTCACGTGCGGAAGATTTTCCTGAAGCCACCGCTGGCACTGCGCCAGCCCCATGGGATGGCTGTAAATAGTCTTGATCTCTTTGAGGGTTTTTGCGCGCGATAACAACGCATGGCGTACGCGATAGTACCCCTCGCTGGTGATCTTCAGCGAGGTGGTCAATAAAGTATCGACCGTAGCCGAGACGGTACCTTCCAGGGAGTTCTCAATGGGAACCACGGCCACCGCGTTTGCATCGCCACCGGCCGCAGCCTGCTCAGCCGCCCTGATCGCGCTGGGAATGCTATCGTGATATTGCAGTACCAGTGCCTCGCCAAACCGTGCGCGCGCCGCAAACTCAGAATGCGTGCCTTTCGGGCCCAGCACGTGGGCGGTTACCTGGCCCTGCGCGGCCCGGCACAGGCTGATGATTTCGGAATACACGGCCTGCACGAGTGGCCACGGCATGCGCTGCTGGTCAACCAGCCGATGCAGCCGCCGAAAGATCTCTTCTTCGCGTTCGGGTGCCAGCACCGCAGTCGTTTTTTTGCCTGAGCTTCGGGCAGCCTCGGCTTTTACCAGACCAACATCGCGCGCCATCTTCATGCGCGCTGCAAGCAGGCTCAAAATATGAGTATCGATCTCGTCTATTTTAGCCCGGGCTTTAGCTCGGGCTTGAGACCGGGCGGACTTTACATTGGGCAATGCGTATCTCCTCAAGTTCCCCAATGTAATGAGTGAGGAGTTTTTTGGCAAAGGCTAAAACCTCTGTATTTCCCCACCCCAACTGCTGCAGACCCACGGCCTTGACGGGCGCTCCGCTAGGGTCAATATTCAGCCCCCAATGGATCAAAATTGAAACCGGAGATGCGGTCGCTATCGAAACCGACAGCTTGCGATCTTCAAAAAACAGGTCGTCGCCGCTGCGCGTAACCGCAAGCCCCGACTCCCGCAGCAGGCGTTCGGCCCATACAATAAAGAGCCGCTGGTAGAGTACGCCAGCCTCAAGAGTCGTACCGAAAAGCTCTCCCAAGACATGCAACATGCTACCCGCTCGAATCATGTCATTTGCCAGACGATCTTCGAGATCGACCAGATGCGCGGTGGGAACCTCGCAGGGACCGATAAAAGCGGTGAGCAGCGACCCGTACACGCCGGTCTTTTCCAGACCCCAATGCGGGCTCAGCTCCTTGCCCGTATAGGTCAGCGGCTCGATTGCAGTTTTTTCGAGAATGCGGAATTGAACTGGCCCCGTCACTGTTTCACCTCGACGCCAAATAAGGCGGCAACAGCATGCTGCTGCTCGACGCCGGTCAGGCTCAAATCCATGGCACGGCGCAGGCGCTGGCAAGACTCACAACGGCCACAGTGCCGCACTTCGCCCTGGTAACAGCTCCACAAAACCTCAAACGGAAAGTGGCGATTTGCCAGCCGTGCGACAATTTCTCTTTTGGTCAGCTGGGCTGTCGCGCTTACGACCTTCACCTTGTTGGCCGTCGAAAAAGCAAACGAGGCCGACATCGTATTCATGTATTCCTGAGTGTTATCAGGAAAGGTAACCGCTTCTTCGGCATTGAACCCAACCGCCACTGCATCCAAGCCGCGGCTCTCGGCCCACGCCGCGGCAATCGAGAGAATCACGCCATTGCGGTTAGGAACCCAAACCGCGGTGGCAGACCGGGTTGAAGCCTCAAGATCATCTAATGACTCCTGCGACTCGGGCACTGGCATCTGCTGACCGCCCATCAAAGCACTTCTACCCCCCGTGAGTGCCAGAAAGCCCCTGAGATCAAACATTTGGTGCTCAACACCGAAATGTTTGGCAAGCAAGACGGCGTGCTCGAGCTCGCGAGCGGCTCCCTTTTGGCCGTAATCAATCGTTAACGCCAGGCGAACTTGAAAATCCGAGGCCAGCAGCAAGTTTGCCGCTGAGTCCAGGCCGCTTGAAAGTAGAAGAACCGCACTTCGCATAAATTAAACCTGGCCGTACGTCGCCGCCGAGCGGTCGTTCTCCCAGACTGAAATGCGCTTCAAAGTCATGTTCGAGGTCGCCGGATTGGCGATAACTTGCCGTTCTAGTTCTTCGAAAAAATACTGAGCCAGCGTTTCAGCCGTCGGATTGACGTCCGTGAACGGCTCGATCGTGTTCAGGTCTTGATGGTCAAACCGGTCGATCAGGGTCTTGGTCATCTTTTTCAGATCTTTGAAGTCCAGCGCAATGCCGATTTTATTCAAAGTGGGCACGGTCGCTTCGACTTCGACCTTGAAGTTATGCCCATGCGGACGCGAGCAGTCGCCATCGTAGCCACGAATATGGTGGGCAGCGCAAAACTCCAGGCAAACCCGCACGCCCCAGCCACGCCCGCTTTTTTTACCAGCTTGCTCATTCAATGTTGGCAACGTTACTTCTCCTGATCTTCATATCGCCCAAGGCAAACCTCGGCACGGCGAACTTAACTTTCTGATAATACTTCAATGTTCCGCTGCGATGGCCGCTGACTTCCTCGTCAACCTTGGCAGGCCCACGGTTATAAGCCGACAGCGCCTTCTCCAGACTGCCGCCGTATTTTCCGCGCAGGTAGGCCAGATATTTGATTCCCAGGGTCGCATTCTTCTCTTCATCAAGCAGCGTGGCCGGACCGTCCCACGCTATACCATAGCGCTGCGCCATCCACTCACCGGTTTCTGGCATAAGCTGCATCAGTCCGAGCGCTCCCCGCGGGCTGGTCGCCCAAGGCCTGAAATTGCTTTCCACTTTAATGATGGAAAGAATAAGCCCCGATGGCAGATGGTGCTCACGAGAAAGGCGCACGATCAGTCGGCTCAAACGATCGATCTTCGGAGCCGCGGCTTCCTTCATATGTATGCCCAGATAGTTGCGTACGCTCGCAACGCTCGGACGCTGCAGCAGCCCGGACGAGATGGGAATGCTGCCAAAATCTTCATACACCAGAGTTGGCGCTTCCAAAGTATCCGCATGCACCGCAAGCATACAGAAAGCAGACAGAATGTACCATGCGCCGCGTTGAAATTTCATAAGTGCCCCCACCATAGATGAGGCAGCTATTCGTGTCAAACACCCAAGAATAGCTACCAGACCGAGTTAACAATGAGTGAATATCCAATACCAAATACTTTTTATCAGGTATCGTTTTGAGCCTGGCCCGAACCTAGGTCAGCGCGACCTAGGTCCCAGGAAGGCCCCAGGATTTCACCAGTAAGAGTGCGTTTGTTAAGCGAAATTGGTGAATATGTTGAGCCACTCGCACCCCCGAAAACTGCACAATAATCTGTGCAGTACAGGTAGTATTGCAGTGGTCGTGCCAGGCGGAGTGACTAGAACTTGTTGGGCTGGTCTAGGTACAAAACCATGAAATAACAGTCTTCGCCGTTCTCGTAGAAGCCGGACTTGATGTGATCGACGAAAAACCCGAGCTTCTGATAGAGCGCAATGGCCCCGGTATTGGACTTCCGGACCTCAAGAAACACCCGTTTTACTTCCTTTTTCACGGCAGCGTTGATCGCATTGCGAACCAGGCTCATCCCCAGCTGTTGGCCCCGGCAATCGGGATGAACGGCCACATTCAGTAAATGACATTCATCAAAAAGGAGCCAGTACACGATATAGCCCGCGACGATCGAATCCGTCTCATCATCCGTGAGCAGCAGGAAATGACAAAACGGCTTTTCGATCTCGCCCCGAAAGGCCTCTTCCGTCCAAGGCACACAGGGCGCCGGATAACACCGATGCTCAATCTCGAGGATCAGGGGCAGATCTTCTGCTGTCGCCGGACGCATTGAAAATTTAGGGCCTTCGATCTCATCAGACATTGGGCGCGACTCTAGCACATCATTTCAGGGGATAATACTGGGTACCAGCACTGCCTCGGACAGGTCGCTGGCGTCAAAAATGGGATGTGAAACCACATTCCAGTCAATTCGCAGCTGCCGGTTGAAGAAGTCCCATTTGGAACTCATGCCTGCGAAGACGGCAAAGCCGCCACGGCCATGAGCTGGGACTTCGATGGTCTCGGTAATCGTTGGGGCGCACCGAAGCTTTTCGAAGAGAACCGTATCGCCATTTTGGTGCAGACAGGGTTGCAGCCGTTCAGAAGTTGCCAAACTGGTCATGATGCCAACGACCCGAGCGCTTACCGTATAGTCGTTTGGGTTCAGCAAGCTCAGTTCACCCAAGGCGGACAAGGGGTGATGTCGCATCACGTCAACGCCGGCCCCACGACCAAGGCTGAAGACCACCCGAAGTGGCGCAGGCTCTGGACGTGTCTTGATTTCCAGACACCCTTCGTACTGATTTGAATGCAGTCTAATGATAAAGCTCGTGGGGCCCTTGAAAAGCAACCCATCCAGAAACCGATGTCCCAGCTCCAGCTCTCCATCGCCAGCCGGATTAATCTGCACCGGTACCAGGCCGCTCAAGGCTTTAAATAAACCCCGTTCGACGCGAATCCCCACCTCAACTCTGAAGGAAGGGGCTTTCACTGCTCCCTCGAAGATGAGCTTGGGGTGGCTGCCAGACGCCGGGTTAAGTCTGAGGTCGGGCAACTCGACGCAGCGCCCATTGTCGCTTTCTGCCCGAAAGTCTTTGGCCTCACGAACAAACTCCCGGGGAGTCGAAGCATTAGCCAGGCGGATTCTTCTAAGGAGAGGCGATCCTAATGTGGTTGCCTGGCTAGCTTCGCGGTCCATTATGATTTCGACGGCTTCGCCTTGCTCGGGATTGGCGAATGCCTGACCGCGCAGGACGAGAATGCCGTCCGAGGTGTAGCCGCGAGCTTCAAAGATACCGTCTTTCTCCACATGCAGATCTTTGAGCAGATCAGCGCGGGTGGATACCGGCTGCGAAAGGCCCAGTACCGGAATGCTCTCGCGCATCTCCTCATGCCCTGCCGGCGTGTGATAGGTCACCTGAACGTTGCGAACCAGTGCCGCGCTAGGCTGGTCCTTTTCCGCCTCGGCCGCCTTGATTCCCAGCTTCATGTCTTTTCCACAGCCGACAAAGACCATACTGCTCAAGCTGACCGTCGTAAAAACCACTGCCAAAAAACCGTTTGTCCGTTTCATATTCTTCTCCCTTGGCAGTGGCCTTGAGCAACCGACGTGCCATTGGTGATCTTGGATTGCCGGGATTGCTGTGCTAGAAATGGGGGATGTCAGAATCAAAGAAAATCGCGGAGTTCGAAGAACGAGAGATCACCAATGAGCTGGATACCTTGCGCCACAGCTGCGCGCACATCATGGCTCATGCGGTAAAGCGCCTTTACCCAATGGCGAAATTCGGTATCGGTCCGACCATCGAAGACGGGTTCTACTACGACATGGAGCTTGACCATCAGCTCACCCCCGAAGATCTGCCCCGTATCGAAGCCGAGATGACCAAAATCATCGCCGAGAACAATGCGTTTGAGCGGTCAGAGCTGTCGGCTGCCGAGGCTACGGAATATTTTAAAAAGCTCGATCAGAATTTCAAAGTCGAAATCATCCGCGACATCGGTGCGCCGGTTTGGAGCCTCTTCAAGGAAGGCGATTTCGTCGACCTTTGCCGCGGGCCCCATATTGGCAAAACCGGCTGGATCAAAGCCTTCAAATTGCTGTCAATAGCCGGCGCCTACTGGCGCGGCGACCAGAAAAAGCAGCAGTTGCAACGTGTCTACGGCACCTGCTTTAAAACGCCCAAGCAGCTCGCCGATTACCTGTTCATGATCGAGGAAGCAAAAAAACGCGATCATCGTAAGCTGGGTACCGAGCTTGACCTGTTCAGCTTTGATCCGGTGGCTCCGGGCAGCCCTTTCTTTCATCCCAAAGGCGCGGTGCTTTATAACCGCCTGGTGCAGTATATTCGCGACCTTTATAAGCCGTTCAACTACCTCGAGATCATCACGCCGCAGATTCTCGACGTGGCGCTTTGGCACAAGTCCGGCCACTACGCGAACTACAAAGAGAACATGTATTTTACCGAGGTCGAAGAACGCGAGTTCGCCGTCAAGCCAATGAACTGCCCGGCCTCGACCTTCGTCTACTCAAGCAGTAAGCGCAGCTATCGCGAGCTGCCATTGCGGCTGGCCGACTTCGGTCGGCTGCACCGCTTCGAGCCCTCAGGCGCGCTCGCAGGCCTGACCCGCGTACGCACGTTTTGTCAGGACGACGCACACATTTTCTGCATGCCTGATCAGATCGGCGCCGAGATGTCGAACCTCATCGACATGATCATGAAGACCTATCAGGTCTTCGGCTTCGGCGAGGTGAAGGTGTTTCTGTCGACTCGGCCGGAAAAACGCGTGGGCTCGGACGAGGTGTGGGATGCCGCGGAAAAGGGCCTCGAAGCAGCGCTCAAGTCCAACAAAGTCGAGTACAAGGTCAACCCGGGCGACGGCGCCTTTTATGGCCCGAAAATCGACTTCATCGTGCACGACGCCCTCAAACGCGGCTGGCAGCTGGGCACCATTCAGCTCGACTTCACGCTGCCCGAGCGGTTCGACCTGAAATATGTCGGTGCCGACAACACGCCCCATCGCCCCGTGATGATCCATCGTGCCGTGCTGGGCTCGATTGAACGCTTCATGGGCGTCATCATCGAACACTTCGCTGGCGCTTTTCCATTCTGGCTGGCACCCGTACAGGCTGTCGTGGTGCCGGTGGCCAACGACCATCTGCCATACTGCCGCGAGCTGCTCGCGGCGCTGAAGTCGCAAGGCATTCGCGCCGAGCTCGACGACCGCAACGAAAGCATGGGCGCCAAGACCCGCGACATCCAGATGCAAAAAGTTCCGATGATGTTGGTGGCAGGTGGCCGCGAGGTCGAAAGCGGCTCGGTTTCGATTCGCAAATACAGCGAAAAGGCCAGCACCACCATGACGAAGGAAGAGTTGTTCAAGCACATGGCCGAGCTCGAAACTGTCGGGCACCCTTATGGCAAGTAGGGGCCGGCTGCAATGGGGCCAGATTTACGACAACATCTACGGATTCATCAGACTCACCAGCACCGAAGAAGCCATCATCAACTCGCCTTATTACCAGCGGCTGCGCTGGATCAAGCAGCTGGGCTTTGCGACCTATATCTTTGACGGCGCCGAGCATACGCGCTTTGCGCATGCGATAGGTGCGATGCACTCTGCCGACCAGATGGTGCGCGCCATTGGCCGGCACGTACCCGACGAAAAGCTGTTTGACCCCAAAGCGATGGATGCGCAGTCGATTTTTCACAAGTCGATTCGCATCGCGGCGCTGCTGCATGACATCGGTACCTTTCCTTTTTCGCACTCGATCGAAGGCTCGTATATCAAGTACGGCCAGACGCTTGAAAAAAAGGGCAAGCTGCCCGGCAAGCAGCTGCCCAATAATCACGAGCACCTTGGGTCTTACATTATCAAAAACAGCGATTTTCCCGGGGGCCTGACGCGTATTCTGAAAAACGGCGGCTTCGACTCGGCAGCCCTTTCCAAGTACATCAAGGGCGACTCGCCCAATATGGTGGCCAACCAGATTCTGCACTCCGATCTGGATGCCGACCGCATGGACTACCTGATTCGCGACGCCCACCACACCGGCATCAAGTACGGCCACATCGATCGCGATTACATTCTCTATCACCTCACGACTTTCAAATCGGGTGGCAAAGAGGGCCTGGGCGTGAAGGAAAACGCCCTGCATGCGGTGGAAGATTTTCTGATCGCCCGCTTTGCGTGGTATTCGCAGGTTGTACGCAACTCCAGCTCGGCCAAGTTTGACGTGCTGGCCGCGCACATCGCGCATTACCTGCTCGAGCACAAGCTCATCTATCAGTTTCACGAGCTGCTCGAGATGGCGGGTTCGGACCCGGAAAAGTTTTTCGGCTTCAACGACGTCTACTTCATGAGCCGCGTGCAGGAACTTTATCTATCCAAGCAGATCAAGGATCCCAATCTGAACGAGCAGATGCGCATGTTGATCTTTCGCATTGCTCCGCACACGGTGCGCCTGCCCGAAAGCGCGCATCGAATCATGGAAGTGGACGGCAACGGCAAGATTCCAAAAAAAGAAGCGGCGATTCGCAAACTCGAAGCGAAAGTGCAGGAGATCGAACAGCTCTTCAAACGTTACGGAAAAGGCACGGAGTGGATCATCGCCGATATTCCGCACAAAGATATCACCTTTACCGCCGACGTTCAGACGATCAGCCGCAAGCGGGACTCTGAAAATATTTACAGTGATCGCGACCCGATCAAGGTGATCGACAAGAATGGCCGACCCTCCTTGCTGATTGAGCGTGAAAACTCGCTGGTCGGACGGCTTTCGAAGGTCGTGAATTTCATTCCCAACATATACGCCAATGATGCTGCGATGGCGCTGCTGCGCGAGAAGAAGTTATTACCTAAAGAGCCAGAGCCAACTGACAATTTGTGAACGCTCGGGGCATGCGTTATTCGGATCTCAGCCTTCAATTACCAGGCGTATACGCGCAGTTCGCCCGCCCCTGATCATCGGACGTCAGCGTCTGCTTCACTTCGCCAGCCCCAGTCTGATCAAAGAACACTTGAGGGAACATGACGGTAGCGATGACCGCGTTGTTCGGATCGGCGTTCACATCGGGACAAGCCGTAAACGCCTTGGCATTATTTGGACGTCCGAGCGGGCCGCAGGTGTGATCGAGCCCGAGCAGATGACCCAGCTCATGAACCGCGATACTTTGCATGTCCGGAAAACGGCCGGCCGACTGGACGTAGAAGTTCACGTAGTTGAACTCCATAATGGCGTTGAAGATCGTGGCCAGCCCACCAGTGTTGTTCGGCGTAAAGCACGTGGTCGTAACTGCAATCGCGGCGGCGTTGTGGGTCCAGTTCGAAAATCGTTTATAGAGCACGGTACCGTCGGCCAGAGTGCCCGAGCCGCAGGTGGGCGTGGTCTGGGAGTTGGAGGACTGATTGCCGCTGCCGGCAGGGCCCATATCAAAGATGTTGAAGCTTTTTGAGGCCTGAAAAAAAGTATTCCAGCTGGCGCCGCCTGCTTGAATCGCTGCAACCTCGCCGGGATCAAAGTCACCCACGTGCAGCGATACCTTTGCTGGCGTCGTGGCCCAGTGGCCCTGAATCGTGTTGGCCTCGGTTACGGGAAGCACGCAGTCGGTGACGACCGCACCACCGCCTGAGCCTTTGACGCTCGACTTCCCCCCTTTGGGAGCGCAAGCGCTAACAAGAACGAGAACCAGTACGGCAGAAATGCCGCTCAGTACTACATCATTCGTGGACACGAACGCGCGACGGTTATCCAATGACAATACAGCCCCCTTAAAAGCTCCCTAATCCCTGAAGAGTATTGTCCTTTATCCGACCATTTTAATCAAATATAATTCAAGCCACTGTATTTACTAGATTATTTTTACCGAAATTGCCAATCGGTGTCAAAATCCCCGGGCGCAGCACGCGATTGATGTCTTGCCGTAAAACCTGCGCAAGACGCAAATGACGTGAGTTGCGGCGTTGCCCGAGTAGCGCTGCGATGGTTTTTGCCACTCGCGCCAGCTTCAATTTGCCGCGATCGGTAACGTCGCCGCAGCTGACCTGGCTCCAGAGGTCAGCCGGATCGGACGGCTCGACGAAGGACAGGTTATTCAAACGAGCTTCCCATTCGGCGGGCCGGAGCAGCTCATCGACGAGCGACTTCAGATCAGCGGGAATAGCAAGAGTGGGCAGCTCAGGATCCCGGCTGCCAACCAGGATGAGCAGATCGAAGCGATCGGTAACCGGCCCCGAGAGCTTGGACTGGTAAGCCGTGCGCCGAGGTTCGCTGCAGCGGCAAAGGTCATTGGGCGAGTAACCGCAGGGACACAAGTTGGTGCTGGCCAGCAGTTGGAAGCGCGCCGGTAAGATCGTTCTGAATTTTGCCCGCTGCAGACGCACCAGGCCTTCGTCCAACGGTTGTCGGAATGCTTCGATCACGTCCCGGTGATATTCCAGAAACTCATCGGCGACGAGCACGCCCAGATGAGCGCGGGTCAGCTCGCCGGGCAAGACCTGGCCCGAGGTAAGCAGCGCCCCTTCGAGTGCGGCGCGCGAAATGCTGGTTTGAAGATTC
>JBBRLF010000021.1:0-24972 GCA_038231515.1 candidate division WWE3 bacterium
AGTGCCGACAGCTCGGGCATGGTTTTGCGAAACGCTTCGAGGCCCTCTTTGACCGTGAACATGAACATGCCCGCGTTCCATAGATATTTTCCCGACTCCAAATAACGAATCGCAGTTCTGAGATCGGGCTTTTCAATGAACTGCTTCACCGGCACGGCTTCAGCTTTAAGTTTGCTGTGCTTGAGCGCCTCGGCAATTTCAATATAACCGTAACCCGTTTCGGGACGGCTGGGCTTGATGCCCAGGGTGACGATGCCGCCAGCTTCACCGGCGTCTTTTACCGCAACTGCAAAGGCCTTCGCAAAGGCCGGCTCGTCACCAATAAAATGATCGGCGGGCATGACGGCCACGATTGAAGCGGGGTCGGAGTGCGCAATCTCGTGCACGCCCCAAAGAATACAGGCTGCCGTGTTCTTGCCTACCGGCTCGCCCAGAAAATGTACTCCGGAATATTTCTTTCCCAGCACTTCGCGGGACGGTTTGACGAGTGCCTGAGTGGTCACGATCCAGATATTTTCCGTCGGAACAAACTGCGCGAAGCGTTCGACCGTGTGTTCGAGCAACGTCTTGTCGTCCCAAAGCGCCAACAGCTGCTTGGGTTTTTTGGCACGACTCTTGGGCCAGAAGCGCGTGCCACTGCCCCCCGCCATGATCAGCACATGCAAATTAGACGGAAATTCAGGTACCCTTGCGCCCATAGCTGTCCTCAATGCGCACGACGTCGTCGAGCTGCGGAGTCGAAACTTCAAAGATGTCGCAATCCTCGACCGCGATCATGCGATGCTGACGATTCGGCGGAATATGATGCACGTCGCCGGCCCGCATGTCGATTTCAACAAGATTGCCCGGCGCCTCTTCGAACATGAACTTCATGTGGCCCTTGGCCAGCATGATCGTCTCTTCTTTCTCTTTATGATACTGCAGCGAAAGCTGATGGCCTTTCTTGACGTGCAGAACCTTGCCGACATAATCCTTGGTCTTGGCCCAGATCAGCTCGTGACCCCAGGGCTTCTCGACCTTCGTGACATCTTTTTTCATTCGTTAATCCTTTGGACGATATAAAATGGTAACGCCTTTTTGGTGGCTTTCCACTTTCCGGCTGTGCGTTCGGCGGCATCTTTGGATGTAAAGATGCCCACGCCAACACGGTAGCGGGTACCGTGTCCGGGCACATTCGCCGCCAGGTAAAACGCGTCGTCAAAGCCCGTGCCCTTGAGCTGGGTCACCTGCTCGGCGGCCTCGGCTACCGTGCGATGAGAGCCGACCTGAATCGTGAAGCGAGGGCCGTCGGCGGCCTCGCTCTTTTTATCATTTGGAAGCGACATGGGAATGGCCTTGCCTACCGCAAGCTTTTCCTTGGCCGCCTCTTTCGAAAACTCCGCGTCAGCACGCGCTTCGGCTTTCTTGCCAGTATCGACGGCCTTTTCAGCGTCAGCCGCCTTCGGCGCTTCGGCTTCTTCGGCCTTGGCTGCTTCATGCTCGGAGTCATGTTCGGCGGCGACCGGCACGGCTTCCTTCTTCTCAGATTTTTCGGCCAGCGGCGCCTGCTCGGGATGCTCAACCTTGGCTACGCCAAGCGCCTTACCCAGGCGCAACCCCAGAGTGAAGGAAAAAAGCGACACGAGCACCAGCAACACCATGATGACCGTGATTTCTTTTTTATTGAATACCAGAAGTTCTGCTTTGGGCTCCATTTGGCCATTATGCTGCAGTAAAGAAAGTAGTCAACAATTCGCTTTCCTTCCCGATAACTACCCACTTCCAGGCACAAGCGGCGATGGCACGCGGTTGCATTAGACCCACCAGGAGGGTCCAGATGAAACGGAACAGGAAAATTAGCGGACAAAGCCTGGTAGAGTACGTCGCCCTGACGGCACTCGTCGCAATTGTCAGCATTGGCACCGTGAAGGTGTTTGGCGGCAAGGTCAGAACCAGGCTCGATCAGATCACGAAGACTTTTGACAAGAACGTCCAGTCGGGCCTGCATGGCCGTCGCACTGCAAGCTCCACTGAGGATGATGAAGAGGACGCTGACAGTGACGGGCCCAAATTTCCCCGGGGCTTTAAGCTGCCCGGCGGACTCAAACTGCCCAAGGGCTTTCCCGGGCTATAATGAGGCGCGGGCAAAAGGGACAGGCGTTATTGGAATGGGCGATATTTGGTTTGGCAGCCCTAAGCTTGTGGGCTTCATCGATTCACTTTGCCCGGCGGCTACTCAACCGGACGGTCAGCGAAAGCTGGAGCGTGCTGGCTGCGAGGCATTCCTTATCAGAAGCACCTCTGGCACGGCTGGCGCAAATGCGGGTGCACACTCAGGTCCGGGCGAATACCGCCCGAGCCGAGGTGCGCTTCGCAGGCGCGAACGCCCAGGCCCGAATCACCGTACCCGGGATCAGTCCGGGTCCATTGGGCTTCAGCTCATTGTTCTCTGGCTTCCCGTCATCGCCATCTTCGGAGTGATTTTATGGCTCAGAGTCGCAAGCCTGCACCAGCTCTACGAGCAAAGGACGCTCGACCGCTGCGTATTCCGCATCCTCAAGCCCCGCTGCGAGCTGCTCAATCAGCTCGCAGGCACAAATCAACGGCTGCGGCAGCTCGTCCACATCCTGGCGGCCGCCGAGGTCGCAAAAACAGCGGCCTCGGCAGTTCCGATCGCCGGGCAAGTCGTGGCAGTGGCCGGAGGAGCCGGAATTGCGGCGGGAAGGGCCATCGTCAACGGCATCGTGCAGGCGCAGGACGCGCTGCTCGAAATTCAAAGCGTCACCGTATTGGGAATCTGGCGATGTGGCTTGGTAACCAATCTCAGCCCCAAGCTCGAGATATCTCGTCCTCAATCCCTGGAAGCACAGCTTGCGGGAACGCCGGGCCCTCTGGAATGGGAAAGAGGCCCGGCACCGGGCGAGCTCGACGTACGCAGCTGGAACCTCGTAACTCACAGCTTTGCCCACTGCCAGCCTTCGATAACGCAGACAGCAAAGCTGCTCGACGGAGAAACCTATCAGGCAAGTTTCAGGCACGCGGCCAGGCCGCACTAGAGATCGTCCTTTTTTTAGCCGTCATCGTCAGCGTGACAACGGCATTTTTGCGCCATTTTGCCCTGCTTTCAGGGCGCTGGCATTATGAGGTAACAGAACCATGGTTCGAAACATCAGCTGGCTCACACTAATCAGCTTCAGTATCGGCACCTGCCAAGCTTCGCTACCGCCCAATTCCGGTGGCCTGCACCTGGTATGGCAGGGCGCAAAAAGTCCCGGCTGTCAGCGCCTGGTTGAGGCCTTTCTAAGCGAGCTGCGGGCACTGGCTTCTGATCGTGTCATTCAGCTCGAAGCCCGACAGCCCGCCGGTGGAAGCAATCGTGATTTCGCAATGCAGTGCGAAGAACATGAAACTCCACCACGCAGCCTGGTCGTGCGTCAGGGGGCAGAGGCAGTCACGATGCACTATCTGGCAAAGGCCGGCGGTTTTGACGCCACCGACTGGTTGCCGTTTCAGCAGAAATTTCTGCGTCCGGGCACCGACGTTGCTCAGACGCCGTCTGATCCGTCCCTTGCTCCGCAGCCGTCCGCCAAGTCAGACGGCATCCCTCTTCCGCTGGCCGAGCCTGGGCGGTCGGCGACCATGTTGGGCGAAACCGCCACTCCGTCGATCTTCAAACAGTGGTGGTTTTGGGCCCTCGTGGGCGGTGCCGGGGCCGGCGCCTTTGCCCTGACTCGCACTGGGCAGCACGATTCCAACAGCATGAATGTTGAAATTCGTTGAGGGTCGTGGGAATGTGCCGGCTTAACCAGGAGCACCCATGGCCTCAATCAATAAGCCCAATGCCACTGATTCCCGCCGCGCGATTCTTGCTGTCGGCTCACTCGCTTTCGATTCGATCAGCACGCCGTCAGGCAAAGTGGATCGCATCCTGGGCGGCTCAGCCAACTACTTCTCGATTTCAGCCAGCTTTTTCACGAATCTGAAGCTGGTAGGTATCGTGGGCCAGGATTTTCCAAAAGATCACCTCGACGTATTGGCCAAACGCGGCATCGACCTCGAAGGCCTGGAAATCGCCAAGGGCGAAACCTTTCATTGGGTTGGCGAATACGGCAAAGACCTGAGCGAAGCCAAAACGCTCTCGACCTGCCTCAATGTTTTTGAGCATTTCGACCCCAAGCTGCCCGGCGATTACGTCGATGCGCGCTATGTTTTTCTGGGCAATATCGACCCCGTGCTGCAGCGCTCGGTGCACCAGCAGCTCAAGAAGCCTGTGCTGGTCGCGCTTGATTCCATGAACTTCTGGATAACCGGCAAAAAGGACGCCCTGCTCAAGACGCTTGAGATCGTCGATCTGCTGACGATCAACGAAGGCGAAGCCTATCTGCTGTCCGGCGCCAGCAACATCCTCGACGCCGCCAAAGCCATTCGCAAAATGGGGCCACGCGCTCTGGTAGTAAAGCGCGGTGAATACGGCGCCATGCTATTCACCGATCACGGAATGTTTTCTGCTCCCGCCCTGCCGCTGTCGACGGTCAAAGACCCAACGGGCGCAGGCGATACTTTTGCCGGTGGCCTGATGGGCTACCTTGCCCACGAAGACGCAGGCGAAGATATTTTCAAGGATGACACCATTCTGCGTCGCGCCGTGATTTACGGCAGCGTCATGGCCAGCTTTACCGTCGAAGACTTCGGCTTTACGAATCTGCTCAAAACCTCCCCTAAGCAGGCGGAAGGGCGATATCAGCAGTTTCTAAAGATGACAAAATTCTAGCCGGGGCGTGGCTCCTGAGCTGCGTCAGATACTCACGCTGAAATCGTTCGCGGGTGAACTCGCGTCCACGCTTGCGGCACGCCTGCTCTTCGAATGATTTTTTCTCAAAAGCCTCCACCGCCGCCATCAGCCCTTCAACGCTGTTGTCGGTGAAAAACATTCCCGTTTCGGCGGTTACGGTTTCCAGCACGCCCCCCTGGCCAAAGGCCAGCACCGGTGCGCCCGCAGCCATTGCTTCGACCGGCACAATTCCAAAATCCTCCACACCCGGAAACACCAGTGCGCGGCATTTCGAATATAGATCGGCAATCGTGCTGCGCTTGAGCACGCCCAGAAAGTCGATGGTTTTGCCAGCAAGCTTGCGCAGCCGGTCCATATCGGGGCCATCGCCCACGATAAGCAGCGGCTTGCCCATTCGATTAAACGCTTCGATGGCCAGATCAACCCGCTTGTAAGGCACTAGCGCAGTAACCATGAGATAGTTGCGTCCGGGCTGGCGCGCGCGCGCAAAGTACTCGGCCTCGCAGAATGGATAGACGACCTCGGCTTTTCGCTCGTAATATTGCTCAACCCGGCCAGCGATGAAATTCGAGTTTGCCAAAAAATGATCCACGCGGGTGGCTGATTTGCGGTCCCAATTTTGGAGATACGCGCGAAACTGCCGCGCGGCATAGCAGGTCAGCGCGCTATAGCGGCCCGGGGCAAAATACTCATCGAAACGATCCCACATATAACGCATCGGCGCGTGCACATAGCTCATATGAAAAGCGTCATCGCGCTTGAGCACACCCTTGGCCACGCAGTGCGAAGAGCTCAAAATCAGGTCGAAGTTGCGCATGTCGAAGCGCTCGATGGCCCACGGCATGAGCGGCAGAAAATGGCGATAGCGCCGCTCGGCGCTGGGAAATTTTTGCAAGATGGACGTGTGGCGCTTAAGCCGCAGAATGTTCGACGAAACCTGGCCCGGCACATAGACGAGCGTAAACAGGTCGGCGCGCGGAAACAGCTCGCAGATGGCATCGAGGACGTTTTCGCCGCCACGCTGGCTTACAAGCCAGTCGTGGATTATCGCGACTTTCATAGCTTGGATCTGAAATACTCAAGGGTTTTTCCAATGCCGTCGGCCAGCTCAACTTTCGGACTCCAGCCTAAAACTTTCTTCGCGCGGGTGATATCGGGTTTGCGCTGCTTCGGATCGTCAGTATGCAGCAAAGGACGATATTCGATTTTGCTGGTCGTACCCGGCACCGCATTGAGCACGAACTTCGCAAACTCAAGCATGGTGTATTCGTCAGGGTTGCCGATATTAACCGGGTCGGTGCAATCTGAAGCGATAAGCTTCATAATGCCGGCCACCAGGTCGTCCACATAACAGAATGAACGCGTCTGCGTGCCCGTGCCATAGACCGTAATGGGCTCGTTGCGCAAAGCCTGACCGCAGAAGTTGGGCACCACGCGCCCATCTGACAGGCGCATGCGCGGGCCGTAGGTATTGAAGATGCGCACGATGCCGGTGTTGACGCCGTATTTTGCCCGATAAACGGTGGCGCAGGCTTCGGCAAAACGCTTGGTTTCGTCGTAGCACGAACGTTTGCCCGTCGTGTTTACGTTGCCCCAGTAGTCTTCGGTTTGCGGATGCACCAGCGGATCGCCATAGATCTCTGAGGTGCTGGCAATCAGATAGCGAGCCTTGTTCTTCTTGGCCACCTCCAGCGTGTGAAATGAGCCGAGGGAGTCGACTTTCAAAATTTCGAGCGGAATTTTCTCGAAGTCGATCGGGCTGGCCGGACAGGCGAAGTGCAGTACGAAATCAACCCTTCCGAAATTCGCTTCCATGGCCGGGGTAAACGGCAGAGAAACGTCGTGTTCGATAAGCTTGAAAGCCTTGTCGCCAAGCAGATGTTTGATGTTTTCGGCCGACCCCGTGACGAAATTGTCGATGGCCGTAACCCGGTCGCCTTGAGCCAGATATTTTTCACAAAGATGCGAACCGATAAAACCTGCTCCACCTGTTATCAATACATGAGCCATTCCTGGTTACCCCCTAAGTGCTTCACGATATACGGACTGAATATGCTGTGCCGTCTCAATGAATGAGTAACGATCGCGCACCGCACGGAATTTTTCAATAACAGAGGCATGCAAAGGCTCGCCGCCTTCTGCAACAATCTGCAGACTTCGCTGGAGCGCCTCGACGGACTTGGGATCGAAGAAAAGCTCGTTGGGCAAAACCTCGCCCAGCATCTCGCGGTGAGGTGGAATATCCGAGACCACCGGAATATTGCCGGCAGCCAGCGCCTCGACCGGTGGCAGACTGAACCCTTCGTAAAGCGACGGCACGATCAGCGCATTGCTCGCCGTATAGAGCGGCCGCAGCCAAACGTCCTCGACCACATCGAAATGTCGAAGCCGGCCGGTATCCACACCGGGAATGGTGAAAACCCACTCGTCGGCGCCCTGCCACGTTTCGGCAAGCTTCTGTACGAGCGCCAGATTTTTGCTGGGCCGGTCGGCCGTTACGCAGAGAAAGTATTTTCCGCGCAGCTGAAAGCGGTCACGCATCGCACGCACCTCTTTGTCGGTAACGCGTTCGGTATACCAGGGGTCAATCGCGTTCGAAATCACGCGAATCTTCGGGCGCGGAATGCTGAAACTGCCTTCGATCTCCTCGGCCAGCGACTGGCTCACCGAAATCACCAGGCGGGCGCCACGCAGCGAGCGCTTAATGCGCTGAATTTTAGGATGCGCGTCAAAGCGCAAAGTCGCCAGCTCATGCACGGTTACCACCCGCGGCACATTGCCCGTACGAAATCCCAAATTGGCCACGTCATGAAACAGACTGGCGTTATGAATCTTGAGCAGCCAGGGAATTTCAACGCGTTCGATAAGCGTACCCGGATGCGAAATCGCCTTGATCCACTGAAACCGTCCGCGATACGGACCGCCCGAGCGGTCCACCAGCTTGCGGGCCAGAGGATTGTTGTAAAAAACCAGGAACTCCAGATCGGATTCGCGCGAGCTCAGCCCCAGCAGCAGATTCAGCACGTGCCGACCCACCCCTTGTAATTTTGGCTTCACACCTCTGGCGTCAATGGCGATACGCACGTGGCTCTAAGTTTCCTTTTCAAGATTTGAAAAGCGGCACCCCGGCTCAACCGGACAGCGCTCGCAGATCGATTTAGCATACGACCTCTTACAGATATCGAGAATTCCCAGCCGCGCCAACGCGAAATCGTAGGAAACCGGATCTTTCGCGTTAATAACTTTGAGTGACTCGGTAATTTCGCGCGCCATCTTCCAGTTGGGCGCGGCCTCTTCCTTGCCGCCTCGCAGGCGCAGGTAGTAGGCAATGCGTCCGACGTGGGTATCGGCGGGCACCACCAGATCAGCCGGGCTCATCCATTTCCAGAGGCCCAGATCAATCTGGTCACTGCGCACCATCCACCTGAGAAACATCACCATGCGCTTGCAGGCGCTGCCATCGGCTGGAGCATTGAAAAAGAACCGCATGCCTCGACCTGTCTTGGGCAGCCCCAGCTGCGCGACTTCACGTATCGCCTGGGCCTGAAACCAATGGGCCGCGCCGTTCAGTACGCGCTCGCAGCGGTCCGCTCCCGAATCGGGCGAGGCCGGCGCCCCTGGGGTTTTGGGCGGCGCTGGAGGCTCCATATTCTGGCGAAACAGCTCACCCAGCGACCCATACTGGGTCAGGGCCAGCTGGAGCAGCTTCATCAGCACCATGACGTGGTCTTCGTTATGAAAACGGTGATAGAATCCCTTCCAGTGATTCGTGCCATCGAAGTCTCTGACAAACTGCGCCGGACTCTTGCCCATAGGCTCGAGCACCGCGGCGACGGCACGGTGCACAAGTTGAACAGAGCCATAGGCGAAAAGGGCGGCGATGAAAGCGGCAATTTCCCGATCATCAGCCTTTGAATATCGATGGGCATACTGTATTGGGTCAGAAGCAATCCAATGAGACGAATGAAACTGCTCAAAAAGCTTGGCAAAAAACGGCTCAAGAGTCTGAAGGGTTGCCAGGGCAACCGGACTTCGGGTAGTTTTCTTGGTGTGACTTTTCTTTTTGCGCTTCTTGCCGTGTTGCATTCATGCGTTCCAGGAGCTTATGCGGATGCTCTTTTCAAGCCGGATGGATCATGTACCCGGTCGTTCATCTACCGTAACCGGACTTATCCAGTCGACTCAAGCCGAAAGGCAGACGGCGAAGGCCTTCGATTTCTCTTAAAAAAGACCTCGCAGGCCGAAGTCATGCTCAACGACTACCAAAGCCGCCTGAAAACATCTTTTATTCCGGCCTACATCGGGTCTTTCGGACTGGCCCTGGCCATCGGCGGCTCCCTTTACGCTGGAACCAAGGGAAATCCGCTTGGCAACCGGGATACCCGAAACGCCTTCCTATTCTCGGGCTTGTTTTTGGCCTTTGGTGGCTATGGCTATGGCCATTTCATAGCAAAAGAAAAAGAGAAAACACTGGAAAAAGCCATTGAGAACTATAATGATGCGGTTCCGGAGCCCGAACGTATTCGAGTCGATCTGATGCCCCTTCCATCGGGAACGGGCGGGGAGATCAAAACTTCGGTGCCATTTTCATTTTAAACGTCCACTCATAGGGAGCCTATGCCTAAAGACACAAGCATACGCACAATCTTGCTGATCGGTTCCGGCCCGATCACTATCGGTCAGGCCAGCGAATTCGATTATTCCGGCACTCAGGCGCTGCGGGCGCTGAAAGCGGAAGGCTATCGCGTCATTCTGGCCAACTCCAACCCAGCGACGATCATGACCGACCCCGAGCTTGCCGATCAGGTGTACATTGAGCCCCTGACTCCGGAATTCATGGAAATGATCATCGAGAAAGAAAAACCGGACGCCCTGCTTCCGACGATGGGCGGACAAACCGCCTTGAATCTGGCCGTCAAGCTTGCCGAAAGCGGCGTATTGGCCCGGCACGGTGTACGCCTGCTTGGCGCGAATCTGGAGTCGATTAAAAAAGCCGAAGACCGGCAGCTCTTCAAGCAGACCATGCTCGACCTCGGCATCGACGTGCCTAAGAGCCGCATGGTGCACACGATCAAAGAAGGCCTTGAGCTGCTCGAGGAAATTGGACTTCCAATGATTCTGCGCCCCAGCTTCACCCTGGGCGGCGAAGGCGGCGGCGTCGCCAGAACGCGCGAGGAATTTGAAAAAATCCTCGAGCGCGGCATCTTTTTAAGCCCCTCCAAATCCGTGCTGGTCGAAGAGAGCCTGATTGGCTGGAAGGAATACGAACTCGAAGTGGTTCGTGACCGCGCCGACAACGTCGTGATCGTCTGCTCGATTGAAAATCTGGATCCGATGGGAATTCATACCGGCGACAGCATTACGGTGGCGCCAGCGCAAACGTTAACCGATCGCCAGTACCAGCACCTGCGCGATCTTTCGAAAAAAATTATCCGCGCCATCGGCGTCGAAACCGGGGGCAGCAATATTCAGTTTGCCGTGAAACCCAATGGCCCCGATGCCGGCCGCACCATCGTGATCGAGATGAATCCGCGCGTTTCGCGCTCGTCGGCGCTGGCCTCGAAGGCGACCGGTTTTCCGATCGCCAAAATCGCCGCGCGTCTGGCGGTGGGCTATACGCTCGACGAGCTGAAAAACGAAATTACCGGCACCACGCCAGCATGCTTCGAACCCAGCATCGATTACGTCGTCGTAAAAATTCCCCGTTTCGATTTCGAAAAATTTACCGCCAGTCCACCACTTCTGGGTACGCAGATGAAAAGCGTCGGCGAGGCCATGGCCATGGGCCGCACCTTCAAAGAGGCCTTTCTCAAAGCCCTGACCAGCATGGAACACAGCCGCACGTGGCTTAAGCCCACTGAATTTGACGAAGAAAAAGGTCAAAAGGCCAAACCCATCAATGAGCTCGAAGAAAAGCTGACCCACCCCTTCTGGAATCGCATCTGGTACGTGGCAAGCGCCCTGCGCCGTGGCCTGACCACGAAGCGAGTGGCCGAGTTAACCGGCATTGACCCGTGGTTTCTGAATCAGATCGCCGAGATTCTCGAGCTGGAACGGCACCTCGCCACGGCCCACAAGCCCATCGCGCAGTGGACCGAGCGCGAGCTGCTCGTGGCCAAACAGTTCGGCTACTCCGACCGTGATCTGGCACGCATGAGCGGCTCAACTGAAGATGCCATACGCGCCGAGCGTACCAAGCGCGGAGTGCTGCCCTCGTTCTCGCTGGTCGACACGTGTGCCGGTGAGTTCGAAGCCAAGACGCCGTACTGTTACAGCACCTACGGCACCGTCACGGTACCGCCTGCGCCGGCCCGCAACGCCGTCCTGATTCTGGGTGGCGGCCCCAACCGCATCGGGCAGGGCATCGAATTCGATTACTGCTGCGTGCATGCCTCTGAAGCCGCTCGTGAAGAAGGCTACGAGAGCATCATGGTGAACTGCAACCCGGAAACCGTGAGCACCGACTACGACATCTCGTCGAAACTCTATTTCGAGCCGCTTACCGTCGAGCACGTTCTTGAGATCGCGCGCATCGAACCCAATATCAAAGGGGCCATCGTCCAGTTCGGCGGCCAGACGCCTTTGAAGCTTTCGGGCCCGATCAACGAACGCGGCGTGAATATTCTGGGCACCTCGGTTGAAAGCATCGATCTGGCCGAAGATCGCCAACGTTTTGAAGCGATCATGAAAGACCTCGAGGTCCAGGGCCTGAGACAACCCGCAAGCCGCACGGCCCGCAGCGTGGCTGAGGCTTTGGCGGCAGCCGATGCCATTGGTTTTCCAATCATGATTCGCCCCAGCTATGTGCTGGGCGGACGCGGCATGCGCATCGTATTCAGCAAGGAAAGCCTGAAACATTATATCGGCGAAGCCATCGAAGTTTCCGACTCGCGCCCCGTGCTGATGGACCGCTTTCTTTCGAACGCAGTCGAGGTCGACGTCGATGCGATTTCCGATGGCACCACCGTGCTCGTTGGCGGCATCATGGAGCATATTGAAGAGGCCGGCATTCATTCGGGCGACAGCGCCTGCAGCCTGCCCCCTTTCACACTGGGCCCGGAGCTTATTATCCGCCTGCGCGATCAGACCCGCATTCTTGCGAAAAAGCTTAAAGTCATCGGCCTGATCAATATTCAGTTCGCGGTGCAGGGCTCGGACATCTATGTGCTCGAGGTAAATCCACGCGGCTCGCGCACGGCGCCTTTCGTCAGCAAAGCGGTGGGCGTTCCGATGGCCAAGCTTGCCACGCGAGTCATGCTGGGCCGCACCTTGGCCGAACTGGGTTACAAGAGCGACTTCGATCTGAAGCTGGCAACCTACAACGTCAAGATGCCGGTATTTCCGTTCAGCAAATTTCCGGGCGTCGACGTCCTGCTGGGGCCCGAGATGAAATCAACGGGCGAGGCCATGGGTCGCGCGGATAACTTTCCGGCGGCTTATGCCAAGGCGCTGCTGGGCGCAAGCATCACGGTGCCCACCAAGGGGCGCGCGCTGCTGTCAGTTGCGGACAACGACAAGCTGGGTCTGATCGAAATCGCGGCCAAGCTCGTGGCGCTGGGCTTCGCGCTCGATGCCACCCCAGGCACGCATGCCTTTCTGACAAAGTACAATATCCCGGCCGATCTGGTTTCCAAAGTTGGAAGCGGTTTTCCCGACTGCGTGACCCAGCTGGCCACGGGCCGCTATCAGCTAGTCATCAACACCACGAATAACGAAAAGGCGATTCTCGACAGCTATTCGTTGCGCCGAACCGCGCTCGAAAAACGTATTCCATACTGCACTTTACTGACCATGGCCCGGGCGTTTCTCAAAGCCATTGGCACCTTGCAGTCGCATGCCCTTACTTTGTCGCCGCTGAAGCCTGAGCTGCCACCGAAGCCTACAAGTAACGGAACGGCGAGCGGAAAGGCCGTTGTCCATGCCCGCATGCCATAAGTGCGGACGTGCACTTAATGCCAATGTGGACTATGGACGACAAGACGCCTGCGAGGGCTGCCGCAGCGCCACTCATGTTTGTCTGAACTGTCTGCACTTCGATCCTTCGCGCTACAACGAGTGCGCCGAAACCGTGGCAGATCGCGTGGTCGATAAAGAGAAGGCCAACTTCTGCGATCACTTCAAGCCAAGCGAGGCCAAGGTCGCGGCCTCTGGCCTGAGCGCCGGCGACAAAGCGAAACAAGCTGCTGAAGCCTTGTTCAAAAAGGGGTCCTAATGGCGGCACATGAGACGTTTCAACATGGAGAAAAGGAACCCGGCTCGTCGGATCGCACGTTTGGTCTGGTTTTTACGGGTTTTTTCTTAGTTGTGGCACTTGCTCCGCTTCGCCACCAACAGCCCCTTCGCTGGTGGGCGCTGGCTGCGGCGGGCGTTTTTCTGGCTGTCGCGCTCGTCGCACCCACCTTGCTGCGCGGGCTTAACCGGCTATGGACAGAGCTCGCATTTCTGCTTCAGAAAATCACGAATCCGATTGTCATGGGCGTGCTATTTTACTTACTGATTACCCCAATTGGGCTCTTGATGAGGGTCTTTGGTAAAGACCCCCTGAATCGAAAATTTGATCCGCACGCCGAAAGTTATTGGATCAAACGCGAACCGATGGGAGACTCGGCGGAATCGATGCGTCATCAGTTTTAGATCGCGCCACAGGAGAAGAGATGTCGTTTATAAAAGAACTTTGGGCCTTCATGCGGACCCGGAAAAAATACTGGCTCATTCCGGTTATCGTAACCATGACGATCGTCGGCGGCCTGCTGGTGCTTAGCAGCGGTACCGCGATCGCGCCATTTATCTACACGTTGTTTTAGGCCAATGCGGGTATTAGGAATCTCCGCATTTTATCATGATAGTGCCGCCGCCCTGGTTGAAGATGGCCGAATCATTGCTGCCGCCCAGGAAGAGCGCTTCACCCGCAAAAAGCACGATGCCGGATTTCCGCGCCACGCCATCGAGTACTGTTTAAAGCAGGGTGGCCTGCGACTCGATCAGGTCGACAATATCGCGTTCTACGACAAACCCTTTTTGAAGTTCGAGCGCCTGCTCGAAACTTATCTGGCGTTCGCGCCCAAGGGCCTGCTTTCTTTCAAAATGGCCATTCCGCTCTGGTTCAAGGAGAAGCTCTTCCAGAAACGGCTACTCGAAAAAGAATTTCAAAAACACGTGGCCGATTTCGACTGGGCCGGCAAACTCATTTTCGCGGAACATCACCTTAGCCACGCCGCCAGTGCTTTTTTTCCGTCGCCCTTTAAAGACGCGGTCGTGCTTACCATGGACGGCGTAGGTGAGTGGGCCACGACTTCCGTTTGCATGGGCTCGGGCAACAAGCTTGATATCCTCAAAGAGCTGCACTTTCCGCATTCGCTGGGCCTGCTCTACTCGGCTTTCACCTATTACACCGGTTTCAAGGTTAACTCCGGCGAATACAAGGTTATGGGCCTGGCTCCGTATGGAGAGCCGCGATTCAAGAAGTTGATTTTGGAAAAGCTCGTCGATCTCAAGGCTGACGGAAGTTTCAGGCTTAACCAGGATTATTTCGATTACTGCACGGGACTTAAGATGACCAACGAGAAGTTTGCCCAGCTCTTTGACGGCCCCCGGCGCAACTCCGAAGACAAGCTCACGCAAAAGCACATGGACCTTGCCGCCTCGGTGCAGGCCGTGACCGAAGAGATCGTGCTCAGACTTACGCGCGGTCTTGCAAAAGAAACAGGCTCGCCAAATCTGTGCCTCGCCGGTGGCGTCGCGCTGAACTGCGTGGCCAACGGTCATGTGCTGCGCGATGGAAAATTCAAGAACATCTGGATTCAGCCCGCTGCCGGCGATGCCGGCGGAGCACTGGGCGCCGCTTTGGCGGGCTATCACCTCTATAACAAGCAGCCTCGCGTATCGGGGCCGCAGCGCGATGGCATGCAGGGTGGTTATCTGGGGCCCGAGTTTGCGCAAGATGATATCGAGCGCCGGCTTACCGCCGTGGGGGCGAAATTCAAAACGCTTACCGACCAGGGACTCACGCAAAGCTGCGCTCAGGCGTTAAGCGAGGGCAAAGCGCTGGGCTGGTTTCAGGGTCGCATGGAGTTTGGTCCACGCGCTCTGGGCGGCCGTTCCATTCTGGCTGACGCCAGGTCGACCCAGATGCAGTCGCTGCTGAATCTGAAAGTGAAATACCGCGAGTCGTTTCGTCCGTTCGCGCCCTCGGTGCTGCGCGAAGACTGCAGCCAGTGGTTCGAGCTCGATAGCGACAGCCCTTATATGCTGCTCGTGGCCGACGTGGTGAAAAGCCGCCGGCGCAAAATGTCCGATGAGGAGCTGAAGCTCTTTGGTATTGAAAAGCTCAATGTTCCGCGCTCGGACATTCCGGCCGTAACCCATGTCGACTACTCGGCGCGGGTGCAGACCGTGCACCTCGACACCAACCCCCGCTACCACGCCCTGCTCACCGAGTTCAAAGCCCGGACGGGCTGTCCGGTTTTGGTCAACACGAGCTTCAACGTGCGCGGCGAACCTATCGTCGGAAGCCCGGAAGACGCTTTTCGCTGCTTCATGGGCACCGAGATCGAAGTACTGGCCATCGGCAACTGCCTGCTGCGTAAAGAAGAGCAAAACCCAGCGCTTAAAATCAGCTACGAAGAAAAATTCGAGCTCGATTAACCAGTTAGTGCGACGCGTTATCCGGAGTTGTTTTTCAAGTGAATAATCCTGATTTGGTATGGTAGGTTGCCCCTCTATGGCAATTGGACCAGCAGTAAATTCGATTCCTTCAATCCCTATGACCGTCGAAGGCAAGCGTGCGCTCGAAGATGAGCTGAAGCGCCTGCGAACGGTAGACCGCCCTTCTGTCATCAAGGCGATTGAAATCGCGCGTGGCCATGGCGACCTTTCGGAAAACGCCGATTACTCGGCGGCCAAAGAACGCCAGAGCTTCATTGAAGGCAGAATCATGGAGATCAACGGCAAGCTAGCCTCGGCGCAGGTCATTGACACCAGCCTGATCAAGACGGACAAGATCGTTTTTGGCGCGATTGTCCTCGTATCCGACCAGGACACCGGCAAAGAAGTGACTTACAAAATCGTCGGTGTCGACGAAGCCGATCTGAAGCTCAATAAAATTTCCATCGGCTCGCCTATTGCCCGCGCTTTGATCGGCAAGAAAGCCGGCGACGAGGTGATAGTCAATGCCCCCAAGGGAAACGTCGCCTACGACGTCATCGAAGTCAGATACGAGTAAGAGCCGTCCTGCCGTCGGTACCGGCGCGAAAAAAGCGCACGGTCCGCTGACGCTCGACACTCCGATACAGTTTTTAAAAGGGGTTGGCCCGAAGCTCGCCATGCTTTTTGAGGTCAAAGGCATTCGCACCGTTCGCGACGCGATTTACTACCTACCGCGCGACTATCAGGATCGCTCCACGCTGCGCACCATTGCCTCGCTCAAGCAGGACGAGGTCGCTCTGGTACGTGGCCGGGTACTGAGCCACAACTACGTGCCCATTCGCCGACTGCAACGCCCGATGCTCGAAGCCCGCATCGAAGACGGCACAGGCACGCTTTCGGTCAAGTGGTTTGCCTACAACCGCACGTATATGGACACCAAGCTGCGCGAACGCCCACAGCTGCTGGTGTACGGCACGGTAAAAACTTTTGGCGCGCGCTTTGGCATGATTCATCCCGATGTTGAATGGGACGTTGAAGATGCCGCCAAGGTAACGACCGAAAAAGTTCTGCCGCTGTATTCCGAGACAGAGGGATTGAATCAAAAAGTATTGCGCAAGGTGGTCGGCCAGGCGGTTGAAGCCTGTGCGAGCCAGCTGCCCGAAGAGTTGCCCCAGCACGTGCGCACCACTCACGCGCTGATCGATCTGAGCCGGGCCGTGAAAACCCTGCATGCGCCACCGAAAACGATATCCATCGAAAATCTGCGGGCCTTCAATACCCCCGAGCAGCGCCGCCTGATTTTTGACGAGCTGTTTAAGTTTGAATGGGTCGTGGGACGCCGCCGACTCAAGATGCGCCGCGAGCAGACCAAGGCCTATGCCAAGGCGGACGCCACGGCGCTGCTCGAGCTTTTGAAAAAGAGAATTCCGTTTGAGCTGACCGACGATCAGAATCTGGCGATCGACCGTATCTTCGACGACCTGGCCGTGGACAAGCCCATGAATCGTCTCCTGCAAGGGGATGTGGGCTGCGGAAAAACTCTGGTGGCTCTGGCCAGCGCCCTGCCCGTCATTGCCGGTGGTGGACAGGTTGCCATCATGGCGCCTACCGAAATTCTAGCCGAGCAGCATCTGAACAGCGCGCGCAAGATCGTCGACGGACTGCAGCTGCCCACTGGTCAGCAGCTTACCGTCGATCTGCTGACGGGCTCGACGACGAAAGCACGCCGGGACGAAATACTCGGACGGCTTGCCAGCGGCACGACTCAAATTTTAATTGGCACGCACGCGTTGATTGAAGACCCGGTTATCTTTCAGGAGCTGGGGCTGGTCATCGTGGATGAGCAGCATCGCTTTGGCGTCGACCAGCGCATGCGCCTGCGGGCCAAGGGCAATCACCCTCATGTGTTGTCGCTCACGGCCACGCCCATTCCACGCACGTTGGCGCTGACCGCATACGGTGATCTCGACATCTCGACGATTCGCCAGATGCCCAAAGGCCGCCCTGAAGTTTATACGCGCATTACCAAAGAAAACGATCGCGCAGCCATGTACGACATGATTCGCACCGAGCTTAAAAACGGCCGTCAGGCCTATGTGATTTTTCCGCTGGTTGAAGAGTCGGAAAAAATCGACTTGGCCAACGCCGTCACTGGCGCCGAAGAGCTGGCCAACGGGCCGCTCAAGGGTTTTCGTGTCGGGCTGCTGCACGGCCGCATGAAGTCGCAGGAAAAAGCTGAGGTCATGAACTCCTTCAAGCGCGGCGAAATTCAGGTGCTGGTTTCGACCACCGTAGTGGAGGTTGGCGTGGACGTTCCGAACGCGACCGTGCTGGCCATCGAGCATGCCGAACGCTTTGGACTGTCCCAACTACATCAGCTGCGCGGGCGCATCGGACGTGGCACCGAAACGTCCTATTGTTATCTGCTGACCGCGGGCGGGGCCACGCAAGCCTACGACCGGCTCAAGGCCATGGAGCAGACGCGCGACGGCTTTAAACTTGCCGAGCTCGACCTGGAAATCCGCGGCCCCGGTGAATTTCTGGGAACCCGTCAAAGCGGTGAGCTGCAGTTTCAGTACGCCAGCCTGGTGCGAGACCAGTTCATACTTCATGAGGCACGCAAGGCCGCTTTTGACATTCTCAAGACCGACCCGGAACTTTTGACCCCAGAGCATGCTCCCCTGCGCGCTTATATGCAACGCACCGGACATCTGCAGCAGATGCGCTTTGAAACGGCCTGAATCCAGGATAAGCTCTAACCCTCTATGCAGAACGGCTTTTACAAAACATTCGACGGAACGCGTCTATTTTACTCAGTCGAGGGCAGCGGTCCGCCTTTGCTGTTCTGCTATGGCCTGGTGTGCTCGAAGCTGCACTGGAGCTACCAGATGGACTATTTCAAGAAAAACTACACCGTCATCTGGTTTGACTATCGCGGCCACCATCGCTCAGACGCGCCGGCCAAGCCTGAAGCGCTGACCATCGACAATATCGCGCACGACATTGAATGTCTGATGGACGAACTGCATCTGCCCAAGGCCACGCTGCTGGGTCACTCGATGGGCGTAAATCTGGTACTGGAATTTTACAAACGCTGCCCTCAGCGCGTCGAGGCCATGGTGCTGGCCAACGGCAACGCACGCGGCCCGCTTGAGACGTTGCTGCGCACGAATTTCATGCACATGGCGTTTCCGTACATTTATGAAGCCTACAAGCGCCATCCCCGGCTGGTGAATCTCATCTGGAAGGCGCAGGGCAAAAGCAAGATCGTGCCGTGGATCGTGGGTCAGCTGGGCTTCAATCCGAATCTGGCAAAGTCTGAAGACATTGAAACTTACGTGCGCATGCTTTCGCAGATGGACATGATCATCACGCTGCAGCTGCTCAAGGATTACGAAACCTATGATGCCACCCCTTGGTTGCATCGTATCGATATACCCACGCTGATTATCTCGGGCGAAAACGACCTGATCATCCCGCGCGAGGCGCAGGAGATCATGCATCAGCTCATTCCCGCCAGCAAGTACGAGCTGATTCGCAACGGCAGCCACTGCCCGCAGATGGATATTCCCGAGCTGATCAACATCATGATTGAGCGGTTTCTCGCCGAGAACTCACTGGCGAGACTGCGGCCTCAGGGTTCGGAATCGCTGTCACTCGCATCAACTGGATCGGCCTCGGCCACGTCGCTGGCCCAGATGTCGCGCCAGGGCGACGCCTCGTAGCCATAAAAGTTCGGACGTAATTTTTTCTCGCCACTGGCGGCAGCCGCCTCGGCCGCGAACTCGCACGAAGCCAGGCACCAGCGTCCGTGACAGGTGCCGTGGCCGACGCCACTAATCTCGCGTACGATTTTTTCAGGCACGCCGTCGGCACCCAGGGCCTTGTATTCAGCCGAGCTGACCTGCTTGCAGGGGCACAGCGGGTTGCTCATGCGAGGCCCACCACCACCAAAAGTGATCTCCTGACCATCGCGCACCAGCGTCTTGCAGGCCAACGCGGCCTCGCCGTTCACCACCACCTCGCAAAGATGACAGCTGCCATCGTGACAAAACAGCGCGTCTTCGAAACGACGTTGCCCCAGCTGCCAGAGCGCCACCGTAATCGGCACGTCAATCGGGCAGAGGCGCTTGACACCATTGAGCAGCACCCAGCCGCGTTTGAGCAGCACGGGTGAGTTTACAGACGCTTCGGCTTCGGAAAGCTGAAACTCGCCTTTGACTAATTTGAAGTTGCGGCCGTCCCACAGATGCACGTTCGTCGACTCGACTTCGAGCACGCGATGCGCGCCTTCTTCGTAGGCCACTGAGCTTACGACGCGTCCGGCACCCAGCACGTCGCCCTTGCGGTTGAGCAGCTGAATCTGACGGCCCTGCTTCCAGAGCTCTTTGGTGTCATCGGGCAAAAAGTAGCGGGCTTTTTGCTCCACCGGCAGCTCTTTAACCATGACGGCAGCGCCCGCCGGGCACACGGCCACGCACGCGCCACAGCCCGTGCACTTGTCTTCAAGCAGCTTGGGCAGGTCGTTGATGCGGATGATATCAATCGCGTTCTCGGGACAGGCATCGGCACATGCGCGGCAGGGCACGTTTTCATAGCACTCGAGGCTGGCAATGGGTTTGGCCGCAGCAAGGTTGCGCGGCACCGAGGGCGAGCGCTGCAGTCCCAAAAGCGAATCGCGCGTCAGAATTTTTCCGCTGTAAGCCAGATCCTGTCTTGCATCCGGCTTGCGATACTCGAGCAGACTGCGCCGCTCGTTGCGCAGCATGCGCAGCGCACCTTCGGCTTCGGCATAATCCACTACTTGCAGCATGCGCGAGACGCGCCAGTAAAGTTCGCGCCAGTCCAGTCGTTCAAACCATTGCTCTTCATCGATAAGCATATCCCAGGGGGAAGCTCTTCGTTGGACGTAAAACAATCCCGACTTCCACTCAGCGGGACTGTTGAATACTTCACTGTCCGCCGGCGCCAGCACGATGGTGTCAGCTTTTACAATCAGGGTACCCTGCTCGTTGACGACATAAACCGCCAGGGAGTTGGCCGACTCCTGCTCGACGCGCTGAATCTGGTGCTTGACCAGAATTCGTCCGCCTTTGGCCAACAGTCTATCCCGATGCGAGCGCCAGCAGCGAAGCTGTGGCCCCTGCTCGATGACGATGCAGTTCTTGGCGCCCCGATCAAGCAAGGTGCAGGCCCAGCGCAGCACCTGATTGGAGCTGCCATGAAAAACAAACTCGCGTCCCGGCACCCATTTCTGCTCGCCCACCCACCGGGCCAGCGCATCAAGCGTCAACGTGCCAGGCGCAGTCCAACCTTCATATGTCGTGGGCCAGACGCCCGTGGGTCCGATGGTCACGCAGGCTTCCGCGCGCAGGCGCGTCCAGGCTTGCGTTTTTTTATTCAAAACCCGAAACTCAAGCCGGTGCGAACGCGAGGCCGCCAGCATCTTCATGCCCACCACCTCGTGCCGGTCCATGAAGCGAATTGTTTTTTTCGTGCCAAACCGGCGCGGCGGCCGCGGCCCGATCACGGTGATCTGCACGCCCAGCTTGTTCATCCGCCGCAAAAATTCCTCGGCGGCATCAGACCAGACCGCCTCGCGATCAATCTGCGAGGAGAAGCCCGACAGGACAACGCAAAGTTGGGTGCGTAGATTGCTTAATGGTGGGGCAAATTCCACAGCAGCTCCAGAATTTTAACCAGGTCGCCTTCAAACGAAGTGGCCCAGTAGGTGTCGTGGCTCGTTTCCCGCCACTGAGGATTTTTCCAGTCCCACTCCAGCTTGAACGCTCGCTCGGCTCGTGTAAAGCGGGTTGCCGGCTTGGGCAGCCCGTGCAGGCGCAGCCCCTCGTCGACGACTCGCTCCAGACCATCAGGCCCTTTGCTCGATCGCCACGTGGCCGATCCGCCGGCGCGGCCCCAGCGATAGCGGGTCGAACCCAGCTCAAGCCAAACGTCTTCATCGGTAGTCCCATTCGCCTGCGAATGGGACTGGTAGGCTGACGGACGCTCGAACCAGACGAAGTGCTGCTCTTTGCGACGCTTGCGCACGCCCTGAATCCAAGGTTCATCGCAGGCCGCCACGATAGTTCGGATTTTCGGCAGCAGCTCACCGGTGAGAAATACGTACACCGCGCGTTCGCTCTCGATATTGATCTCTTCGCCGTCGCGGGTCAGCAGTACGATCTTGCGGCCATAACGTCCTTTGATGTCGGCATCTTTAAAGCAATGCACCTCGGACGGATTGTCCAAAAACTTATTGTGAATGAACTGCGAAAGATACAGCCCCATCTTGGCGGCATCCCACCACAGCCCATACGCCCGCACCACCGCGCCTTCGACCTGCGCCACGTAGGGCAGCTCAACGCCAAGGCGTTTCGTGCGCGCCAGCACATGCTCGGGATTGACCAATCTGAACTGGCCCGAGCTCCAGGGTTTGCGTTCGAGCTTGAAGAACTCACGCTCGAGCTCTTCGGTTACCGTGCGATGAATGAGCGTGCTGCTCAGAATCGAAAGATATTCGCCCTTGCGCAGGCCCGACTGTTCCACGGTTGCCGGAAAAACCTCGCGCATGCGTTCGTTTAAAGTTTCATACAGTTCGGCCAACGACACATTTTGCTCAGCGCGATAAGCGGCGTTCCACAGCCCCAGGCCGGTCGACGGCCGCAGATCACCGATGCCGAACTCCGGCTCGGGATTCACCAGCACCACGCGGATACCTTGACTGCTCAGACGATTCGCCGCCAGCATCGCGGTCGCACCGCTGCCGATGATTGCGACTTCCGTCTTGATTCTACGCATTGGCGTCGCTGAATCTCATCAGATCGCCCAGCACGCGCCGCATCGCCGCCTGCACCTGGCTCTTCTTGTAGTTGGCGTGCGAGCTGCGGCCCGCGAGATTCTCTTGATGGCTCTTCTCGTCGAAAATCTGCACCTCAAACGGATAAAAGAAACGAATTTCCTTTTGGATATTTCGCAGGTCCAGCCGCTCGATGATCTTGCCGATCTCGTCGGGAATGGTTTTTCCCTTCATTGCGCTTTTGATGGCCTTGAGCTCGTCGTAAAGCGGATTCTTGATCTTGATCAGCTGACGGCCAGTGAACTGCAGCGCCCGATAGTGGCGGCTGGTGTGGGGGTTGTCCTTGTCGCCACCCTCGGTCTCGGTACGCTCGCAAAAATCGACAAGCTGCTGATGCAGGTCACCCGAGGTAAGCTGGCCGGTTTCGACCTGCTTGAGAAGTCTCGAAACTTCGGCCGAAAAACTCTCGGTTTCAATTAAGGTGTTTTTCGAACGGCTGGGTTTGATATTGGCCGGCATGACGGTGTAGCGATCTTTGAGCAGCTTCACGATGCGAACAGCGTCAAAGCGGTTCTTCGTGACGAAACGGATTCCGACGCGGTCGAAGATGTCTTCCGCGACGTTTTCGGGCTTGTGCAGCAGCTTGAGAATCACGCTGTCGCGACCCTTCTTGGGCTTGCTTTCGAACGAAACCAGCTCGACGCGATCGACATCACGCGCATCGCGGCCCAGCAGCACCTGGCCGTTTTCGTCGCGATGGATAATTTTATAGAAGCGATCAAGGATCTGCGTCTGAATATCGGCGAAGTAATTCGAGCGCAGGTCTTTGTCCATGTGCGCGATGGTGTGCATCATCTTCATGATCGCGCAGGCCCAGTGGCCGGTCAGCGCCTGCCCCGGCGCCGTCGAGCTGGCCAGGGTGATGAGCTGACCAATATCGCTGAGCTCGGAAATTTTACGCGGCACTTCGAGCTTGAGACCCTCGGGATTTTCGGGCTGCAAAAAATAACGGCGGATAAAGCTGAGCGCCTCTTGAAAGTTACCAAACAGCTCGGCCCGCTCGATTGGGTTTTCGATGTCGTACCCGTAACATTCCATGAAGCGATTCGCGTCTTCGGGCGAACGAATGCGCAGGCTGGTGCCGCTATCAATGGCCGAGTGTCCGCCCATGATGACGTCGAGTATTTCCCAGTCGAATTCGTAACGTTTTGCTAATTCAGGTGTCAAAGTCACTTGGGAGTGAAGTTAGCGGTTAGGGTAATGATTTGCAATGCGATGAAATAACGCAATGCGCAGGTCGAAAATCTGTTGCGGCTCGTTGCCCGGGGGAGCATAAACGTTGGATGTTCTTTCCGCGCACCGTCAATCGGGCAATTATCACTTGGTTTGGCTGTGGGCGTGTTCCTGTCGCTCCCGGTACGGCTGGTAGCGTAGGCGCACTTCCACTTTGCTGGGCCATGGCCGCGTATTGCCCATTAATGGTTCGAATTTTCTTCGCCGTGGGCATGACGGCAATCGCGATCCTCGGCTCGGCCCAGGACCAAAAAGAGGGCGCTTCAAAAGATCCGCAGTATATTGTGGTGGATGAAGTGGCCGGAATGCTCTGGTCCACTCTGCTTTGCGCGCCTTACTGGCCAACTCTGCTTCTGGGTTTTGGTCTCTTTAGAATCTTCGATGTTCTCAAGCCCTTTCCGGCAAATCTTTTTGACCGCGCATCCAAAACCTCTACCAGCTGGTTTCGTCGGGGAGCGCATATCGTGCTCGACGATGTCATCGCCGGACTTTACGTTTTAGTGATTTTGCTGCTGCTTCCCCTTCTTTCCCCCTGGCTGGGTGGCACGATCGATTTCCTATACGGAAAGCCAGAAGCCTTGGCCTCAGTCTTGCTACTGCACTGAGCTGGCCCGTAGCGACGCAAAAAATAAATCGCGAGACACATCGCAACATTCAAAGCGTTTCAGCTTCCACGTCCGCCACGGGTTTGATAAAAATAATAACTATCGAAGTACCACTGATTGTCAGGTCCTGTCATAGGCCTGGCGCACGCACATAAAGAAGGAGGCTCCTCGTGAGCATTTCAAGTGAATTACCATCAGGCAGTGCCAATAAAGCGAAAGCTTTGGAACTCGCATTAAGCACCATCGAAAAGCAGTTCGGAAAAGGTTCGATCATGAGACTCGGGGTGGATCAAAACCTCGTTCATGACGTACCCGTCATCTCGACCGGATCTCTGAGTCTCGATATCGCTCTTGGCGTCGGCGGTCTTCCGCGCGGACGCGTGATCGAAATCTTCGGGCCAGAGTCGTCTGGTAAAACCACCCTCACTCTGCACTGTATCGCTGAAGCTCAGCGCCAGGGCGGCGTGGCGGCATTCATCGATGCCGAGCACGCGCTCGACGTCGACTATGCCCGCAAGCTGGGAGTAAAAACCGAAGATCTCCTGATCTCGCAGCCCGATACGGGTGAGCAAGCTCTTGAGATCACCGAAACGCTCGTTCGTTCGGGTGCCATCTCCGTACTCGTTGTCGACTCGGTCGCGGCACTTGTGCCACGCGCTGAAATCGAGGGCGACATGGGCGACAGCCACGTCGGCCTTCAGGCTCGCTTGATGTCACAGGCTCTGCGTAAGTTGACGGCGGCGATCAGTCGCAGCAGCACGACGGTAATTTTCATCAACCAGATTCGTATGAAAATCGGCGTCATGTTCGGTAACCCTGAAACTACTACCGGTGGTAACGCTTTGAAGTTCTACGCTTCA
>JBBRLF010000022.1:0-24191 GCA_038231515.1 candidate division WWE3 bacterium
GGCCGAAGCCGAAGCTGCCGCGACAATTGAAGTTTCTTCGACCACCATCGGAATCGCGATGTCGCGTCCATCGATTTTAAAGTGAGTGGCAATGCCCATGGGCATCGAGAAAAGGCCGACGACATTTTCAATAAGGTGTTCTGCCTGGTCAAGAGACAAGCCGCAGCCGCTAGCAGATAGGATGTCGATATCCTCCTGGGTCAGTCCGGTAATGCTGCTGAGACGTGCTTGCCGTTGCTCGAGAGAAAGCTTGGAAAAACCCTCGAAAGGCGAATTTGAAAAACCGTTCATAGAAAGAAGTTAAATTGCTTTAAAAGCCGTGTATCGTCAAGTAAAAGGGATTAAAAATCGTATGCTTAAATCAAACGTCCGTACATCATCCCCGGAGTTTACGAAGAACAAAGAGTACCACGATGGGCTCCTGCGCAAGCTGCGTGAAATCGAAGCGAAAACCGAGCTGGGGGGCGGGGCTGAGGCCTGTAAACGCCATGAAGAACGCGGAAAGCTCTTCGTCAGACAGCGTATACGCGAGCTGATCGACCCGGGAAGCGCCTTTTTGGAGCTTGGCCGGCTTGCCGACCATGAGCTGTACGACGGCGAGGCGCCGGCTGCTGGAATAGTGACAGGAATTGGCACCGTCCACGGCCGCGAGGTGATGATTGTGGCCAACGACGCCACCGTTAAGGGCGGCACCTACTTTCCGATTACCGTTAAAAAGCACCTGCGAGCGCAGGAAGTGGCCGAGCAGAATCGCCTGCCGTGCATTTATCTGGTCGATTCGGGTGGCGCCTTTCTGCCCCTGCAAGCCGAAGTTTTTCCTGACAAAGAGCATTTCGGACGAATTTTTTACAACCAGGCCAATATGTCGGCCAAAGGCATCGCGCAGATCGCGGTCGTTATGGGTTCGTGCACCGCTGGCGGCGCCTACGTGCCTGCAATGAGCGACGAAACCATTATCGTGCGTAAGCAGGGAACTATTTTTTTAGGCGGCCCGCCGCTTGTGAAAGCGGCCACCGGCGAAATCGTAACCGCCGAAGAGCTGGGCGGCGCCGATGTTCACACCCGCACGTCCGGCGTGGCCGACCACCTGGCCGCCAACGACCAGCATGCGCTGCAGATAGCACGCGACATCATCTTCAACCTTAACCGTGAAGCGCCCGCTGGCGCGTCAGCCCTGGCTGCACGTCAAAGTCCCGAAGATCCGGCCTATGACCCCGCTGAAATTCTGGGCATCGTTCCGGCCGAGCTGCGCTTTCCGTACGACATTCGCGAAGTCATCGCGCGCATCGTGGATGGCAGCCGCTTTCACGAGTTCAAAGCGCTCTATGGCAACACGCTAGTTACGGGCTTCGCACATATCTTCGGTTACCCGGTGGGCATCATCGCCAACAACGGAATTTTATTTTCAGAAAGTTCGCTTAAGGCCGCGCACTTCATCGAGCTGTGCTGCCAGCGGCGCATCCCGCTCGTGTTCTTGCAAAACATCACCGGCTTCATGGTAGGCAAGCAGTACGAAAACGGCGGCATCGCACGCGACGGCGCCAAGATGGTTATGGCCGTGGCCAACGCCCAGGTTCCAAAGTTCACCGTAGTGGTGGGCGGCTCTTTTGGTGCGGGTAACTACGGCATGTGCGGACGCGCTTATAACCCGCGCTTCTTGTGGATGTGGCCCAATGCCCGCATCAGCGTCATGGGTGGCGAGCAGGCTGCGACGGTGCTTTCGACGGTTAAGATCGAACAGCTCAAGGCCAAGGGCAAAGAGCTGTCCGAAGCTGAGATCGCAAAAATTCGCGATCCGATTCTCAAGAAGTACGAAGAAGAAGGTTCGCCGTATTACAGTACGGCCAGACTTTGGGACGATGGAATATTTTCGCCGGTGGAAACGCGCAAGTATCTGGCGTTGGGGCTGGCGACTTCTTACAACGCGCCAGTGCCGGCCACGCCGTTTGGCGTGTTCCGCATGTAATTCAAAAGGGGGGGGACGAACACATGGCTACGACTCTAAAAACGACTCTCGAAAAAGGTGTTTTCACGATCGAGCTGGCGCGGCCCGAGGTGCGCAACGCGTTCAATGACCAGCTCATCATGGATTTGCAAGACACGTTTGACAAGATCGCAGCGGACGCGGCAGTACGCGTGGTGGTGCTGCGCGGCCAGGGCCCCGTGTTTTGCGCTGGTGGAGACTTGAAGTGGATGCAAGAGGCCATCAAGCTTGCCGGTCGCGACAATCTCGAAGACACGCGCCGGCTGGCCAAGATGTTTGCCACGTTGAACCATTGTCCAAAACCGGTAGTGGGCCTCGTGCACGGCGCAGTCATTGGTGGCGGCGTGGGCCTGACCAGCATCTGCGACTATGTTATCGCCAGCAAAGAAACCGTGTTCAGTCTGGCCGAAGTTCGACTGGGAATTATTCCGGCCTGCATTGGTCCCTTTGTACTGGCAAAAATTGGCGAAAGTCATGCTCGGGCCTACTTCATGTCGGCCGAGCGTTTCACCGCCGACCGGGCCATGGCCATTGGGCTGGTGCACGAGCTGGCCGACTCGCCCGAGGCGCTGACTGCCGCCTGCGACCGTATTACTAAAAATCTTCTGCAGTGTGGGCCCAATGCGATGACGGCGGCAAAGTCACTGGTGCGCGAGCTCAAGACCAAGGAATTTGAGGAGTCGCTGGAATACGTGGCCAAAGTGCTGGCCGAGCTGCGGGTAACTCCCGAGGGACAGGAAGGTTTGAAAGCCTTTTTGGAAAAACGTAAACCGAGCTGGATCAAGGACTGATTTTTTGAAAACAAAAACTGCGCCTTTCACGAAAGTTCTGATCGCGAATCGCGGCGAGATTGCCTGCCGGGTCATTGCCGCGTGCCGCGCGTTGGGAATCAAAACGGTGGCGGTTTACTCCGAAGCTGATGCTGAAGCCCGACATCGCCATCTGGCCGACGAGGCCGTGGCCATTGGCCCGGGGCCTGCTGCGGAAAGCTATCTGAATCCGGCGAAAATTCTGGGGGCTGCCAAAGAGTCGGGCGCGCAGGCGATTCATCCAGGTTACGGTTTCATGTCCGAGCGTGCAAGCTTTGCGGCCGCAGTGGTGGACGCGGGCCTGATATGGATCGGCCCCGCTGCAAAAGTAATCGATCTGATGGGAAATAAAATCGCGGCCAAGCAGGCTGCCGAAAAAGCCAAGGTTCCAACCTTGCCTTGGGCGCTGCTTAAAGATGGCTGGAAAGCGGCTGACCTGCACGCGGCAGGTGAGAAGGTGGGCTTTCCGCTCTTGCTCAAGGCAGCGGCTGGTGGCGGTGGGCGCGGCATGCGCCTGGTGGCGCAGGCCACTGAGATTGAAGAAAAAGCCGAAAGTGCCGTGCGCGAGGCGCAGGGTGCATTTGGCTCGGGCGAAATTTTTCTCGAGGCCTACTGTAAGGCTTCGCGTCATATCGAAGTTCAGGTGCTGGGCGATTCGCATGGCACGATCGTCAGTTTGGGTGAGCGCGAGTGCTCGGTGCAACGCCGCCACCAAAAAGTGATCGAAGAGGCGCCGGCTCCGAATCTTTCTGATGCGACTCGCAAGGCGCTTTGGGCTGCGGCCGTAAATCTGGCCAAGGCCGTCGACTATGTGAACGCGGGTACCTGCGAGTTTTTGGTGGATGATGCCGAGAAGTTCTACTTTCTTGAGATGAACACCCGCTTGCAGGTCGAGCATCCGGTGACTGAGTTGGTCTGGGGCGTGGATCTGCCCGCGCTGCAGCTTAAAGTTGCGCAAGGTGAGGCGCTTCCCAAAGATCTGGGTGCCCACGGTACGCGCGGTCATGCCATTGAGGCGCGCGTTTATGCCGAAGATCCTTCAAAGGGATTCATGCCAGCACCGGGCAAACTCGAAGAGTTTACAACGCCGCTGCTTCCGAATCTGCGGATTGATACCGGCTATCAGACGGGCTGCGAAGTGCCCATGTTCTACGACGCGATGCTGGCAAAAATCATTGCCTGGGGCATGGACCGCGAGCAAGCGCGCCGAACGCTGTCGGCTGGACTCCGTGGCACACGCGTTTGCGGTGTGGCTTGGAACGGCAGCTATCTGGTCGATATACTCGAGCATCAACGTTTCATCGAGGGCCGGGTGACCACTCAGTTTCTAGCCGACGAGCTTGCGGGCTGGAAGGGGCAGGTGCGCACGCCTTCGGCTTTAAAACCCCTGAGTCTGAAAGTGGAATCGGCATTGTCGCTTTCGCCCTGGCAGGTTTTCGGCACGGGCGCGGGTAAAGTCGGGTATTCGGGTAGTGGTGCTGGGACGTCGCCGGGTGCGGGCGCGCAGCATGATTTTACCGTGCGGGGGCCCTTGATTGCTGAGTATCCCGGTAAGGTTTTGAAAGTCTTGGTCGCTCCGGGGCAAAAAGTAGCCAAAGACCAGGTCGTCGTAGTGTGCGAGTCGATGAAAATGGAGTTTTCATATGCCGCGCCTTTTGAGACAACAGTACGGACCGTGGGCGTAAAAGAAGGACAGGTTATCGCCGCGGGAATACTTTTGGTTGATTGGGAGGACGAAGGCAAGTGATGAACTGGCCGCTGCCCAGCACGGTGCGACTCTTCGAAGTGGGTCCACGCGACGGGTTACAGAACGAAAAAATTCCGCTCTCACTTGAGGCGAAGATGGCCTACATCGAAGCGCTGCTCGCGAGTGGCCTGCGCGATGTGGAAGTGGGCGCCTTCGTACGCGAAGACCGCGTGCCGCAGATGGCGTCGTCGGATAAGATTTTTCAACAGCTGGCCAAAAAGGGCTATCTGTCCAAACGCGGGTTGACGCTGTGGGCGCTCGTGCCAAACGAACGCGGGCTGGATCGCGCACTCGAGTCGGGCTGCCGCGCTATTGCGGTTTTTACCGGTGCCACCGATACCTTCACGCAGAAGAACATCGGCATGAACATCAAAGATTCGATGAAGACCTTCGAGGCGATCACCAAACGCGCGCAGAAGGAAAAAATTCGTGTGCGGGGTTATATCTCGGTTTGCTGGGGCTGCCCGTACGAAGGCAAGGTTAAGGCCAATAACGTCGTCAAGCAGGCGCGCAGGCTCATTGACATGGGTATTGAGCAGGTGAGTCTGGGCGACACCATTGGGGTGGCTACGCCGCGCGAAGTGGTGGATCTGCTGCTGCGGCTGAAATCAGAAATCGCGCGCGATCAGATTGCCGGCCATTTTCACGACACACGCGGTACGGCGTTGCCGAACTGCCTGGCTGCCGTGGGTTTTGGCGTGCGTACGCTGGATTCTTCCAGCGGGGGGCTGGGCGGCTGCAACTATGCGCCGGGGGCATCCGGAAACGTTGCGACCGAAGATCTCGTTTACATGCTCGAAGGCATGGGCATTCGCACGCGCGTGCGGCTGGACAAGCTTTGCGAAGCCAGCAGTATTGCCATCAAGGGCCTGGGACGCATTCCCACATCGAAATATCTGCAGGCCTGGCTCTCGAAAAACATTCCGGTCGTCGCCTGATCCAGGCTACTTGGCTTCGGTTTTTTCGGGCGCCGGCTTCTGCTTTTTGTCTCGCATCGCCTTGAAGTAGGCGATGATTTCGTCGACCAGCTGCGAGCGATTTTTTAGATCCCGGCCAATCGCGGGCATGAGCGTGCGATAGCGCACGCTGGTGGGGTCGAGAATCCATTTCTTCAGCATCGTCTCGTTGTAATACTCGGTGATATTCACGGGGTAATTCAGCTCGGGCGCTACGCGGCCGCCCTCGCCGTTGATGCTGTGACAGGTCATGCAGTAGTTTCGAAAGTTGACGAAGCCGGCCTTGGCCTGTTTGGAAGCACTGGCTGGTGGGGCCAGGCGGGGGAAATGGTCGTTAAAGTTGATGAGATCGACGGTTGTGACCTGATACGGCCAGGCACCGGTGTCGCTGGCGGTCTTCAGCTCGGGGTGCTTGTTGTTTTCCCAGATCAGGTAGTAGGGGTCGAGCTTCACGCGCTCGTCGTTATGCAGCTTGTTGGTCAGCTCAAAGTCGCCGCCGTTGCGGCTAAAGGCCAGAATGCTTTTGTGCTGCACAAAGCGGCTACCGGGAATGCTGGGCTGGTAGCCGTCGCTACACGTGAAGAGCAGCTCTTCGGCCTGGCGCCAGGTTTTGCCATAAACGGCATCGAGCAAAACATTGAAATCCAGGCCATGGTACGTCACTGCTGCCGATTCGTGCGGCTCAAAGATCGCATGGGGCTGGGGGGGCGCAATTTTGGCCAGCTCTTCAAACGTAATCGCTCGCACGATTTTGCCGTGATCTTTGAAGATAAAAGCATCGTTAGCGCAGGCCAGCTGGGTGAGGAATAGAGCGGCCAGAGTGAGGGTAAGCAATCGAGCTGAGAATCGGGTCATGGTGAGCCTTCCTTATCGTTGGCTTGCATTAGTTCAGTTGCATTGTTTCGCGGGCGCCGCCGCGGCTGTCGCGGGCTCGCGATTTCGTAATTTTTTGTACACGCACGCTGCGGTGAGAAACCAGGACAGCGTGCCGAACTTTGCCGTATCGCCGGAAATTTCGGGGTGAAACTGCACGCCCGCGGCTGGTCGGCCTTCAAATTCGATGGCTTCGGCAATGCGGTCGTCGTTGGACGTGGCCACCACCGTGGTGCCGGCAAACTGGTCACGATGCGCGCGGTAGTAAGCCAGGTCGACGGCCTGATGATGACTTTCGCGGCCAGCAAATTTCGTCTTTGCAAAATAGGGCTGCAGCGCTGACTTGTCGCTTTCGAGAAACGTGACGGTATCGGCCAGGTTTCTGCGCGCGGGAATACCCAGATCAGTCGGGATATCGACGTAAAGCGGCAGCCCGTGGGCCACCGACATCATCTGCATGCCGTAGCAGACACCCAGCGCGGGAATATTGGCAAACGACTCGTCCTGAAAGTATTTGCGGAAAAGGTCGTACTCGAAACGATCGCGCTTTTTTGAGACGGGGCCCGTGCTGCCGGTGCGCTCGTATTCTTTTTCAATCCTCTGGCGCATCTCGGGTGGCAGCTCGCGGGTATAATACTCAGGGCCGATGTCGGCACCACCAGGCGAGAAGATCGCGTCGTATTTGGCGTCAGGCGTGGTGATGAGCGTGACGAAAGCGAGCTGCAGACCAAGTTTTTTTGCGACCTCCTGGAAGGCCCGTTGCACCCACTGGTCGCAGGCTTTGGTGCAGGCGACGGTGATTTTTTCACCACGTTCAAGCGCGCAGGTTGCGGGCTGTGCGGTGGCAGGCCGTGGGATTGCGAGCAGTAGCGCCAATGCCAGTAAAGCATTCATGCTTTTCCTTTCTTACGCTTGCCGCGAAAGAAGTCTGACAGTACTTTGCCGCACTCTGTGGTGTCCAGATGTGTGAGCGAGTACCGGTGGTTGAGGCGCGAGTTGTCGTTGAGATTCAGAGCTAGTGAAACGACGCCAGCCTTGGGGTCGACCGCGCCATAATACACGTGCCGCACGCGAGCCTGCTGCAAGGCGCCCGCGCACATGGGGCAGGGTTCTAACGTCACGTAGACGTCGCAGCCAGGCAGGCGCCAGGAGCCAAGTTTTTTTGAGGCCTTGGCCAATGTGGCCAGCTCGGCGTGGCCCAGTACCGACTGTCGTGTTTCGCGCAGGTTGTGGCCGCGCGCGATAATTTTGCCTTCAAAGACGATCACGGCGCCCACGGGCACCTCGTCTTTGGCGGCGGCCTTCACAGCCTCTTTCAAGGCTTCGCCCATGTACTTGTTCATAGATTACTTTTTATTTCTGCCCTGGTAACGCTGCTCGCGTTGCAGGTATTCCTGCCAGTTGCGTTCGCGGCTCAGCTGGCTGTAGACGCGGGCAAGTTTCTTGAGTTTCTGGGTTGCCTGCCTCAGGCAGAACGTGGTTTCTTTATTGAGGGCGTCGAACTTCACGCCGATGCCCTTGGGGTGCGTGACCGTGCTTTCGGTGCGCCACACGATGCGGCCCGTGCAGCGAACGGCGCGTTCAAAAATGGCGAAGTCGAGCACAACGTTTTCATCGGGCGTGAAATATGAGTGGGTCTTGATAAAGCAGCCGCCCAAAGACAGATCCATAATCTCGCCTTCCATCTCGGACTTGTCTTCGCGCAGCAGCTTGGTTTGCACGCTCAGCTTGTAGCGCGGATCGCTTTCCCACCAGCGTATGCGCGGAAAGAAGTAGGGCACGCGAATTTCGCGGCCCACGAAATAGATCAGCAGCCCCTGCAGGGCCACGGTCAGAAAAAACATAGCGGTCTTAACGTCGCCCACCGAGTGGTGGCTCAGGTCATAGGCAGTTTCGTAGGTGATCAGAAAATTTGAAATGAGAAACAGATACCAGCCATACCAACGGATGCGCAGAATCCCGACACCGGCAATCACGGTGATGACGCAGACAAACCAGTAGCCCGGGCTGAGCAGAACTTTCACCAGGCCCGACAGGTTCAGCGCGAGTACGGCCATCGCATAGATGAAGTACGTCACCGGAAATGAAAGCCATATATATGATATAACCCGCAGCGTGCGGGAACTGTAAGTTCGACTCATCGCTCTACTTAAATTACCTGAAATTAAGCATTGTTAATATTCAATCCTAAAACTCGTAATTTCGCTGTAATTTCGGACTCCAAATAAGTTGATTATTTTACTCAAACACTCGCGGAACGTAGTAAAATGAAAAGCGCAGGCGGTTTCTCCGCTGTGATCACAACCTGGAGGTGCACTTATGAAATTGAAAGCCCACCGCGCATCAGCAGCTTTTCGACACTTACATGATGCGTGGACGCTGTTCCGCGACACCATGCGGAGGGCAGCTTTCGTCCGTGTCTCGGGTCACCAATTCGAGTCGGATGCAGGTTCCCATGAAAGGTCTCCCCCGCGTTAAGGCGGCACCGCCAGTCCCGCGCTGATGTTCAGCCGGGGACCGACTAGGTCGGGGTGCTGTGAGGCGAAGCCCGCCGCGCGTTTAACACTCGCGCCGTGCCGGGACTCTACTTCGCCTAGTATGATTACACACAAAATTAAATATGGTCTTACAGCTGCTGGACCTACGGGCCGGCGGATAAATAAAAGAAAATTAGTCCAGGCTATCCCGGCATCTTCTAGAGACGGCCGGCTGGATAATTAAAAATAGAAAACCCGGGACTCCTCGCTTGAAACGCATGAGTAACCCGGGTTTTTCTTTTTAAAAGCTGCTGACTTTGTCTTCTGCTGCCTCGTGCTCATTGGCGCGGTCAATTCGTCCCGCCACCTTCGACACGCCCGACCGCACCGCTTCGGCCAGGTTCCGCTTCATCAGCGGTGTGCGTATACCCAACGCCTCCAGCTGCCGCTGAATGGCAAAGCGGTTGCGATAGATGAGAATACTGCCGACAACCGCGAGAATGCTGAATACCCCTCTACTGCTACGCATGGCTTCCCCCTCGTGATAATGGTTAGTTGCTTGGGAAAGCTGTGTTGCATATTCAGTACCCGGGTTAGTTCGCCGATAGCTCGGCAGCAAACGCAACCGCAAGCTTCACAAAACGCGCAGCGTAGTCGGCGTCGAGCTGCTCGTCCCAGACATCGCGAGCAGAGTGGATGCGTCCATTCATATCGCTCATGCTGGTTTCAAACGGCATGACTGCCGGATAGCCATACCGGTCCCACGACGCATGGTCACTGCAGCCGTAGCCGCAACGCTCTTCCTTCACCGGGCCACCGACATAAAGGCCATAAAGCTGCTCGGTCCATTGAGTCAGCGCGGCGCTGGTGTGGTCGGTGATGAAGGTGATGGTTTTTTCTTCGCCCGGAAAGGCATCCATATCGATCTGTAATACGGCGCGCACGCGGGTGTTGGCCGTCTGATATTGCTCGGCAAGCACCCGGCTGCCCAGCAAGCCCAGCTCTTCGGCGGCGTAGCCAAAGATCTGAATCGTGCGGTTGGGCATGATCTTGTGTGCCAGCAAAATGCGATACGCTTCGGTGAGCGACGAGATGCCCGAGCCGTCATCGTCCACGCCTGGGGCCGCGCCACCATCTTGATGGTTGATGCTGTCCAGGTGCGCTCCCATGATCACGATGGGTGCTGCCTGGTCTTTGCCGGGAATCGTGATGCGCACGCTGTTTTGGTTGTAACCACTCGGCGCCGTGACGAGCTCCACCTTGATATCGGTGCGGCCGGCGTCGCTGGCCATTTTCTGCCAGGTATTGCGCAGCCAAACCGGGGCGGCTTCGCCTTCGGGGCTGCTGGCAAGCCGGGTGGTGAAGTGGCTGGAGTAATCAGAGACGAAGTCCTTGATGTTGCTGGCGCGCACTTCAGAGGTCATGATTGCAACCCAGTCGCGTTTGCCATCGAGGTTTGGCAGCGGCTCATTGTCGCGGACTCGGCCGTTGATGCTTAATTTTTTTCGCGGTGCTTCACCGGTGATATCCATGAAACCACCGCAGCGACCGGTGAGCTCATGAGAAATTTGGGAAAACTCACGTACCAGTTCCAGCGGTACAAGTACTACTCCGCGCGCCACAGCCTTTACCCGGTCGGGGTAGCGGGCAGCCATTGCTTGGGCGAAGTCAGGTGCGGTTTCGATAAGGCGAAGGTTTGGAACGGGTGCCGCTGCTTGGGCAAGCTGGCTTGAGAGTACGAAAATCAATCCGGTGAACAGGTTCATATTTGTCCCTCCATGAGACTGCAGAAGGCTCTCGGGGTTCAAACGGTTCGGCAAGCAAAAATTCAGGAATGCAGTATAATGGCACATATGAAACTTCATCTTCTGCTTAGTGTGGTGTCGATTGGATTTGGTGTTATTACCTCAGAACATGGTGCGCAAGCGTGCGCGACACTGGGTAAGGCACCCGTTAAGATCGAACATGAAGAAGCCATCATCGTCTGGGATGATGCCAAGAAGATCGAGCACTTTATCAGGCGCGTCGAATTCAAAACGAACGGTTCGGACCTGGGATTTCTAGTGCCGGTGCCGGCCAAGCCCGAGGTTGCCGAGGCAGATAGCAAAGCTTTTGAACGGCTGGCGGCCGTGGTGGGTCCGCCAATGCTGACGGCGACAGCGCCTAATTCGCGAACAGCAGTTGCTGCTGGAGTCAAGGTTTTGGAAGAAAAGCGCGTGGCCGGTATGGACATGGCCGTGCTTGAAGCCGATACGGCGGCAAGTCTTGCGAAATGGCTGAACGATCACGGCTATTCCAAGCGGCCTGCGCTGGACAAGTGGCTGGAGTCGTACGTGCGCGCGCATTTCAAGCTGGTGGCGTTCAAGTATTCGGGCCACGGCACGGGCGATGGGGTAGTTGCCACTAAAGCGGTGCGCATCTCATTTGCCGCGCCCTATCCGTACTATCCCTATAAAGAGCCCTCAGATGCCGAAGCGCCGCCAATGCGCAGCCTGACCTTATATCTTTTCGCGCCGCTGAAGGCGCATGGTTTTGTGTTTACGGGCACAGGTACGGGCAAGGTTGAATGGGTCGCGAAGGTTACGCATGCGGCTGAAGCAAACAATGCCGCAGAGCTACTGGCGGGAGCGGTGCCCTTGGGAGGGCTGCCGAGCGGTTTGTGGCTCACGGCATTTGAAGACAAGACGGTGAAGCGGCCCGATGGCGCCGAGCTGTTCTTCGAGAAAGCCAACTAGCCCTGGCAGCGATATTCGGCTCCGAACTCGTCGGCGTTAAGGGCTGACGGCCGAAAAATGTATTGTTTACCCATCGGTTAGTTCTGCCGATTGTCGACGGCAGCGAAGCGTCTAAACTGGTGGGGTGATGCGCTTCTTTGTCAGCCTCAGCTTTAAATGCAGTATTCTTTTGGCGGTGTTCCTCGTGGGGCTTTGCTGTCGTGTTGCGCTGACCTCTCATTTTTACGGAAAACTCTATGCTTTGCCTCGCGCCAAGGCGATCTGCAGCCTGGTTGAAAGCTCCACCGCCGATGGTCTCGACAGGCTTGTCAGCACGAAGATCATGAAGTTCAAGCGCAGGTTTGACGACGATACCCGGGCACCGGCCTTTCTTCTTGAATCTTTCCAGTCGCCTAAGTCGCTGCACGTGCCCAAGCTGTCCGCGTTGCCTGCCGGCATTCTTGCCAGCTCCGGCTTCACTGACCCCTCTCTGCGCCCGCCCTGCTGACCTCCCTCTTTTTGACGCGCGCAAAATATCAAATTTGAGTGGGGCTTCGTATGAATGATGAACCTAAAGGGTTGGCAGCAGTAGCAGTGAATAATCCGCATCTGATCATCGTGGGCTGTCTGGCCGTGGCAATTCTGGGATCCCTGGCCCTGTTCATCCTGCCCAAGGATCTGCTGCCGGCGGCAAATCTTCCGGCGGTGCAAATCCTGTCGTTTTATTCCGGAATGCCCGTGGAACGCGTCGAAAAGAACCTCACCGCGCGCTTTGAGCGCTATACGGGGCAGGCCATCGGAATCGAGCGGCAGGAGTCGAAGTCACTGGTAGGCGTGAGTATCGTCAAAAATTTCTTCGGGCCCGAGACCGACCTCAATACGGCGATTTCACAGACCACGTCACTGGTCATGTCGGTGTTAAGGCGTCTGCCGCCGGGCACGCAGCCACCGCTGATTCTGCCCTTTGACCCCATGGCTGCGGTTCCCCTGGCGCTGGTGGCGGTAAGTGGCGACTATTCCGAAAAGGTGCTCTACGACAAGGCCCGCTATGATGTTCGCAATACCGTTCAGTCGGTTACCGGCGCCATGGCGCCCACGGTGATGGGCGGGGCTGAACGCCAGGTAGTGGTATACGTCGATCCCGCGAAGCTTAGAAAATATAACTTTTCATCTTTGGACGTCATCAATCAGCTGACAAGGCTCAATACGTTCATTCCGTCGGGTAACGTGAAGGTCGATGGCTTCGATTACCAGATCCAGAGCAACGGCATTGTGGACCAGATCGCGGACATGGATGAGTTTCCGCTGCGTTCCGACAATGGCACGCCAATCTACCTCAAAGACATCGGGCAGACGAAAGACGCCAGTAAAGTGCAGACTAATATCGTGATGATCGACGGCAAGCGGCAGGTGTACGTGCCCGTCTATCGCCAGCCTGGCGCCAACTCCATTCGCGTGGTCGACGAGGTGCGGACAGCGCTTGCGGGTCTTGAGAAAAAAATAGAAGGCTTCAAGCTGAAAGTAGTGGCTGATCAGTCGTCATTCATACGTCATGCGATAGCCAGCATTACCGAAGAGGCGGTGATTGGCGGCGGTCTGGCTGCGCTCATGGTGCTGCTGTTTCTGGGTAATCCCAGCGCCACGTTCGGTATTCTGCTTTCTTTGCCCCTATCGATTCTCTGCGCGTTCATCGGCCTGAAAGCCACGGGGCAGACCATCAACGCCATGACTCTGGGGGGCTTGGCGCTTTCGATCGGGGTGCTGGTCGACAACTCCATCGTGGTGCTTGAAAACATCAGCTGCAAAATCGAAGCGGGCCTGCCAGTCCGACAGGCTGCTCTTGAGGGCACGTCTGAGGTCACGCTGCCCGTGCTGGCCTCCACACTGGCCACGATTGTCGTATTTTTTCCGGTGATTTTTCTGACCGGCATCGTAAAAACGCTTTTCGCCGCGTTGGCCAAAGCCGTGCTTTTTGCGATGATTGGCTCCTTTTTTGCGGCCATGACGGTCGTGCCGCTCTTTGCGTCGCGAATTCTCAAGCCGCACGGTCACACGAAGCTTCCTCGTATTTTGCATCTGATGCAGCAGTGGATCGAGCGACTTACCGAGAGCTATGGGCGACGGCTGGCTTGGGTGCTTGCTCATCGGCGGGTGTTTCTGATTGCTACGGTGGCGCTGCTGGCGTCGGGTTCGTTGCTATTTTCGATGATTGGCACAGAGCTCTTTCCGCGAGCCGACTCCGGAAATCTGGTGCTCGAGCTGCGTCAGGCCTCGGGCACGCGAATTGAGAAGACTGAAGTTTTTGCAAGACGCGTCGAAGCCAGGCTTCGCGAATGGATCGGGGCTGAAGATCTGGAGATGATCATCACCAACGCAGGCGTTTACTACGGATTTCCGGCGGCTTTTACGCCCAATAGCGGCCCCCAGGATGTTTTCTTCAATGTGGAGCTGAAAGACCACCGCAAGCAGAGCTCGCAGTATTACGCCAAAGTTATCCGCGAAAAAATGCCCAAGGAGTTTCCGGGCATCGAAGTCGGAATCGAGCTGGGTGGGCTACTGACTTCAGCCCTCAACGGCGGCCTGCGCTCGCCCATCGACGTGCAGATCGAAGGGCCGAAAATCGGCAAGGCTCATGAGCTGGCCCAGGTTTTGTCCGAGAAATTTAAAGGCATCACCGGCGCGGTCGACGTGCGCGTGCAGCAGCGCTTCGATGCGCCGCAGATCAATCTCGATGTCGATCGCAAAAAAGCCATGGAGCTTGGTCTGACCACTGACGAGATTGTGAAGAACATCGTCAGCGCGGTAAGCGGCAGCGCCACCTTTAACCCGGCCATCTGGGTCGATCCCAAGAGCGGCATTGATTATCTGCTGGGCGTGCAGTTTCACGAAAACGCCGTGTCGAGTCTTGACCAGATCGCGAATATTCCGATTACCGGCCGTCGTCAGGACCGCAGCGTGGCGCTCAATCGCATTGCACGAATCAGCAAATCCGTAGGTCCCAGCGAGGTCAATCACGTCAATCTCAAACCCGTGATTGACGTGTTTCTGGACGCGCAGGGCCGCGACATCGGTGGGGTCTCGAAGGATGTCGCCAAGATCATTGACCAGCTGAAGCTGCCTGCGGGCTACACGGCCAATATCAGAGGTGAGATCTCAGAGATGAATAAATCGGTGGGCTCGCTGGGCGGCGGCTTTTTGCTTGCGGCGATATTAGTCTACCTTATCCTGGTTGTGCAGTTTCGATCGTTTCTCTTGCCCACGATTGTCATGGCGACCGTACCCATGGGCATGGTCGGCATCATCATGATGCTTGCCCTCACTCACACGTACTTCAGTATTCAGGCTGCAATCGGCGCCATCTTCATGATCGGCATTGCGGTGGCCAATGGCGTGCTGCTTATCGAGTTCATCGTGCATGAGAATGAGCGAACCCAGGACCCCCTGGTCGCGGCACTTAACGGCGCTAAAGCCCGACTGCGTCCCATTTTGATGACGTCGCTCGCGTCGATGCTGGGCCTGGTGCCGATGGCGATTGGCCTGGGGCACGGAGCCGAGGCGAATATTCCACTGGGTCGTGCTGTAATCGGTGGCCAGCTGCTTTCGACAGCACTGACGCTATTTGTGGTGCCCCTGCTTTACAGTCTGGCAGTACGCCGAAAAGCGGCAGTGGTAACCGAGCTTCGAATCTTGCGGCAAAAGGTGAGCAGCGAGCTCAATAGGGATACGGCATGAGCAAAGCGCGCATTCGACTCGTGCAGTCGTTGCTTGTGGCTTGTCTGATCTTTGTCATTCCCAATGCTCGTGCCCAGCCGCTTACGCTTTCCGACGTGGTAAAGCTCGCCACCGAACACAGTCCTCAGCTTTCTGCGGCTCGTTTTCGCGAGGTGGAGGCTCAGGAAGGCATGGGCATCTCACGCGCCGGCTATCTGCCCGTTATTGAATTCCAGGCCATCGACAGCACGGGATTTCCGGGCTCGAGCGGGCTTACGGGTGTAAGCGGACTTATGGGCTCGTCCTACCGCTCGGGGCCGGGCTACGGGCTGGTGGCGCGCCAGAATATCTGGGACTTTGGTAGAACCTCAAATGGGCTGGCCGCCGCGCGGGGCGAGGCAAATCTTCGCAAGGAAGATACGCAGGTTACGCTTTATCAGGTCAAACAGGCTGCTGTTCGGGCCTTTGTGGACTGCTCGCGTTTTAAAACCTTGATGGCGTTGTGGCTCGACCTGAGTAAAGAGTCGCAGCTCGTTGCCAAAGAGGTGCGTCGTTATGTGAAGACCGGTCAGCGATCGCTCGTGGAGCTTTCGCTGGTTGAGTCGCAGACTGAAGAAGCCCTGACGGCTGCGGCAGATTTTTCAGAACGCATGAAAGCCGCGGTTCGCAGAATTTCCATTCTCACGGCGGTGCCGGACGAGCGCATTGCGTGCGCGCCACTCAAGGCCGAGGAGCTGGTCAGTCCAGATGCCGGCAATCCGGCATCCAGTCCGGTGGTTACGCGAGCGGCGGCGGATGTCGAGGTGGCGCAGGCCCGAGCGCGTCAGGCCAAAGCCGGGCACTGGCCCAGGCTTATTGGAGTGGCCAGCGTGGGCGATGACGCGAAAGCAAGATTGGTGAATAAGCAGGATTATGCACTGGCGATCGGCTTCATCTTTCCCCTGTTCGATGGGCTGAGAACCACGAGTGAAGTGCGGCGCGCCGAGGCCGCTTCGAGCGAGAAAGAGCGAGAGCTTGAAGCCGCGCGCGAGCGCGTGCTGGAGCTGAATGCGGCTTTTGACGAGGCCCTCCAGTCGAGCACCGTACGCAAGGAACATCTGCAGCGCGAGCTTGCGCTGACTACCGACGCGCTGGTGCTGGCCCGGAAACGCTATTTTTCTCAGCAGGGCAGTCTGGTTGATTTCAGAGAGTCGCTGCGAAACGTCTCCCGGGTGCGTACCCAGCTTGTAGATGCACAGGCAGAAGCGGCTGCGGCCTCGTGGTCCAAGGCGTTGCTCAATGGCAGTGGTGGCTAAGGTTTTACAGAACGTCGCTGCACGACGGCCTGAGCCAGCTCGCCAAGAACCTGAGTTGTGGTTTCCCAGCTCATGCAGGCATCGGTAACGCTTTTGCCGTAGGTGAGCTGCAGCTTGTCGGTCAGATTCTGCTTTCCTTCGACCAGAAAGCTTTCCATCATCACGCCGAAGATCGCGGTTTCGCCGGCCGCAATCTGCGCGGCCACGTCACGCGCGGCCTGTGGCTGCTTCAAGTGATCCTTGCCGCTGTTGCCGTGGCTGAGGTCCACCATCAGCCTTGGCGCAACTCCCGCTTTGGCCAGCGTCTCTTTCGTGTGTTTGATCGTTGCCACGTCGTAGTTGTGGCCTTTGTCGCTGCCGCGCAAAATGATGTGGCAGTCGGGGTTGCCGTTGGTGGACACGATTGCGGCCAGGCCCTGCTCGGTCACGCCCAAAAAGCGGTGCGGATGTTTGGCCGAAACCACGCCGTCGAGCGCCACGCGAATGTTTCCATCCGTTCCATTTTTGAAGCCCACGGGCATGGAGAGGCCAGAGGCCAGCTCGCGGTGCACCTGACTTTCGGTAGTGCGTGCGCCAATGGCGCCCCAGGACACCAAGTCCGCGGTGTACTGCGGCGAGATGGGATCGAGAAACTCGCAGCCGGCGGGTAAGCCCAGCTCGATGATCTGACAAAGCAGCTTGCGGGCGGTGCGCAGGCCTTCATTGATCGCAAAGCTGCCGTCGAGGTGGGGGTCGTTGATCAGACCCTTCCAGCCCACAGTGGTGCGCGGCTTTTCGAAATAGACTCGCATGACGATAATCAGCTCTTGCTTCAGCTTGGTGGCGAGTACTTGCAGTTTGCCGGCATATTCCAGAGCCGCTTTGGTGTCGTGAATCGAGCAGGGGCCTACGACAACGACGAGCCGATCGTCCGTGCCCGCAAGCGAGTGGGCCACGTCGTCGCGCGTCTGGGTGATCGTCGCGGCGGCTGCTTCTTTCAGACGAACTTCGTCGAGTAGCAGCGCCGGCGAAATCAGGGGCTTGACGCTTTCTACTCGTACGTCCTTCGTTCTATTCGGTGTCTCTTGATTTGCTGGCATAGGTAGTGTTTCTCGTTAACGATAGCATGGCGTTGGGCGCACATCGAGAATTCTGGCGAGAATTCTGGCGAGAATTCCGGAAGCCAGGGTCCTTGCTGGGAAATCTAGGGGGGGCAACGCATTGAACACAGACGCTATTTTCAAAGCCCGTTCAGGCAACCAGAGAGTTGTGATAGAATTGCATCGTGGCTCTTAAACAAAACCCGATTCTGATCGTGCCAGGTACCAAGCTTATCGACTTCGAGACTGAAGACGGAGTCTTTGGCTTTCGTTATGAGTCTTTACGCTATTACCGGTGGGAAACCCATTCCCAGAAAATCGGGCCGCAGGCCATACATCTCTTTTTTGCCGCGGCCACTGTCAGCATTGTCGGCCACGAGCTCAAGGGTATGCTGCCGGCCCTGCGCAAGCAGACCATCAGCGAAGTCACCCTGGGACAGCACGGAAAGCTGTGCGTGACCTATATCTCGGTGCTGCCGATGGATGGGAAGAAGAAGCACGAAGGCGTGAATCGCGGGCTGGGCTTCTAGTTTTCCGGGCACCTGCCGGGATCCCGGCAGCAGCCGAAAATCCGGTGTCGAGTTCCCGACAAAATGCGGTAATTTACGGGCAAATACGCCTAAATCTGGCTGGCACGACTGCTGCAATAGATGGTTCCCGAGAGCATTAAACACCTAACTCAGGAGCCTAAAATGAAAACGACAACCATGAACACCAAAGCAGTTAAAACCCTCAAACACACCATGCTGGTGGCGAAGTGCGAGCTTGCCTCGATGGCACGCCTGCGCAGCTCGGCAATTCGCAGCGGCAACCTCCGCAAATACGAAAGCTACACGCAGGCGTTGCGCGCGAAACTACAGACTCACATCGACATGATTTCCGCAAAAAAGGCTGGCATCGTGGAAGAGCTGGTTTTGGAACGCACGAATCAAATTACGCCGCTCCAATTTCAAGATATTGTCGACGCGATCCCACTCTATCAGTTCACCGATCTCGCAACGGGCCGCCAGTATGACCAGATCGCGTATGGAACCGTGGGCTACCGCCAGCGCCTGCAGCTGAAGGCCGAAGTTGCCTCAGCCAAAGTTTGCGAATCCAACGAGAAGCTGGCTTGGGTTGACCAGGCCTTGCGCAACTGGACCAAGACCTATCTGAAGCCACAGGCCAACCGCGCGGTGGCAGCCCAGCTCGAATGCAGTGTTCAAGGGGTTGCGTGAGAATGGCTTCTTCATTCCTTTGTTCGGGCACTCCGCAACAGAAGCGTTTGCAAGAACAAGCTCTATTTAACGTGGGAAGAAGTCGGGTGCGCTCGGACCAGGCAAGCCGGGTTGTGCGCCTTTGTCGTCAATCTTGGGGCAAGCCGTTGGCTGTTCCGCCAGCGCGCTGGCCAGGCGGCGGTCCTTTTCGGCGGGGCCGTACGACGGCGGCGCGCAGTGCGTGTAATCGCCGTTGTCAAAACCCCGCAGCGTGCGCTGGCTCTTGAAGGCCAGCTCGCGGCAGGCGCGCGCGCGATTCTGGTAATCGACCAGATGCGCGTCTTTTTCGGTAATGGCATCTTTCGCTTTTGCTGCGTCACCTGTGGCAATAGGAGGGTTGCAGCTGGTGGCCAGGAATGGAAAGTCATTGCCACTGTTGCGGGGTGGGCTTTCGCCCTTGTGCAGAAAGCGCCGAACGCCGGCGCAGGTTTCGGAGTTCGGATTCATGGTTTGGCATTCGCTCGCGGTCTTTTTCTGGGTGTCGTTCATACCAGAGTAGGTGAAATACGACTCCACGTCCTTGCAGCAGATCATCGAGATGCTATCGGGTTTGTACTGTTCCAAGCCTGCGGTGTAGTCGGGGTCCATGGCCATTTTGTCAGCCAGGGCACGTATGCCCGGCAGCCCGTCAGCCATGCTGTAGCTTGTCGTCTTCTTGCCACGCGTGGCATACGACCAGTTTTTGCATGAAAGGTTCGGGTCGCCCGACTGCTGCGCCACGATTTTTGCCGTGCAACAGAAGGTCGAGATCATTTCGAAATCGGCGGTACCTTCGAACTCAACGGCTTTGAGTATGGATTTATTGGGTGCTCCGGCCTTGTGGGCTTTGATGTCTTCTATGGCGTGCAGGCAGGCCGCGCGGCACTTCTGCCTGTCGTTGCCGCACGTTTTGTTGTCGATCATAATATAGGCGTACCCGGCGCCGGCCACGCTCGCATTTGAAATCGGATATTTGCAGCTCGTGGCATTCATCTGCTTGGCCTGGTCTTCGAACTCCTCCACCATGGCCGCAGCGACTTCCTTGCGAATGCCCGCGCAGTCGGCCTTTTCCATGACACCCTCGGGCAGCGAGCGTGCGAAATAGGAATCCGGTGCCGGCGTAAAGTCAGGTTTCACCATGTTGCAGCCCAGCGCGGCCGACATCCAAAGGTGGCGATATTTGTCGAACTTCAGCTTGCTTTCGGGCTTGCTGATGTCGCCTTTCAATCCTTCCTTTACGCGGTTGATGTTGAGCTCGGAAACCACATGGTTGAGCTGCCCTGCGGGTGAAGTGGTTGCGCCATTTTTGACCTTGCAGCCACCTGCAAGTTCAGGCTCTGGTATCACGTCGCGCGACTTTTGCAGTGGAATGACTTTATAGGGGGAATCGCGATCTTTGGCCTGTTCAGCAAGAAATGCTTTGTACTGCAAGCATTCGGTCGGCGATATCGTATCCTGGCCAACCGACGACCTAGAGCCCCAGATGCCCGGCCAGCGGTCGTAGGCATCGAACTTTGGTCGAAACGGGGCATTTCCACCGGCATGGCAGCTGGCGCAAATGGCGGTGTCGCCCGAGTGCACGCCGGTTTTCTGCACTTCGACGAGCTTCGGTTTGAACTCATGACCGATTTTGGGCGGGTCTGATTTCACATACTGAATAATCTCAATTTCGTTCTCGGTGGGATTGAACGCGACCAGCGCTTTGCCCGTCTTGCCGTACAAGACCACGCGGGGCTTGGCGGTGGTGCCGGTTTGCAAACTTTTGGAGTCGTACACCATGACGTAACTTTTGCGGAACTCCGTGGGAAAGCAGGCCACGATGTCCGTCACGGACAGGTCGGCAGTTCCCTTTGGCAGCTTGGTACCGATTTTAATAATATTTTCTTCGGTAATGTCGCTCTCAGCTTTGATGGGATCATCCGCCTCGGAAACCGGGCATTTCGGCGCACGCGCATAAGCCGTACTCCAGCACAGCACGAGCAACAGGCCGAAGACAAAGCTCCTCATAATCGCCCCCACTCACCATTATACAGCTGGTACCTCTGGATTGGGAGGGGTGCTTAAAATCCGGCTGCGACGGTGGTTTATCGCCTAACTGCTCGTTATCAATTTGCCGCCGGAGTCGCATCAGAAGAGCTGGCTCTTTCACCTTCGCTGTTTTTGGCCAGTACTTTATTGGCATGTCGTTCTTCGGTATGCGTGGCTTGCGTCGGGTCTACTATAAACTCACGGCATTCGGCGGACGACTGCTCCGCATAAAAATCCGCTTTCGTCAGCTGCATCGCCATAGCAATGTCGCCTACGTGGCCATCCGCTGGAAACTCAGGGCCGTAGCCTCTCGGTGGTGCCACTAACCAGCCCAGGGTCTGACTCAGGTTGAATGAGCCGTGGTCTGCCCTGTAATCCATATAAGCCGTATGATGTTCGTTCAGATAGAAACTCATGGCCTCAGCTAGTCGCATGGTGCTGACTTCGCCGGTCAGCAAATTCAGCTTGGTCTTGAGCCAGACGTTTGAAGTCGGAAAATAAACTTGAGCTTCGACAAAAATGCCTTCAGCTCCCGAGTCAAGGGCCACTGCCTGGCGCATCGAGTTTGCGGGCACAATTGAGCTGCCTGCTCTGCAGACCCCGGTCATCGGCTGATCAAGTTGCCGGTCAGTCGTCACCACTTTGCTGTTCCTGGGGCAGTCAATAGAAGGAAAGCCGTCATGCCTATTGGCCACGCTTACGGCATTCTGCTCGGTCAATGAGGCTAGCTGGTCGGTGATTTCCCGCCTCAAGCGATTTTCAATAGTTGGATCGCTCGTCCTCTGATTCGCGCTGAGCATCCGGAGGCGTTGAATTTTAGTCTTGAGGTCGTTCGGATAGCTCAGTTTGAATCTTTCCAGAAAACTCTGACTGCTTAGCAGGGCCGGTGTAAAAACTTCATCGATGAGCTTTCTCGCCTGACGATAACGTCCTTCCGACTTGGAAAAATACATTTGCCGGCATACCTGCCGGGCTACCTCGGGGACACCTGCCCGAGCTTGCAGGCTGCTGCCCCCTACGGCCGCGCCCATAAGAATCATCGCTATAATCTGGTTTTGTGTTTTCATGTCATCTCCCTTGCTCTTGGCTTATGAAGTTGCACGAGGCATGCCCTGCAGGATTTTGGGCATTCTAAAATAGGGCCAGCAAGCTGTCGCAAACATTGGATAAAATAGGCAGTTGTCTGCGCGGAACACTGATTGGACGCCGCCGCTACCGCTCGGTACACTGGTGCAGCATCGACAATGACAAGTTGTTGGGCAGAGCTGAAGCTACTGCCAAAAATCCAGTAGCTGGGGTGTGGCTTAACTTTTTTTGAATTCTTTGAATGCGTGTGGTGCATCCCAATTCAATTATGAGTTTGAATGGTCGCGCCTGCGTGGCATAAGAAATTATGAACAACTCAATCGTAATTCATCTTTGGCCGCCCTCTGACGGACTTCCGTCCTCATCGCCCTATTGCATTAAAGTTTTGAAGGCGCTGGAATTCAAAAAGTTGCCTTATCAGATTGTCTTGGCAAAGTTGGGCGCGCCGAAATGGGCGCGACACGGAATGTTGCCCGCGGCCGAGCTGAAGGGGCAGAAAGTTTCGGACTCCACTGCAATTCTGAAGGCCCTCGATAAGCTTTATCCCGACACTCCGAAGCTCTATCCAGCCGATGCGCAGCTGCGCGCTGAAACACTGCTTCTTGAAGAATGGGCTGATGAATGGTTTTCGGGCTTTGCTCCCTATTATCGCTGGACCATCGATCGTCATTTTACGCCCTTTGCCGAGCAGTGCTTCGCCGCAATACCGACAGCCATGCGCATGGTGGTGGTGCCGCTGCTGCGCCGGAGTGCCGTAAAGCAGCTCAAAAGCGATGGCATTGGCCTGAACACTGAAGAAGAACGAATTGAACGTTTTAAGGAAGGGCTTTGGCTGCTTGAGCAGAGGCTTGCCAAAAAACCCTATCTGGTTTGCGACCAGCCTACCGCGGCCGACTTCGCGGTTTATCCGGCGTTGGCCATTATCATAAACGGCAAGCTCGATGAACTAAGCCGATATGTCGCAGCCAGCGCCCCTCTGACCAAATGGATGCTTGCGCTCAAAGGCGGTGCTCAATGGTGAGCCGAATGACTAGCGCTGGGCGTCGACTACGGCCGTCGCGTTGATGATACCGCTAGGCATCTGCTGTGTATTCGGTTTTCCTTAGTGGGCTTTTTCTTATCTTTAAACATTTATTGGCGCCAAGGAATAGCTTGTGCTGCGTCCGCCGCCCGGATTCTTAGTGAGCACTTTGCGTCTTATGAGATCGTCGCTGTCGCGAGACGCGGAGTCTTGAGAGCACTTGCCGAGGGTTGCCCATTTTGAGGAAGTCAATTTTCCCTCGAAACCGTCCAGTAAACGCTTGATGATCTTTTTCTGCCGCTCATTGAAGGGCGTCCCGCCATGAACCTCCCAAAATCTGGCCTTTTTCAGAACAACTGCCAGAATGGTCTCGGCCCCGTCAAAAGCACGCCCAAGGCATTCGAGGTACCACTGCAGCCATTCAGTGATATCCAGATTGCTCTTCTGAGTTGCTTCCAGAATATTGTAGTAGGTCTTCAGTTCCAGGCAGATGTGGGCTGACATGCTATAGAATCGTTGAGGACTGTTTTCGGAACGGGCCAGCGCCATATCGGCGATCGCGCGCGCTATTCGGCCGTTTCCATCGTCAAACGGATGGATGGTGACAAACCACAGATGGGCCAAGCCAGCCTTCAGGACTGCATCCAGGGGTTTCTTGCTGTTGAACCAGGCCAGAAACGCGCGCATTTCATGACTCAGGCACCTCGCCTCGGGGGCTTCAAAATGAACCCGCGTTTTTCCGATGGGCCCGGATACAACTTGCATCGGGCCTTTGTTGTCGTCACGCCATTTTCCTACCCGAGTCTTGGTCATGCCGCTACGACCTGTCGGAAAAAGTGATGCGTGCCAAGCGAAGAGTCGCTCAGCCGTAAGTGGGGCAGCAAACTTCTGGGTGGCATCCAGCATCATTTCGACTACACCGTCCACGTTTCGGTCCGAACGAGTCGACCTGCCCACATCTATACCAAGGCGACGTGCAAGCGACGAACGAACTTGAATCCTGTCAAGTTGCTCGCCCTCGATCTCGCTTGATTTGATTACGTCTTCGGTAAGTGTTTGAAGCACGGCCTCTTCGCGAAGCGTGAAGCCCAATCCTTCCATCCGTCCTATCAGGCGACCTTGTCGGTGGAGTACGGCGGCGAGTTGGTTCGTCAGCTGTTCCAGACTCCATTGAAA
>JBBRLF010000023.1:0-23668 GCA_038231515.1 candidate division WWE3 bacterium
AAACTGCCTGGCTGCGTTCAGTACCGAGGGAATTACCCACGCGCTGGAGAATCTGCTGCTCAATGCCATTAAATATGGCGACCCCGCCAAGCCGATTCAGATCGAGCTCTCGCGTATCGAGCAAAATCCGGTGCCACAGCTTGAGGTGCGGGTGACGAATCGGGGCAAGGGGCTGCTGCCCTCTGAGCTCAAGCTGGTTTTCGAGAGATTCTTTCGGGCCTCGAATGCCGACGGGCAGAAAGGCGTGGGCCTGGGCCTGAGCGTGGTCAAACGCATCATCGAGGCCCATCACGGTTTAGTCGAGGTGGAGTCGGTGGCGGACGTAACCACGTTCTGGTTTCGAATTCCCCAGCGTTACGAGTCGCCTTCGCCGCACCTGACGTTGGCCGAGGTGCGCCGGTGAGACGAGTGGCGTGGCTTTGTGTGGCCGTTTGCGCGGTTAGTGCCGGGGGCTGTGCGGGTTTGAGCCGTCACAGTGAGGCAAAGTCCCCGCTTGCGTCATCGGGCCCGCGGATCGAGCGAGATCCGGTCGTCGATCGCCGGCTGGTGCGCATCGGCCTGGAGCTATTGAATCCGGGTAATCCCAAACACGATGCCGACAAGGGGCGGGCCTACCTGGAATATGCCTTGAAGCATGGCGCTTTGAAGCAGATTGAAATTCCGGCCCCGGTACTGCTGGAAATTCTCAGGAGTGAAAAAGTGGCCTGCGAACGAAGCCGGGCACTCGAAGAGCAGCTTGAAATCATGAAAGAGATCGATCTAAATCGCGAGGAGGCGTTATGAATGACATGAAGTCGCAAGTTCGTATTTTGGTGGTGGATGACGACGAGCAGATCGCCGATATCCTGGCGCTGCGTCTGGAGGCCGATGGCTACAAGGTAGACACGTGTGGCACGGTGGTGCGTGCGCTGGAGCATCTCGGTGCCAGCCAGTATTCTTTGGTACTCTTGGATTTGCGGCTGCAGGATGGCAACGGCGTCGAAAGCCTGCCGCGCTTTCGTGATATCGATGGCGAGGTGCCTATCTTCATCATCACGGCTCATGGTGATGTGGAGTCGGCCGTGCAGGCCTTTTCGTTGGGAGCTAACGGCTACATCCGCAAGCCGTTTCAGGAAGGCGACCTGCGGCTGCAGATCGGACAAGCGGTTGAAGCCTATCAGATGAAGCTCGAGGTGCAGCGGCTGCGCAGGCTCATTGGTGACGAGCGGGCACTGGACAAGATCATCCTGTCGCGCGACCCTGGCATGCGCCGCTTTTTAGAGGTGGTGCGTACCGCCAGTCACAGCTCGACGAATGTGGTGGTGTATGGCGAGAGCGGCACGGGCAAGGAGCTGGTCGCGCGTGCTTTGCATCAGCTGGGCGGACGTTCCAAGGGGGCGTTTGTCGCGATCAACTGCGCCGCCTTTCCTGAACACCTGCTCGAGAGCGAGCTGTTCGGCTATGTAAAAGGGGCATTTACCGATGCGCGGGAAAATAAAGTGGGTCATATCGTGCGTGCGAGCGGCGGGACTTTGTTCCTGGATGAAATTGGTGATGCGCCGCTTTCGATTCAGGTTCGCCTCCTTCGCGTGATTCAGGAACGCGAGGTTTTGCCCCTGGGGGCCTCGGCACCCATCAAGGTTGATGTGAGAATTATCGCGGCGACCCACCGTGATCTTAAAACACTGGTGGCCGACGGTCGGTTTCGCGAAGATTTATTTTATCGCATTCAGGTGCTGCCCCTGCACGTGCCGTCGCTGCGCGAGCGTCGTCTTGATATTCATTACCTGGCCAATATCTTTGCCAATCGTTTTGCTGTGTCGCACGGCCGCAAGGTCGAGGGCTTCGCACCCTCGGCGGTGGCCGCGATGTTGTCGTATAGCTGGCCGGGCAATGTGCGCGAGCTGCAGAATCGCGTCGAGCATGCGATTGTCATGGGCCAGTCGGGCATCATCACGACCAACGAGCTGTTTCCCGAGGGGCTGCCGCGCGAAGAGCAGCAGGCCGCAGCCGAGCTGGTGATCGAGACGGAAACTTTTTTCGAAGCCGAGAACGAAGCGGTCATCCCGCTCACCCTGACCGACTCGGTGGTGCGGCCCTATAAAGAGGCCAAGGAGCAGTTTGAGCGTCAGTATCTGGAGAGCTTACTCAGACAGGCCAAAGGAAACATCGCTCGGGCGGCACGGCTTGCGGGAAAATATCGTACGGAAGTCTACGGCCTCATCAAGAAGTACAGCGTTGATCCGCGGGAGTTCAAGCAGTAGGTCGGGACGCGGTTTGGCGGTTACCAGCGCAGAAAGGCGCTGCCATAGGTGAAGCCCGCGCCCAGCGCGCACATCAAGATGCGATCACCTGGCTTGAGCATGCCCGCACGTGCCATCTCATCGAGTGCGATGGGAATGGAGGCCGAAGACGTGTTGCCGTAGCGTTCGAGATTTAGATAAAATTTATCCATGGGCAGGTTGCAGCGTTCGGCAATGCCTTCAATGATGCGGATATTGGCCTGATGGGCCACCACATGGTCAATGTCCTTGGGCGTAACTTCATTTACCTTCAAAGCTTCTTCACAGGCGGCAGCTATATTTCTTACGGCGCCCGCAAATACTTGCCGCCCGTTCATCTTAACCAGATTAAGCCCGGCTGCGACGGTCTCTACCGTATTGGGCATTCGCGTGCCACCCGCTGGAATACTTAAAAACTCGGCGCCCGAGCCGTCGGCATAGAGATGGGTGGAATGAATGCCGCGATCGTCGCGGCCTGTCATCGTATCGCCCGGACCGATCACTACGGCGCCAGCGCCGTCGCCGAATAACACGCAGGTGTTGCGGTCGGACCAGTCCACGATGCGCGATAGAATTTCAACGCCAATCACGACGATGCGTTTGAACTGGCGCGTACGGATGAACGAGTCACCAATCGAAAGCCCGTAAAGAAAACCAGAGCAGGCTGCTGAAAGGTCAAAGCAGGCAGCGTTTTTCGCGCCCAGCTTGTTCTGCACAAAAACGGCCGTCGAGGGCATCGGAACGTCTGGAGTCACGGTTGCCAGAATAATGCAGTCAATCGTGTCGGGAGCCCAGCCCGCGGCTTCACAAGCATTCAGCGCGGCCTCGGCAGCCAGGTCACTCGTGCACAGCTCGGGTGCCAGACGACGGCGCTCGCGAATACCCGTGCGTTCCACGATCCATTGGTCAGTCGTATCCACCGTCTTTTCGAGATCGGCATTGGTAATAATCATCGGAGGCACACCACGGCCGGTGCCATAAATTCTTGTCCGCAACATCTAAAAACTCCAAACTTACATGGGGATACTGGGGCGCAGTTTGGACGAACTTGCCGTAAGTTACAAGTCAGATTAATAGTTAGCAGTTTCGATCAGATACAAGATGCGCGCCGTGTCGGTCGAGGCGAAAATCGCCGAGATTGATCGACTCTGAGGTTAACCGAACGGAGCTATTTGGCTGCGGCAGCTGCGCTCAAAATCCGAACTCAAACCCAGCAATAAGTTGTAGCCCGGTGGAGCGCCACGTCTGCCCCGCGAGATTCAAGACGTTGGTGAGACCGAGTGAGTAACGCATGGTGAGAAAAGCCGCCGTGGATTTTTGAAACCAGTATTCCGCGCCGCCACCGAAGTCGATGGCGATATCCACGGATTCCGCATTGGTGGTGAAACTCGCGGGAGCGGCCGAACCAATTTTCGTGTCCATACTGGAGTTGACGCGAAACGCGAAGCTGGGGCCGGCAAAAAGTACGGGTCGAAACGCTTCAGCGCCGAACCGAGCTTTGAGCAGCAGCGGAAATTCGAGGTAGTCGAATTTCAAAGTAGTGTCGATGCCCGTGGCCGACATGGAGGCGCCCTTCTGGACGTACATCATCTCGGGGCGGATGAATAAAAACTGCGATAGCCGCACTTCGATGTTGCCGCCGACCATCAGACCGACGCGTGGGTCGGTGGACAAGGTGGGCGAGGTGTTCGCATTGGCGATATTCAATCCGAGCTGCAAACCGGCATTGATTTCGGAGTCGGTGGCACCGTTGATTTTTGCCTGGGCATTGAGGGTCCAAAGCGAACACAGCAGCGAAAACAAAATTAAGCTTTTCATAAGATGATTTTCGCAGGGAACTGGGCCTTGTCAATGAATCCCAAGATCCCGCGTGATATTGGCCTCAAGGGCCGCCCGGCAAATCGGACAGAAATCAGGGGCTCTTTCCATGACGCACGACTTGCCCGGCTTGTGGCTTTGTCTGCGGGGCTCACTGTCGCCATAGCCACCCGCATAAGCGCCGTACAAGGGTGTGGCCGAATCCCAAAGGCTATTGGGAGTAGGCAGAGGCGTGGACTCCAGGGCAAAGGCTTTCCACTTCAAGGCCGCGGGGCTGCGATCGCGCAGAAAGGTGATGTTCTGAGACCACGGCTCTTCGATGCCGGGCGCGAAGCCAAGCTCGGTGGCGCCGCCACCTTCGTATTCTTCGTTGAGACCAAAAAAATGGCCAAACTCGTGGGTCAGCAGATATTCAAAATGATTGCCGCGCGACGGAATCGCGCAAAGCTCTTTGTAGTTGCCGATGCCCCAGTACTCACCGCTGTTCACCAGAGCCAGGGCGTAATCGTAGGGAATGCGACCCACCGCTGCTCGAAATTTTTCTTCGCGCGTGGGATAGACGACGTTGTACCAGCGGCCGAAGTTTTCCCAGTAGGGGTAATAGAGGCCCAGCGCTGAATCGCGTTCGGCGATGGGCAGCCCAAGATCGCGCGGCGCCCCCAGCTCGAGCTGCGAAGGGCTGAACACGGCGCGCACGTCAAAGTGGTCGACCATCGGAAACTGATTGTCCACCAGCGCCTGCACCGCATGAGTTGCGTCCTTGAAAAAAAGCTCTTCGTTTTCACTCGTGTAACCGTCGGCGTAGATATTCACGACGAGCTTGGGTTCTTTGAGGGCCTGCCTGAGCTGGCGCACGATGGGTGCGGGCTGGGCCGCCGCGCGACGGGCCTGGCTGGGCGCGAGCTCGACATCGACCACCTTTTCAAGCACGCCGGTAACAGGATTTTCGGCCTGCATTTCAAACCGCACTTTTCGATTTACGAGCGGAAAGCGAAAGCTGATGGCGCGCGTGAGCCGGCGAAACTCCTGTCCGGTACCAATCGAGTCGTAGCTCAGGGGGGCCCCCGTCACGGCGTCGCGCAAGGTGCCTTTAAAACTTCCCAGTGGATCTGGCGTGGCCGCGCGCGCATAAAGTGCGCGGGTGCCCGAATCTTCGCGAACGAGATTTGCGACAGTATATTTTTCAGTGGCGGCATCCCAGTCCACTCTTATTCGCAGCACGCCAAGCCCCTCATTGCGCAGGCGGCGGCTCGATAGCAGCTGCGAAGCCTGGAGCTGCACGTGCCGTCGAAGCAGATCGTCGTTGGGGACGAGGTGGGAATCGGGATACGGGTTGGCTGACACCATAGTCAGTGGAAACAGGGCGACCGGGAGCAGGGCGACAAGAAGATTCAGCATTCGCCGAGTCTAAAGATAGATTTTTATTTTTCAACTCCCGATGATGCGATAAGTTGCGCCCATGCCCGAGTCTTTCGAGTCCCGCTGGATGCGCTGGAAGTTTATTTTGTTCCCCTGTTACTTCGGCACGGGTGCCCGCGTCACGTATATCGCCGGGGATTACAAGGAAATACGCGTGCGGCTGCCCCTCTCGTGGCGCAGTCGCAACTACGTCGGCACGATCTTCGGCGGCAGTATGTATGGCGCGGTTGACCCGATATACATGCTCATGCTGATGCGGGTGCTGGGGCCGGGCTATATCGTCTGGGACAAGAGCGCCCACATCCATTTTCGCAAGCCGGGGCGCACCACGCTCGAAGCGCGGTTTGTACTGACCGACGAAGAGATCGCGGCAATTCGGGAAGCGCTCAAGACCGAAAAATCAGTTGATCGGGTCTATCTGGTCGAGCTGAAAGACGCGCAAGGGATGCTCTATGCCAGCATTGAGAAGACGATCTACATCAAAAAACGTAAGATAGCGTAAGATTGGTGCGGCGATTATCGTGGAACTGGCCAAAGAAGCCGGTTTGAGAGCCCACGAAAATGTCGCCAGCAAGCACGGATTTCAGATTGTCCGTCCAGTTGTAGGAAAGGCCGGGACTCAGGTAGGCATCGCCATGCGCGAAGCTATAGATGCCATTGGCCGTGATTTTGAATGTCGAGCCGATGCGATCTTCCAGGTACAAGACCAGGTCGCTGTCCCAGGGATTTGTCTGGGGCAGGCCGGTAATGACGGTCTGTCCTGGTGCCTGCTCTTTGCTGCCAATCGTCTGGTATTTGACGTACATGGCGTTGGCGTACAGCACGGTACCGAGCAGTTTTTTCGGAAAAGTGTAATCGGCGCCAAACACCGCCTGAATATAGTTGTCCTTAATTAGATCGTGCTGGAATTCGGCGGGGGCGGTTTCGGCGCGCGAGTTGTCGCGGTCAAAAAAGCCGATCTCGAAGCGTGTTCCGACGTCGTGGCCGAAGAGCGACACCGAGCCGGCGCCGTCCAGACCATACATCTCTTGCCGGTGAAACGAGGGATTGAGCGTAATCGTAATGGGAAGATTCGGCGTATTGGCCGAACCCTGGCGCGTGATGGCGATGCGGGGCAGGCTTTCGACACCGTTGAAGTAGGATGCAGAGAAGTCCCAGCCGCCAAGTCGCAAGACCGAAAGTCGGGCCCCCGCTTGCCAGGTGCGCGGATAGTTGGGCGCGGTTACCGCAAAATTCAGCGGCGCCGTCAGGCCGCCGGCTCCGGTTGAAACAGAAGTGGGAACCGGCAGTAGCCAGCGTGAATCGGTAACTTCGATGGTGGTAGCCGCTCCGGGCAGAGCCACTGGAAAGAGGCTCTCGCGAAAAAACGGAGTGAAGATCGCCTCGAGCGAAAAATTTTCCAGCGTCTGGGGATGCACCTTTACCTTGGCCATGGCCAGCGGCAGCTTGGTGCTTTGCAGGGGATCATATAAGTCGCGCGCGTTCCATACGTCGGTGGGATTGATCTGGTCGGCGGCGCCCCAGGCGACGATCTGGTTGCCCACGCGCAGATCCCAGCTGCTCGACGCGCGTTCGACCCAGCCCTCTTTCAGCTCGAAGAAGGCCTTGCTATTATGAGGGGCTGCGCCCGTGGCTTCGGGCATGCGCCACCAGACCCAGGGCAGCAGGCGCGCGCCGTACGTGCCGTTGCTGAGGTCCTCTTGAAGTTCGGCGTCGAAGCGTTCCTGATAAGTTGCCAGCCCCGCGATGCGCTGGTTGTAACCCGTAAAGACGTTGGTGAATTTTCCGGTGGGTCCCTTGAACTCAACGGGCGCAGCCGGTTCGTCGGACGCGGCGGATTCGGCCGCGTTCGCGGCCGTGGTTATAGGCGACGCCAGCAAAAGCGTGGTCAGACAAAACAAAGTTAAGATGGGCGCGCGGAGTGCTTTAAGCAAGGTGTATCGATTCTAGTCAGGGTTCCAAAAACCTTACAGGGAAATCTGACCGTGACCCCGAATTAATCCCATTAAATTCATTGGATGCAGACGTAACAGAACTGGTCCCTCGCGTGCATTAGGACCCCTGAGCAGCTGAGATTATAGAGGGATTACATGAAGTTCTTTGTTAAATTCATCGAAAAGTATGCTGAGTATATCCTGATCGCAGTTTTTCTCGTCACACTGGCCATGATTCCCGGCATCAAACGCATCACGATTGCGCGCGGCTTCGATAACGACGCTCTGCCCGCCTTCAATGATCTGGTCAAATCGGTGAAAGAAGTTCGTAAAACCTTTGCCACGGACATGCGGCAGGTCATTATCAGCGTGGAAGCTCAGAAAGACCGCCGGGTCACTGACGGCCATTCGCTGGAACTTTTGAAGAGTCTGACTGTGGCGCTAAAGGGCGTGTCGGTCGTCAAACGTGAAAGCGTCATGTCGCTCATGACGGTGAAGCAGGTTCTCAACACTCCAGACGGAATAGCGAGCGAAAAGCTCGTGAACAAGATTCCCTCGGGCACCGCGGAAACCGCGGCCCTCGAAGATCGCATTGCCCATGATGCATTTTATTACGGCCGCCTGATTTCGAAGGACTTTAGAACGTCGCTCATTATAGCCACGGCGTACGATAGCGCCGATCTGGCCGAGATTCACAAGCAGGTTGCCAAGGTGGTGGAACCCTTTCGCGATCGCGTACCCGGGCTGGTCATCACGCTCGTGGGCGACCCCGAGATCAACTATGAGCTCAACTCCAGCATCGAAAAAGACATTGTCGTGTTCGTGCTGCTGGCCGTGCTGCTAATTCTGGTTTCCTTCCTCGCCATCTTCCGCAGCTGGAACGGCGTGGTGCTGCCCCTTTGCGGTATCGTGACGGGCATCATCTGGACCATGGGTCTGATGGGCTACTATGGCGAGCCTATCTTGATTATCTCGGCCACGTTGCCCGTCGTGCTGGTGGTCATCGGCAGCGAATATTGCATTCATGTTTACCACACGCTCCACGAACAGACGGCCGCGGGACATACCTTTCGCCTGGCGCTGTCCAAAGCGGTTTCCAGCGTATTTTCGCCGCTGTTCATGGCCACCATGGCGACCTTCACCGGCGGCATGAGTCTGGTGACGTTTAAGATTCGTCCCATCCAGCATTTCGGTATTTTCATGGGTATCGGCACGGTCATTCTCATGTTCGTCGCGCTCGTTTTGATTCCCGCACTGTTCAAGGTGCTGAGCAAGCCCGCGAAAAAATTCGAAAGCAAAGTTGTCGGCGGTATTCGTACGGCCCATCACCTTGCCACCTTTACGCTGTATCACGTGCCGGTTGCCGGCCCGATTACTGGCGCGCTGGTGCGTACCGTGGGAGCCTCGATTAAAGGTGGCCTCAAAGGCGGTTTGCACGGCGCCATGAAGGGCGCCGATCTTGAGACGCTCATGGATCGCTTTTTGCGCGCCACGGCCAAGTTTGTCGCACGCTTTTCGCTGCCCATCGTTCTGCTTGTGCCCGTCATTCTGGCGGTTGCAATGGCCAATGCCAAGCACATTGAAATTGGCTTCGACAACGTCTCGATGCTGCCCAAGGGCAGCGTGGTGCGCGACGTGACCCAGCGTCTGGACAAGGCCTTTGGCGGCACGCAACAGTTTGACGTGATGCTCGATAGCAACCACCCGGGCGGCGCCATTGATCCGCTCTTTCTTGAGAAGGTCGCCCTTTTCGAAGAAGACGCCAGGACATTATCGGATGTGAGTCATACGTTTTCGATCGTGCACATCATCAAAAAAGTGCATGCGTTGATTGACCCTAAATCCAAGCACGCGCTGCCCGAAGGCAGCGATGCCATCGCCCAGTATCTGCTCTTGCTAAGCATGTCTGACAGTGGCGTCCCCATGACGACGATGCTGACTTCGGATAACCAAAAACTTCGCGTGAACATCACGGTCGGCGTGCACGACACACAAACGGCCGATTTGATCTACCAGAAGCTCGAAGGCTTTGCACAGGACCGTTTTGGCGACAGCGCCCGGCTGCGTATTGGCGGCGACCTTGTGCACTCGATTGCCATCACCAGATATCTGGTGTGGGGCAAGCTGCAGAACGTGCTGATCGCGATTCTGGCCATCTTTCTGTTAATCGTGGTGAGCCAGCGCTCTATCGTCAGAGGCTTTTTAACCATTTTGACATTGCCGGTCGGCTGCATGATGAACTTCGGGCTCATGGGTTACGCCGGCATTCGTCTGGACTTCGCCACGGCAATTATTACCAGCGTCGCCATGGGCATGGGCGTCGACTATGCCATTCACTTCATCGCCGGCGTCAAAGAGATGTACCGCAAAAACAAGGACATCAACTCGGCAATCGAGAAGGCCATTGTGTCGACTGGCCGCGTGATGATTTACAGCGGCATGTGCACGATGGTCGGGTTCAGCGTCCTGTTTTTCTCTAACTTCCGCTCGATTCACATCTTTGCCACACTCATGTGTTTCACGATGGCCTCACTGCTGGTACTCTCGCTACTTGTGCTGCCAGCTCTTATGCGTCTGGTGCCACCAGAATTCATAACCAACCATCGTAAACTTCATCATCTCGATGAAAGGAAGGTCAGCTTCGCCATGAAAGTCGCCTTTAGCAGTCTTATCGTTGCCATTCTGTCGTACGGAATTATCTGGGTAGATGCTAAGGCCGCCACCGAGCCGAGCGTGGACGAAATTCTCAAGAAAGCCGTGCAGAACGTCTATGCCAAGGCTGAAGAGTCGACTTACGTCATGAAGCTCATCGATGCCGACGGCAAAGAGAACGCCCGCAAGATGAAGGTCTGGTTCAAGCGCGAAGGCGAAGAAAAGGCCAAGCTCCTCATCAAGTTTTCAGAACCCGCCGACATTCGTGGCACCGGGCTGCTCAATATCATCGAAAAAGGCAAGCAGGGCGACCAGTGGCTTTATCTGCCCGCAATCAAAAAAGTGCGTCGTATCAAGGGCGGTAATGAAGACGAGGCTTTTCTGGGCAGCGACTTCACGACCGGCGACCTGAGCGTCGACACCAAAGACCGTTTTACCTACACGGTGGCGGGCAGCAAGAAGTACGAAGGCGCGGACTGCTATGAGCTGGTCGGCGTGCCCGCAGGCGACGTGGACAAGACCAGCCTGCCCTATTCGAAAAAGATCATGCTCGTGCGCAAGGACAACTCAATGGCCATGCGCACGGAGTTCTACAACCAGGGCAACGAGCTTGAAAAAGTTCTGACGCTTTCGGGCGTGCATCAGGAATCCGACAAAAAATGGATGGCTGACCGCATGGAGATGAAGAACTTGCTCAGCAAGCACGTCACGCTGATTCAGATTGAAAAACGCGATCGCGCGAGAACTCCAGCCGACTCGATTTTCACGCAGTCGAATCTGGAAAAGAATTAAAGGTTTTCAGTAGTCAAAGCAGTAAGGAAGTAGTCGTCATGAAGTTTGGGCAGTACAGCGATCTCATTATCAGCGCATTTGTTCTGGCAGCGGTTGCGGGATGCGGACAGGTTAAAGAACGGGCAGACAAGCAGATCGTGGCTCAGGAAAACGGCTCCAACGCTTCGGCCACGCCCGCGGCGGGCAGCCACATGAGTGAAGAGACGATCAAAAAGCTTGCGGCGTTTTATGACCTTTACGCGGACAAAGACGGCATCTCGCAGGCCGGCATGACGAATGTTTTTGAAAAGTACAAAGATCAGTTCGGCAAGGTGCTGAGCGGTACCGCGCTTGCCCCCAAAGACCTTGTCGACATGCTTTTTTCCTTCGATAGAAATCACAACGGCAAATTGACCGTGAAAGAAGTCGAGTCAGGCATGAGCGAGCGCATTCCGACGCTGGGCTGGATGGATGCCGATGAAGAGCTGTCGGCCGAAGAGCTTGCGCCGATTCTGGCCCGTCAATATCCCGAGACCTCAGTGGAAGCCCGCGAAGGTCTGGCCAAGGTGCTGCTGTCTTTTGACCGGCCCTATGCCGACGGTGACGGCAACGGTAAGCTGAGCCGCAAGGAGCTGTCGATGGCGGGCGTGCTGATGGGCGCCTTGCACGATATGGATTTTACCGCGGGCGTGCCTTGCCCGGATGACGCCGATGAGGAAACCAGGCTTACCTTCGAAATTTTGCACAACAAGCTCAATATGCAGATGTACGGACGCTATGAGTGGCTCAACTGGCACAGCCTTTCCAAGGCCGACCTGCACCTCGAATGGCTGCAGCTGTCACTCAAATTTTATCTCGTCGACAAGCTGACCCAGTCCTTTCACGACGACGGCAAGGTGGCCTTTGCCGACGTGCGCGAAGCCGTGATGAGGGCGGGTATTCCGCTGATTGATCGCACCGACAAGCTCAAGAAATTCTACGACAGCGTCTTCCAGGGTGGCGATGGCGACGGCAAGCTCAATACGATCGAGCTGTTCAATCTGCTTTCCGATCTCGAGTTCGCCGTTCAGGTGAGGCGCAGGCAGGAGCTGACCACGGACAAGCTTGTGGGCAAGTCTTACTTTTTTAACGTGCTCATGACGGTTTTTCCCCGCACGGGCAACAATCTCTTCCTGACCGGGTCGCGAGACAATAATTTGAAGGGCAAACATATCCGCAAGGAGTACTGGGATAAGCTCATGACCTTTGACTCTCTGGAGCAGGGTGGCAATGCCAACAGCAGCCTGGATCCGGGCGAGCTGGCCGTGGCCTTTGGCCATGCGCAGCTGCTGGAGCGGGTGTTTGCGCTTTATGACAAAAATCACGACGGCTTACTTTCACGTCAGGAGGTCGAGCCGTTGTTCAAACGCGCTGGCATCGAAGACAAGGAAGCCGTTCGAATTTTCTTCGCCGACATCGGCCTGGATGGCAACAGCAGTCACTTCGGCATGGGCTTCAAGCTGTTCTTCTCGGGAAAAAAGAATTTGGAAGCCCTGTCGCCCTACGAGTTCTATCTGCGAATGGAAGAGGTTCTGCCCAAGGTGTTCGAAAAGAAGCACTAGGCTTAGCCTAGAGCAGCCCCAGCAGCAGCCAGAAATGACGGGCGTGCTGCAAGTCCATCGTGAGTGAGTCAAAAAGCAACGCGAGGACGGCTGCAGTGAGCACGTGCTGAAGATCCCCTGAGGGCTTGCGAGCCGCCCGCGCTTTGCGCAGGGCCAGAAAAACGCAGCCCCCGAAGGCTGCAAGCGCAGGTAGTCCCAGCGTGGCGGCAATCGCCAGTGGCGTGTTATGAGCGTTGAAGCGGTAATCGGCCAACGTGACCAGCGAGCCGGGGCCCGAGCCCCAGAGGGGATGGGCCAGCGTAGCGCGCCAGGCCTGCCCCAGGACGAGCCAGCGCATTCCAGCAGTAAGCGACGGAGCGATTCCCTGCTCGGCCGAGGTCCAGTGAAACCGTATCGAAAGAAAATCCAGGGCGACGATCACTGGAATTCCGGCGCCTAGCCACCACTTCGAGTCTTTGCGACGCAAGATACAGACGCCGAGTGCGACTGCGAGCAGCGTGTGCGATAGCGTAAAGAGCAGGGTGAGTGAGAGAAATGCCAGCAGCCACCGGCGCGGCCGGCGGCCAAAGAGTGGCTTTTCCGTGGGCGCGTAAAGCAGCAGCCAGGGCACCAGGCCAAGCGAGGCCAGCATGTTTGGCGTAATACAGGGCCCTTGAATTCTTATGCGCGTCTGAAATGCGCCCGAGCTGCCGGCAAGCGCGTTGGCAATGCCCGCGAGGTCGAGCGCGTTGCCGATAAAACCCAGGGCGCCCAGCACACAGACCGAAACGATCCAGGCTCGTAGCAGCTTATCGCGTGGTTTCGTTTGAAGGGGCGGGGTGGCAAGCTGGGTTGCGAGCCAGAAGATGGCGCTGAGCTCAAAGGTTCCCAGGGTAAGGGCATAGGGAGCGTGGTTCACCAGCGTGGAACCAAACGTCCAGGCGCCGAACAAGATGGCGCAGAAAAGCGCGCCGCTTCGAAATTTGGGCGCCTCGTTTTGGCGAAGCAGCTCGAGTAGTCGCGAGGCCAAGGCAAGGGCCAGAAGAAGATCACACCATTGGCCTGAGTTCGTGAGCGGAGCACGGGGCAGATAAAACCCCATGCTCGCCACGAAAAACAGAAAGCTCCAAAGACTTAAGCGAGACAAACGCTCTTAGTGAGCCGCGTGCTTTGCTGGAGCCGTGAAGGAGAAACGGCGTTCGCCCGTGCGCGGAATTTCGCGCAGTAGCCAGCTGTCGCTGGCTTCGTCGTACATGATGCCGGCAAACAGATTGCCTGCGAGCTCGTCGTTGGTGAACAGCACGACTTCGTAGTTGCCGTTGGCGGCATAACGATTCAGGCTCAGCTGCGCCACGGCAACTTTGCGGTCGCCCATGTTCAGCGTGGCTTCGACGTCATACAAGGCCGAAAAGGTGCTGCCGTCGCCGCTGTCGTTGCGGGTGACTTTGGTAACTTTGTCGATCGTGAAGGTGGCTGGAATTTTGGTCAGCAAGCCACCAGCCACACCTTCCCACTTTGCGGGAAGGTCATGCAGCGATTCGATGGGACGTGCGGTGTTGGCAGCGAGTGCCGAACCGCTCATGAGACCGAGTGCGAGAATGACGCTTAATATACGGATCATAAATTTGAGCCCCCTGTTTCGGAATTTTTAAAAAGCTAACGTCGTCGGAGGCCCGCTGGCAAGCGAGAAAAAAGTTGATTCCGCCGTGTATTTCTTACAGAATGGCGGGAATGAAATTACTTCACATCTCGGCTGCCATCATGTGTCTGCTCCTGGTCTTCGTCTCTATCGTACATGCCTCAGAAACCCAGGCGCCGCCCCAGGCAAAGCTTTCGCAGCTTGAAGAAGACCGAATTCTTGATGATCTCGACGACAGCCTGAAAAAGCCTGAGGTTTACCAGGCTTTGGAAATTAAAAACGGCGAGGTCATTCATGGCCAGGAAAACGGCACTGAAGAAGCGGGCGCAAAGAAGTAACCTGCCCTGCGTCGCGTTATTTCTCTGTTAGGAACACGTCCAGGTCTTCGTCCAGGATAACGGTTTCGGGTTCGATGTGTGGAAATGCAGCCGGGGTTTTCTCTTCGCCGCTGGCATATTCTCGTTCCAGTGTGGAAAGCTGGGTCTCCAGCATTGTCGTAAGGCTACGCGCATAAGCCTGGGCCATAGGCACCAATGGCGCATCCCAGGTGACGCCGCCGCCCAGAAGCTTGCCTTCCGGACTTCGCAGCCACACCTGATATTCCCGCATTTGCGCCAGAGTCTGGCGAATTGCTTTGATCGATACGCCCAGGGAACGCCCTTTCATCGCATCTTTGGCCGCGTCATCTTTGGCGGCTTCGATATTGGCCACAATCCATTTCTCGATCAGCCAGGTCAGCGCCCGCACATTGTTTGAAACATGGGTGTTGAACGCGCGTTTCTGCGCGAAGTGATAGCGCTTGCCGGGGGTTTCTTTACACGAAGCGACCGCCGAGACGACGTTGAACTTCAGCGGCGACGTCGAAAGCGCGATCTTCTCGGGCTTGACGAGCGTCGAGAGCGCGGCTCCGACGAAATAGGGCGTATTCTTATCGGGATGCTTGAGCATCGCATCTGCGCCGAACTCGCCTAGAAATTCGCGGGCAACCTCTTCAATCGTGCGCACTGGAAGTTTTTCCGGCGTGCGCGCGTAAAGTTTACAAGCCTCGTCGATGGCCATTTCCAGCGCGCCCTGCTCGCCGAACTGCATAAAGTCCTTGTTCTTCGAAACCAGGTAGCGACGCAGAATGCTGGGCTGAACAAAGGGAGCATCGACGGCCGAGACTGACTTTTCGTGCGCCATGTTTTTGACCACAATGAGCTGAGTCGGCGTTCCAATATACCAGGCGCGCCAGGTACCCGGTAGAATGGCGCCGGGTGGAATGGACGGAAGGCTGGGCGCTGCAACCGTTGTCACGGGTGAAGGCGTGGCGGCTGGAGAAGTTGTGGCGGCTGGAGAAGTTGTGGCACGAGTTACAGGGGTGGGCGGCTGCGCTGGTGCCTGTGTCTGCGACGAAGTAGGTAACGGTGTCGCTGCCGCTGCACTCGTGGCGGCTGGGGTGGCGGCTAATGCACCGGCCGGCTTTCCCGGCTCGGCCCGCGCCCCTGTGTTCAGGACAGAAAGCCCGATCGCCAGTATCGCTGAAATATGCGCGTTTGCCCCCATCGCTTTAAGGATAGCACACAGCCGCTGCTGGATTTTGGGCAGTTCAGTCGCAACTCGGGCTTGTCTAACTATTTAACAGTGTTCCAAAACCCTGACTCCAGCCGATTTACAACTGCTGGAAATCGCCGGGTAAAAACTTGGTATCGCGCTTGCTTAGTAACAAGCAGAGATTGAAGAGGAGTTTTTATGAAGATGAGTCGTTTTGCTTTGGCTGTGTTTTTTATTGCGAAGACGGCATTTGCCGCCAACATGGCCGCGCCCCTGGACATGAAGATGTCTCGAGTGCAGGAGAACGCCTGGCTGCAAGGGCTTCCGACGGCAAATCTGGTTATTCCAAAAAATGCTCCGATTCCCCAAAATTATGAGATGAGCTTTCGCAACGGGCTGCTGATTCCCGACGGCGCCGCTCTCGATGGTAACTTTCGCTCAGGCAATGACCCGCGCGCCGCAGCCGGCTACGCCAGCTGCACGGCCGTGATGGAACGTCCGACGATGCCGAAAGTCACCGACTCCGTTCAGCTCGACGAAGCTCCTGCATCCTCGTCGTCGTCCACGTCTTTTGAAAGCGGTCGTACGGTTACCGTTCAGCAAGTTGTCTTCAAGTTCACGGCGTTTGACGAGTATCGCACGGCGACTCACAACACGATCTATTGCTATCGGGTGTCGGACAAGCCAATGACGACGCTCGACATTCGCGCGGGCTTGGGTCCAAAATTCCTGATGCTGCTTTCGGCTGAACAGACGCAGTCGATTCAGTCGATGGCCCAGCTGCATGGCGTGCTGAACGCGGCTGATCGCAATCTGACGGGCCCGTCGTATAAGACGGAAGAAGATCGGTCGGCGGCCAAGCCGGCCTCTGCCTCGCCCAAAGACGGCGTCGTGGGCACTGAACGCAGTGGTGGCTTTGTTAGCCGGCCATCGCAGACACCAGCTCAGTAAAATAACCGGGTTTCAGACGACAGGCACTTGCGTGTCCGACACCCGAATACCGACGTCCACAATCCGCCTTCTTAAAAATCCATCGGGCGCGGGCTGAAGTCGATGCCTTGAAAGTCCAACGGAGCAGGGTGCGGCCGTTTCCACCTGCGGGCTTTAAAGCCGTCTAGCATTCGCACGTCGAATTCCATGTGGTCGGCGAACTGGGCGATGTTTTCGATGCGCACGTGCGCATCGCGATCTTCATAGAAGGTTACGTTGCCGCTGCCCGGAAAAGGGTCGCTGTCGTCGCCGAAGTTTTCGTCGTTGGGCGGCACGGGGCGGTGGCCCAGATCGTGGCCGTGATTAAGATCGTCCCGGCCGTCAGCCTGAATGAGCTCGTAGTTTTTCCAGATCAAAAGGCCGTGGCCGCGATGGTCGCGCGAAAAACCCTGGGCCGAGCGGTATTCCAGATAATACGAGGTATTGCTGCCCACGGGAATGGCAACGAGGTCTCCCGATGTCTCGACGGCGCGCACCGAGACGTGCTGCGTGGATTTGGCGACAACGGTTGGGTTGAGCCAGCCAATCTGCACCTTGCTATAGGGCTCGAAGTGCGAAGGGGTGCGGAACATGTCTTCACGACGCATACGATTGTCCGTGCCCCAGGCGCCCAGCCCCATCATGCCCCACATGCCGATGCCGTAGTGGCCATGATAATGGTCATTATAAAGATCTGGAAAGCCGAAGTAGGCATGTCCCGCTTCGTGCAGGTAAAAGCCAATGGGAATCTGCTCGCCGATGCTGCCCAGGCCCTCGGATTGAAACACGATGGTATGGTTGGCATAGCTGCTGTCGGTGAACGCGCAGCTCGGGCCCACGCGGTCGCTGTTGATGCGGCCCGAGTGCACGATGAAAAGATTGTCGATCTTGCCGTCGTGGTCGGAGTCGTAATCGGCGACGTTGATGGCGCGGCTGAACTTGTGCCAGGCTTCATTGACGATGGCATCGAGATCGCAGCTTGTGGAGCCGTTCCACGACTGGTCGGTGCGCAGCCAGTTGCGGACGTCGCCGGTGAGATCCGCGCTACCCGCCGAGTTCTCGCGCAGAAAATCGCGGACACTGCTTTTGCCTTCGCCGAAGAAAACTTCATTTACTTCCGCGACACTGTGTTTGGCGGGCTGGTTTTTCCACTCCAGCAGCAAGACGACGGCTCGCTGTTTACCTTGCCAGTGGCCGGGATCGGCGAATGCGGTGACAGTGGTAACGAGCGCTACGACAACGAGTGCGAAGAGAAATTTCATGGTGGACCCCCGTTGTCAGAAGTAAGCAGGGTGGCGGCTATTGTCAATACATGGAGGAAAAGTGGTGGACCGGACTCCTAGTGCGGCTCTCTATTTTCTGACTCATGCCCCAAGAAGCCGCAAACCTAAGGAAACCGCTCGTCGAGATAAGCCACAATATCACTGGACTCATAAAGCCAACGCACGGTGCCGTCGTCATTTTGGATGCGCAGGCAGGGTACCTGAAAATTTCCGCCCCCGGCCATCAGCTCCTTATCAAATTTCTTTTCCCGCTTAACATCTCGAAGCTCAATATTAAGATTCCGGCGCGTCAGATGCCGCCGCACCTTCACGCAGAAAGGGCAGGCCATGAAATGATAGAGCGCAAGCTTTCGGGTCTGCTCATCGACTTTCGCCTGCTCGGCCGGCGAACGTTGGAAGGGCTTGGGACGAAAGAGCGCGTCGAAGAAAAGAATGATTTTTCCCAGGACAAAGCGAATCAGCCGGATGATCACGAGTTGCCCCGCAGGCGGTGCTTTTGGTAGAGCTCATCACGCCATTTTACCAGATCGGCAAACTCGGATCTGAGCGGCTCGGCCATTAAACAATGCCGGGTCGCTTTTCCCAGCGGCATATAGGCTTGGGCCACGGGCTCGACCATTTGCAAGACCACGGCCATAAGTACGTCGGCAAACGAGAAGCTGCCCAGCAGATAGCTGCCGCCAGCGGCTTTGAGTTCTTCGCGCAGCCGCAGTAAAACCACGCGCAGGCGATCTTCGCTGCGGCTGCGGGCCGCGGCGTCCACGCCGAACTCGCGGCTGATGTAACCGATGCCAAGCGAAACCAGCGGCATCATCACCGGGTCCAGGACTTTGGGAAACATGGGTGGGATGGATTCAACCCGAGCCTCGCGGTCGGTGGCAAGCTTGAGCAGATAGATGGCGCGTCCCGCATCAATCCCTTCCTCGCTCAAGGCGCGGAAGTGCTCCAGTGCGGCCGCATGTTGGGCAGGAAACAGCTTTGCCGAGCTGCCCCGCTCATCGGCGAAACGGGCAATGTCAAAGGAGTCGAGCAGGCGGTTAGACCCGTCGATCAGCACCGGTACGGTCACGTCGCCGGTAAACCGCCGGATTTTGAAGCGCAGGGCAGGCATGCCGAACAGCACAAGGTGTTCATTGTAGCGGTAAGGGAAATGGTGATGGTCCAGGGCCCAGCGCGCTTTTTCGGTATAGGGTGAAACTGAAAGACCAATGAGCTCTGCCGTCATAGTGATTCCCTTTCGCTAGTAGGAGTCACCTTGCCCGCCTGCGCCCGAATTGTAAATGACGACGGAAGATTCTGCCGGGTGCGGCGACGGGAGGGGCGGCTTATACTGGTTTGGGCATGCTCAGATCCTCAGCATTGAAAAAAATTCTGCCATTCCTTTTTCTTTTCTCCGGAATCGCGGTTGGCGCGCTCATTCCCGAGTATTCGAAATGGATCACCGTTCTGGGTAAGCGAATTAACAGTCCCGACATGGCGACCGACTATATTATCGGAGTACTCTGGGCCATTGGCATCGCCCTGAGCATTCCTTTCTGGCCAGTCGCATCGCTGGACAAGAAGCATCTGCTGCGCCTTTGGATGGTACGTTGTACGGTTACTCTGGGTTTCATGTTGATCTACGAGTTTCACTATCCACTCGACGCCATGAGCTATCATAAGATCGCCATGGATAGGACTTTTGACTTCGGCATACTTGACATCGGCAGGGGCACCGAGCTGATCTCGGCGGTGATGTGGATCTTCAATCACACCTTGCCAGTTTATGATTCCTACCACGCGCTCAAGGTCATCTCGTCGCTTATCGGTTTTCTTGGGGTTTATATCATCTATCGCGGCTATGTCATCTACCTGGGGCGCCCGATACTGGGTCTGCTTTACATACTGATGTTGACCCCTTCGATCATTTTTTGGTCTTCGATTTTAGGCAAAGATCCGATTCATCTCTTCGGCATCGCTCTTTACGTCTACGGCGTGATTGGCTGGATGAAGCGTCACAAGCTGTCGTATGCCGTGCCCATGGCATTGGGGCTGGGCATTAATCTGGGAATTCGCGTCTGGTCGGCGGCTATTTTCATCGCGCCGTTTGGGCTGGTCAGCCTTTGGCGCACGAAAAACCTGATCACCAAAGTTATCATGGCCGGGGCCTTCGGCGCGGCGGCGCAGTTCGCTATTTTAAAATTCATCAAGGCCTTCCAGATTGAGTCGATCGCGATCGCTGTTCAAAATACCCACAGTATCTCTCACTCGTGGAACAAGGGGGGCTCGGCATTGAATGCGCCCGCCTTTACCAGCGTGAGTTCACTGATCTCCTTTGCGCCGCTTGGCATGTTCACTGCGCTCTTTCGCCCGCTTCCCGGCGAGGTGATGAATTTATTCGGAGTGCTGGCCGGCATGGAAAATCTGATCTTGCTCTCAATGCTTCTGGTTGCCATCAAGCGAGGCGCCCTGGTGGCGTTGCGCGACGATCTGGCGCTTTGGGCCACGTGTCTGATTCTGATCTGGAGTGTTTTCTATGGCTTCGTCTCGTTTCAGAATCTCGGTGCGGCCGTGCGGTTTCGCTTGCAAGTCTTGCCCATCATGATTGGGCTCATCCTTTTTCTCTCTTCCAAGACGGCTCAGGAAAATGTGCGGAATAGCCGGATTTCTTGAGCCGGGACGGCAACTACGTGCCGAAACCTATCGGGCCACCGCGGCGGCGATGGCAGACGCAGTCAGCCATCGCGGCCCTGACGACGCGGGCACGTGGGTGGATGAGAGCGCCGGTGTGGGGCTGGGGCATCGGCGGCTGTCGATTCTCGATCTTTCGGCCGAAGGCCATCAGCCGATGCTGTCGGCCAACGGACGCTTCGCGATCGTGTTCAATGGCGAAATTTACAACTTTCGGGAGCTGCGTTCCGAGCTGAGCGCGCTGGGACACTCGTTTCGCGGGGGTTCGGATACCGAGGTCATGCTTGCGGCCTTCGAACAGTGGGGTTGCTTCGAGGCGCTCAAGCGTTTTACCGGCATGTTCGCCTTTGCCCTGTGGGATCGCGAGTCTCGGGTCTTGCATCTGAGCCGCGACCGGCTTGGCGAGAAACCCCTGTATTACGGCTGGAGTAATGGCAGCTTCTTATTTGGCTCCGAGCTCAAGGCGCTGACGGCGCACCCGCGCTGGCGGGGCCAGATCAATCGTGACGCCATTCCTTTGCTGCTGCGCTATAACTGTATTCCGGCGCCGTATTCGATTTATCGCGATATCCACAAGCTGCCACCGGGCACCCTGCTTTCGCTCAAAGCCGGCGAGGGGGCACTTCCGACTTTTCAAGAGTACTGGTCGGCGGCGGCCATGGCGAGCGCCGGCTTCAATGAGCCGCTGGAGCTTTCAGATGCCGAGGCTGTGCGTGAGCTCGACGGTCGTCTGCGTACGGTGGTGCGGCAGCAGATGGTTGCTGATGTGCCACTGGGTGCATTTCTGTCGGGTGGTGTCGACTCATCGGTCGTGGTGTCGCTGATGCAGGCGCAAAGCGCGCGGCCGGTGCGTACGTTCACGATTGGTTTTCACGAGAAGGAATATGACGAGGCCGACGCGGCCCGGGCCGTGGCGGCGCATCTCGGTACCGAGCACACCGAGCTCTATGTTTCGGCCCGCGAGGTGCTGGAGGTGGTGCCGCGGTTGCCTTCGATCTACGACGAGCCGTTTTCGGATTCTTCGCAGCTGCCCACCCTGCTCGTGGCACAGCTTGCGCGCAAGCAGGTCACGGTCAGCCTTTCCGGCGACGGGGGCGATGAGCTGTTTGCCGGCTACAACCGCTATATCTGGGCCGAGCGCATCTGGAGTCAGCTGCGGCTGATGCCCCTGCTGATGCGCAAGCTGGCGGCGCGCGGCTTTGGCGGCGTGGGTGACCCCGCGTTGCAGAGCCTGTTCGGACTGCTGGCGCCGCTGGCGCCCGAGGTGCGCCAGCCGCTCGATAAGCTGCACAAGATTTTGGATCTGCTCGACTCGGAATCAATAGAAGATGTTTACTTACGACTGCGTTCACACACGCAGCATCCGGCAAGCCTGGTGCTCGGAGCCAGCGAGCCCGACGTTTATCCGCTGCGGCCCCCACAGTGGCCGAAGCTGGGTAAAGGTTTTGCGGGCATGCAGTGCGTGGATGCGCTGACTTATCTGCCCGATGACATTCTGGTGAAGGTGGATCGCGCGGCGATGGCCGTGAGTCTGGAGACGCGGGTGCCTTTTCTGGATCACCAGCTCTTTGAATTCGCCTGGCGCCTGCCCGCAAATCTACGGATCCGCGACGGCCAGGGCAAGTGGCTGCTGCGGCAGGTGCTGGACAAATATGTGCCGCGTGCGCTGATCGATCGTCCCAAGAGCGGTTTCGCGATTCCGGTGGGCCGTTGGCTCTCGGGGCCGCTGCGCGACTGGTGCGAGGAGCTGCTTTCGCCCGAACGTTTGAAGCGCGAGGGGTATTTCGATGTGCGGGCGGTGCGGGCGTTGTGGCAGGAGCACGTCAGCGGCGCGCGCGACTGGCAGCATCGGCTTTGGGATATTTTGATGTTTCAGGCCTGGCTGCAAAAAGAAACGGCGCGAAAGGACTGACCTTCCGCACCGCCGTATTCCATGAATCCCGCTTAGAATAAATCGTGCACGTTGGCCAGAGCGCCGCAGTCGATGATCGGCCCGTAGGTTTTGCCCCGTTCGACGGCGGCCCCGGTGTTCAGGGCTTTCTTGAGCACCGCGCTGTCTTCGGTATCGATCATGTCGTAGACGCTGCGATCGAAGACGGCGTAAACCGTCTTATTGGATTCGTCCACCGCGCCTTGCGTGGTGATCGTGATCGCCTCGCCTTCTTTTTTCTCGAGCTGGGTCTTGGGTGCCGTACCGTCAAGCTTGCGCTTGTCGGTCAGAATTTTGCGGGTGCTTGAGCTGCCCAGATAAAGATAGGTGGCCGCACCGGTCCACTTCGCGGTGTTCACCGTGCCATTTACCGTGATGCCCTTGGTGGCGTGCAACAGACGCTTGGCCGAGCGCTGGTCGTCGCTGCTCAAATCCTTGTACTGCTCGAACAGCTGCGAAAGCTGCTTTTCCGCACAGATGTCAGTCGCATCGGTATTGATTACGACGGGCACCCCCAGCTCCTTGGTTGCGGCTTTCGCCACGCTTTTAAGATCTTTGCCACAGGCACTTAGACTTAATGAAACGGCGAGCAGGGCCACGATGGTGGCGAAGTTCGTCATACGTTTTGGAGAGTTCAGTTTTTTGATGGAGTTCATAAAATCACTTCCTTCCAGTTTCGAACTGGACGGATATTTACGCCTCTTTTCGAGAGGCGTCAAGACCGACTAATGCGGTCAGGTTTACATGGAGCGAACTGGCCTCACTGCACCTAATAGTGGGTCAATTGCTTGAAATTCGAGACAATAAAACATGTTGGCTCGACTCTTGTCTCGCAGGTATTGGGGGTCAAACGGATTAAACGCCGAGCGATTTATAGACGCTCAAGGTGGCGGCGATGACCTGTTTTTCATCAAACTCAGCCACCACCTTCGAACGGCCACTCACGCCCATGCGGCGTCCCAGCTCGGGATCGGCGAGAACTTTTTCGATGGCATTGGCAAAGGCCGGAACATCCTTGAGGGGCACCAGGAATCCGTTGAGTCCATTCTCAACCACCTCGCGGCAGCCGGGAACGTCGGTCGCGACAATGGGTTTTCCCATGGCGGCGGCTTCGAGCAGGGTGCGCGGCAATCCTTCGCGATAAGAAGGCAGCACGACCAGGGTGGCCTCGGCAATCAGGCCTTCGATGCCATCGACGTGTCCTTTGAA
>JBBRLF010000024.1:0-23248 GCA_038231515.1 candidate division WWE3 bacterium
GCCTCGGTGAGTTCCGCAACCGAACCGTCGTGGAAATAGGGAAAGGTGCGCGTGACATTGCGCAGGCTGGGTACCTTGTAGCGCGTATGAGACGGCTGGCCCGTCGCATCCTGCCCTTCGAGCATTACGCCGAACTCGGCGACCATGTTTGCTCCGACGCCGCGTCCCTGATGGCAAGCCGCGCAGCCGAATGATTTGAAAAGTGTGTAGCCTTGCTTTTCGGGCTGAGTAATGGCGTCTTGATGGCCCAGGAGATATTCGTCGAACCGTGAGCCTCTAGGAAGAAGTGCGGACATATACTGGGCAAGTGCATTTTCTATATTGGGCCGCGTGACACCGTCGTCGTAGAGAAACGAGAATGCGCGCGTGTAGGCGGGCACGTTCCTGAGGCGTTCGATAACTTCTTTCCAGGTTTCGACCTCGGCGTCGTGCTGGTCTTTGGCGTCGCGCTTCTGCCCGGGCGGCGGCGGCCGATTCATGTGATTTACAAGAGGCCGGCTAATGAGCGTTTCAAGCGTCTCGCTGTCGGCGTGCCAGCCCTGCCGAAGTCCGAACCAGGCGTTGTAAATGCTGGGACTGTTGGTGGCGATCTCGTGTCCCTCGACGTTCTTGTCTTTCCTCACGCCCGGACGCGCGCCCGCACCCTTCTCTGTCATCTCGTGGCAAGATACGCAGCTCATCGAACCATCGCGGGAGAGGCGCTTGTCGAAGAAAAGCTTTTGCCCGAGGTCGATCTTCGCCCGTTCAAGGCCGCGCGGCTCGGGTACTGGTGCGATGGGCTGGTCCTGCGCCCACGACGCCGTCAGCGAGAGCGTAATTCCGGCGATGATCGCGATACAAGCAGGGGTGAGCACGGGCTTGACTACCTGACGGGAGTGCCGGCTGCTGATGCTGGCGTGTTGACTTTGCCGCCGGGCGCGCCACGATAAAGCGACGGCGCACTGCCGCCCAAGGCCTGTACGGAGTCGCGTAAAAATTTCTTGATCTCGGGGTCATTTACATCGACGAACGCTCCCATGTACTGGGTGTGTCCGCCCGAGCGCATGCCGGCGCCCGACCCTTCGTTCACCGTGCCAACCAGCTCACCATCGCCGTTGAAGAGCGGTCCACCGGAATCACCTGGCAGTGGCGAGGCCCGTGCCGGCTCCTCGCCCGCGTTCCACTGCACCAGCAGCTGGCCCATGTCGTGCATTTTGATCACGTTCGTACCAGCTCTGCGCACGCCGCCCGAGCTGCCATCGTCATGCCGTGCCAGGCCGTAGCCGACGATTTCGACACGATCGCCAACGCTGGGCGCTTTAGTGCTGATGTCGGCCGTTGCAAAGGCGCGGCTGTCATGCGGAAATTCGACAACAGCGATATCGAGAGGATAGTTGTTGCCGCCACCAGTTCCATATTGCTTGGGAACGCGATAGCCAGACGGCGCGATGCCTCCTACCCGCATCTTGAGACTTGATCCCGATCCAGACGAACCCGAGGCTCCGGCCTCGCGCATGCAGTGGGCCGCCGTAAGCATCGTGTGGGGTCCCACAAAAGTGCCAGTGCAGTAGCCATTTCCAATATTCACGCGTTGGACCGCGGGCTGGTAGGTGTCGGGCACCGTGCGCCCGTTCACCATGGCAAGGGCCGTGGCCGGTAGAGTAGTGAAAAGCAAGGCAAGCATTCCGGCGGCTGTTTTCATGATTTTATTTTAGCATGGCCCACCAACTGCAACAACTCGGTTGCGCAGGCGGTGAAGCATTTGTGGGACTGGGTTCTGTGTTCGCCTGATTAACTTTCTGGAATCTGACAAATGTGACTTAATCCGGGCGTACCTTGAATCAACCGATCAATGCCTGCGGCAATCTTTGGTGCGGAAGCCATGTCAGTGCCATTGAGATAAAGTGTGGCGTAATTTTTCTGCATGACGGTTTTAAACTGAGTCTGGCTCTGTACAGTTTCGCAGCCCGAAAGCTGAGCCAGCGCGTCGAGGTACTCGCCCAGGCCTTGGGCAGTTTCCAGCGACAGCTGTTCGGAGTTCTCAGCGATGAACACCGCGCGCTGCTCGCGCAGTCCAAAGAGGGCACAAGCGCCCGAAGAGGTGGTGAATTGACTCGTCGATGTACCCCACTTTGCGGTGGAGGTGCTGATCGAAAACGGAAAAGGCCGGCGATTGTGTTTAATGTTGCGCCACTGGTCGCACTTGTTGCCGTCCCAGGCCAAAGCATGGCCCGTCGCCATGAGCGCGAGAGCCGTGAAAAAAAGAAGGGGTTTTGACTTCTTCATCCTGTCACCAGGATATAACCTCCGGTCTTTTTAGACAACGAGTGCCAGTAAAATTCAGTCCACGGTGCTCTGACACTTGGTCGACATTTTAACTTTCCAAAAGGCCGAACCGATAAGTGAGGGTCATGAAATCGGCGCAATCCCAGCAAGAGATTCTGCTATCACTGAACCTGACGGTATTTAGTCAGAGCCAGGGCATAATCTTGCCCATTATTGCCGAGTGCGGTGGACACGAGATTGGTTCGGCCGGGCAGATCCATGTATTTGGATTCGCGGCTAACGGTGAGGGCGTCGTGACGGCGGTAAATTGTGCCCAGCGGCTGCAGCTCAAACTGCCCCAGGGATCCAACCTCGTTATCGCGATACATGTCGGCGATATTCAGGGCGAAGGTTTGAAAACGCTGCTGGCGATAGGCAAAGTCACGGGCCCCGGTGGTATTTCGATGAGTCAGCCCATCGTCGAGCTGGGCGAGGGCAGACTGCCGATTGCCCTGGAACCTCTCGATACGGCCCAGGGACCCACTGGTTTCTTTACGATGGTCAGAACCCGCTTTATCGAGATGCCGGCAAAAGGCGCTGGTTCGAGTACCGAGAAGACCAACACGAAGATGATTTACGCCCAGACCTCACTCAAAACCTCGGGCACCCTGACGAAACAGAAGGCCACCAGCTCGGACGATAGGACGCTGGGCAGTCGTATTGGCGAGCTGCTTCAGCAGTCGAAATCCAATTTCGGAATCATGGGTGGTGGTCTCCTTATTTTAGCGGTGACACTCGTGAATTTGACCAAAACCCAAAACGTATTTGAACGAGGAAAAGCGATTATTCTCTCGAGCGCCGTGGGCCGGACATTGGCGGAAAAAGCGTCCAATGCAGAGGCCAGTATGAAGGCAAGCGGCGCGGAGCTAACCAAACCGATTGATCTTGCCAAGAAGGCTGCCGAGCAAGCGTCTGCAGTTCCGAATGAGCTGCTGGAGCTGGCGCCTGAAATCAAGCGCGAGGATGTGATGGGCAAAGCCAAAACTGTGGCCGCTGCTCCAGACTCTGCGCCTCGGCCCGACGCAGGAGCAACGCCCTCGGCGGAAGTCGCTGGCACGGCGGCTCCGGGTGCCGCGCCTAATGACGGTGCCGTAGCCGTTGCGAAACCACTTGCTGAAAGTACCATGCAGAACTCGCCCATCGAAGAAACGCTGTTTTCAAAGTGTCAGACTGATGCCGAGTTTTGTCACACCAGCGCGTTGATTTTTCTGAAAGACAATGCGCCGGCCTCGGCCTTGCGATTCTTCAAGCATGGCTGTGAGTTGAATTACGCAAAATCGTGCACCCAGGCCAGCGCCATGTATCAGTATGGCCAGGGCGTGGCGCGTTCGGATACGATGGCTAAAAGTTTGCTGGCGAAAGGTTGCTCACTCAATGACGGCGCGGCCTGCACTGAGGTGGGACTGGCTTATCTGCAAGGGCTGGGTGTGCCGGTGTCGCTGACAAAGGCACGCGAGGCCATCGATCGAGGTTGTGCTCTTGGTCATGGTCCGGCTTGTCTGGTGTTGGGACTCAGCGCTCACCCGCCGGCCGATGCCGCGGCACGGGCACCGGCGAGTTCGGCCGAGAGTCTTGCTAAAGGCTGTGCATTGCTGAACATCACGCCTTGCGCCGCGCCCACTGGCGGACAAAAGCATTAACAGCGCTTGCTTATGATGCTTTGCCGCAGGGAGGCTTGAACATGAGCTCCAAATTGCGGGGATACCAGCGCACGTCTTTCAGGCCCGTGTCGCCGGCGCCGCGAAACTTTATTCCTGACATGACTCCATCATCTTCGCCTTTCTTGCGGTTCGGGCAGCCGTCGCCGGTGCCGTCATATTCGTCGGGCAATCCCATCTTGTGACCCAGCTCGTGAACCATGGTGAAGCAGTTGAGCTGAGATTTGAGCTCGGGATAGAAGTTGCCGGCATCTGAGCGCCCGTTTCCGGGATGGAGCTGAAAACTGGCATTTGCCTGAGGGTCGAATTTGAACTCATAGGTCACGCCATAGCGCTTCCAGTAGTCCTGTACGCATTCCAGCGAGTCGTGCCAGGCTTCGAGGGCTTTCATCTTGCTGGCTCCCGGAAAGTCAGCGGTGAAGTTGAAATAGATCGGCATCTCGATCTTCATTTTACCATTCTCGGTTACGATCTTGTACTTATAGGCCGCGGAGTATTTCGGTAAAGGGATGGGCCCGATGGCTGGACACCATTCCGAGTTGCCGGCCGCGCTGCTGGAATGGGAGATGGTTTGCCCGCTATTGGCGGCCGCGCAGGCTTCAAGATAGTCGCGGCCCGCCGGACGATCCTGTTCCCAGTCCTTGATCACCATGCGCCAATGCTCAGCGTGGTCCTGTGCCTGGGAGTACGAGTGACAGAAGTTGTCGCGATCCGCGGGGCTGAGTGCCGAGCCGGCAGAGCCCAGCTTTTCGCCGAGCTCTTCCATCAGCTTAAGTGAACGACGAGCCAGTACGGCCCCCGATGGATCCTTAACGTTGTCAATCTCGTCGCTGCGCGACTGGTCGAGGTCGCTGCACAGCTTCTTTAGCGATTCGGTCAGCTTGTCTTTGTCTTTTTCCCACCAGCGCACTTCGGCGTAGCGCGGAATAAACAGGGGCGGCGTGGCCGGAGCCTTGCGGCAGAAGGGGGCCTTCTTGTGTTCGAGATGATCACGGATGTCGAGGTAGTCGTCGGAGTCGACCTTGCCATCGCCATTGAAGTCGAGGTTGGCCAGATGCTCGATCGGAAAATGGCCTTTGTACCAGACTGCCGCAAGGAGTGTTGACGAGTCGCCTGGTGCTCCGATGGTCAGCTCACCGTCTGGGCAGCTGGCCCGGGCGTGGGTCGCGCCGCAGACAAAAATGCTCGCGGTCATCAGAAAGGCCAGGTAAATGGATTTCATGAAAATGTCCCCTCAGCCCCACTATTTTACCATACCTGCGTTCTGGCGTTTAATCGGGCTGCTGGTTTTTAAGCGGGCAGGGGCTGGCAATCAATAACGTTCCGCGCAGGTCGAAGTTGGAGCTTTGAAAGGGATTATGCCACTGAAGTTCGAGCGGCATCTTAGCGTGCTGGCCCGCTTCAGCTGGTTTAAGTCGCAGTGTGAGGATTTTCTTCTCGCCTGGGCCCACGGTAGATGAGCTGGTCAGTGCGTCGATTCCCAGTAACGGCTGCGAGGCATTGGCATCTGCCAGCGCCAGCGGCGCCAAGGTGACTTTGTCGCGGCCGTCATTGCTCAGTACAAGGTGAGCAGTTCCATGGTTGAGCTCGTCAGCCGTGCACTCAAGCTTGGCTGTTACTTTAGCGGCCGGCGAAGCGAGTACGATATTGACCTCGTCGAGCAGCGTCGCGGCCAGCTGGCTTACCGCCTTTGAGGGATGGATGCGGTTCCAGTACCAACGGTGCTCGGCACCGCCGACCGTAAGCACGATTCCTACGAATACGGCGTTATAAGGAATCTTTTCATCGGTGGGCAGATAATAGAATCGGGTTGCGAGCAGCTTGGATCGGAGTCGTTCTATTCCGGGGCTGTCGAGCGGCACCTCTGCCCAGCGTGGGGTTGTGGGCAGTGGCCCGACCTGTTCCGGGTTGGTGCCCAGATCGAGGGCCCTTAAGGTGTGATTTTTTTTTGCGTAGGTCAGCTGGCGGCTGACCAGTTCATAGTGCTTGCCGCCAGCTTCGAATAAGAGAATGGAGTCGGCATCAGTGAGCCATTTTCGGGCGGTTTCGCCGGAAATGGTACTCGTCGCCCCAAACAGACTGGGGGAGATCAGTAGTAAGATCACTGCGCCGACCAGTGGGCTCATTCCGAATCTTTGGCAGGGTCTTTGGCAGATTCTCTGGCCGCCCCCTTGCCCCTGGCAAATGATTTCCAGCTCAGCTCTTTCAAACACAGATTCGCGGCGCTTCGTTGTGCGGGTTTCAGTACTTCGAAGAGAACTTCATTCTTATAATTTTCTTCGGATTGCATAATACTGACCACCGCCGAAACTACTTCCTGCGAGGCCAGCCGCGCGGCTGGAATTTCAGATTTAGGATCAGCCACAAGCAGTTCATATTTGAGCCGCGCCTTTTCGACCCGGGCGACGAGATCGATTTTGCTTTCTTTGAACTTGAAATGGAGCTCTTTGATTTTGGACTTTTCCCCGGCATTCAGCTTTAGCTCCGAGCACGGCCCGGTTTTGGGAGCTGAGCTGCCGTCCAACACGCCTGGTAGCGTCTTGTCGTCATCAGACGCGTGAACCACGATACTCAAACACAGGGCAACCCACGCAAGCAGGAATGGTTTTGTCATGACTAGAGTTCTACCATCTGGCCTTTCGGGCCGCAAAAGTCTTTGGCTTCTTTTTTATTTTAAATTTGTGCTGCAGCAGCAGTGGCCGGCTCCTGAGGCTCTTCTCGCTTTTCTTGATCCAGTCGCGGTAAGCGGCAACCTTGGTGTAGACGACTTGATGCCCACAGTCATCCGGGGCTCTGCTCGGATAACTTCGGTTGGTTACGCCTGCCAGAATCGACTTTCCCCGAGACTGCACAAACGCGGGACCGCCAGAGTCACCGTGGCAGGCCCCTCTGCCATGGGACTGATCCAGGATCATTTCGGATTTACCTTTTCTCGGATTCGCTATTCTGACGTCGGTTTTTCGCAGTATGCCTGAGCCGCTCCGGGTCCGGGCGTCGGAAATTCCGTAGCCGGCCAGGATTGCTGGTCTTCCTTTGACGATAGCAGTGTCCGATTTTGCGGTGGCCACTCGGTGATAGCCCGCGGGCAGTCCGCCTGGAAAGCGCACCAGCGCGATGTCTCCTTGATCCATGCCGCGGCCATGGTGACGGCTCCAGTTCGAGTTTACGACGCTGGCCACTGCCTGTCTTTTGACAGTTTGAGCAGAACGCAGATCGCGACCAAAAAGCACGACCGGCTTGGGCCCATTAGGCTGGATGCAATGTGCCGCAGTCACCGCGATGTCTTTGGCAATGATGCTCGCGGTACACAGTGAGCCGCCGCGACCATTGGGCAACGGAGTATACAGGCTGACCGTCGAGGCCCGAATGGGATCGCTGTCATTTACATCGATACCTCCGACAATGTCGGCCCCGGCTTGAGTTCCACAGCCAATTAAAACCAAACCGAGAGCCAGTGCGAATTTTTCGGTAAACATTTAAATCCTCCCCTTTATTAATACGGGCACCGGTGCAAATCGCGCGCCCGGTTTCAGGGAAGGGAGCGATCAGTTCTTATGCGCAGAGTTGACGTACTCGCGAGCGTGATAGTACACGCCGATGAGCCAGTCGATGTCGTGTGAGCTGAGTTCAAAGGCGTCGGCCTTGGCCAGGCGGTCGCGAAGTTCGAGCAGATCCTGCCGTTCGGGTAGCGCCTCGTTTTCGGTGCTGTCTTGCAGGACGAGCGCAATAAAGGAGTCGAGCGCCTGCTTGGTTTGACCCGCTTGCGTATTGAGTGCTTCGCCCAGCTCGGAGTGGAAGCGCGTGATGCCGTCCAGCCGCGTGGCCAGCCGCTTGGCCTCGTCGGTGACTCGGCTTTGCTGCGCGACGATTTTTTGAACCGTCGTCAGAAGCTCAGGCCAGCCGTGTCGATTCGCGGGTGGGCTGTACTTGAGATCGTTGTCGATCACGCTGTTCAGCCGCCATTGAAAATAGCCAAGATGCTCCAGCTTGAGAAAGTCGCGGAGCTCACTCGTGAACTGCTTGCCATGGATATCGTTGTTGTGCGCGATAAGGCGTCTGAACGAATAGCTGCAAAGATCAGGATTGCCGAATGAGCCGCGGCTTTGCGCTGGATTGGTCGTGTCGAAGTGAAGATCGTGGTAACCGGCGCCCGCCGAAATTCCCAGGTGTAACGAGCCAAGTCCTACAGTGCTGACAAGATGGCGCCACCAGGCGTGCTCGGTGTTGCCATGTTCGCGGCGTACGAACGAATCCATATCGTGACAGAAGTCGCTGCGCGTGAGCCGCTGAGCGATCAGCGCATCGGGCCCGTAGAACTTGATGCCCCAGGAGGTGCCGGAATACACTTCGCGCAGTTCGACCACGGCGTTGGCAAGACCCAGGTCCTGCGCGGCCTGTCGCGTCTGCACCAACGCTTCGAGTAGCGAAGGCGAGAATTTTTCGTCGAGAAACTGCCAGAGCGTGGTGCCTGAAAACCCGCGTGAATCAGGCGCGATTAATTTCTTGGCCAGTACCGAGCGCGCCAATAGATCCCGCGTTGCGGTGTCTAGCGCTTGATAGCGCTCAGGAGTTTGGGAAATGAATTGTGGCGGTATGTCGCTCGCGCAAAGCGATTGCGCTACGAATAGGAATAGGACCAGAAAATTTCGAACTCTCACGATTACGTCTCTCTCTCTCAAAGATTGATGCGACACAACATAGCCGGTGAGGTAGATAAATTCAATTATTTTAAATACTTATCAATAGGTGACTGTTTTCATTGAGCTTAATGTCGGGCTCGCCGACATTTGGTGGTTCACTCGTCTTGAACCTGAGCCACAGGCGTGACGGCTTCCTGATCCTGCTCACCGGTGCGAATGCGGTAAACATTCTCGACAGGCAGAACAAAAATCTTTCCGTCGCCGACCTCGCCGGTTTTGGCGGCCGCTAGAATGGCTTTTACAGTGGGTTCGACGAAGTGGTCGGAGACTCCGATTTCCATACGCACCTTGTCGTGCAGCTCCATCTTTACCGTGGTGCCGCGGTAGGTTTCCACTTGCTGAGTCTCGGCGCCGTGCCCTTGCACTGGGGTAAGAGTCATGCCCCGGACCTCGATGCGGTAAAGCGCCACGAGCACCTCAGAAACTTTTTCGGGCCTGATGATCGCGATGACAAGTTTCATACCTGTATTCCTTCCGCTGGCATTAGAATCGCGCCTTCACCCCTGGCGTAGGCCTCTTCACCATGCTGCGTGACGTCCATGCCAACGCCTTGCGCGCGATCACTGGCTTTTAGCGGCATCAGCGCGCCGATGAGCTTGAGCAGGATGAACGTGGCCACGCAGCTATAAGCAACCGTGGCGGTGCAGGCGACCGCCTGAATCCAGAGCTGCTTGGGATTGCCGTGGAGCAAGCCATCACCAACTCCGTTCCACGCTTTGTCGGCAAGCACGACAGTCATGAGTGCGCCGAATACGCCACCCACGCCGTGGGCGGCAAGAACATCGAGCGAGTCATCGAGCCGGGTGCGTGCGCGCCACAAAAGTGCGTAGTAGCTTGGAAAGGCCGCGAGCACGCCCAGTACAATTGCCGACAAGGGGCTGACAAAGCCCGCCGCCGGCGTGATCGCGACCAGGCCGACCACGATACCGGTGGCCGCGCCAATCGCGGTCACCTTACGCGTGCGCAGCAGATCGATGGTAGTCCAGGCAACCAGCGTGCCCATGGGGGCCAGCATGGTGTTGACGAAGGCGAGCGACGCGATGTTATTGGCGGCCAGCGCGCTGCCTGCGTTAAAGCCGAACCAGCCCAGCCACAGCAGGCCGGTGCCCAGCAGAGTAAAGGGCACATTCTGGGGTAGAATCGCGAGGCGGGCGAAATCTTTGCGCGGGCCCAGCATCGCGGCCGTCACCACTGCCGCGGCTGCCGCATTGACATGCACGACGGTGCCGCCGGCGAAATCCAGTGCCCCGAGGGTGCCGAGCCACCCACCGCCCCATACCCAGTGGGCTACGGGTGCGTAGACCACGAGCATCCACAGCGTGATGAACGTGACGTAAGCCACAAAGCGCATGCGCTCAACAATCGCGCCCGAGATCAGCGCGGCGGTGATAATGGCGAAGGTTGCCTGATAACACATGAAAAGCAGATGCGGGATCGTGCCTTGCGCGTTCAAACCCACATCTTTCAAGAAGAGGTAATCCATGCCGCCAACCCATCCGGAGCCCTTGGCGAAGGCCAGTGAGTAGCCGAGCAGCGCCCAGCCCAGACCGACAAAACCCATCGAGATGAAGCTCATCATCAGCGTATTGAGCGTGTTCTTCGTGCGCACCATGCCGCCGTAGAAGAAACCGAGAGCGGGAGTCATCATCAATACCAGGGCAGTCGAAATCAGCATCCACGCAGTATCAGCACTATTTATATTTGGTGTATTCACCAGATTATCTTAGTGCAGTCCCTGGTATTGGCAAGAAATGATGCTTAGTATGGCGGGAATGAAAAATTTTTTTCGTCGCATCACGCTTTGGGGCCTTCGAGCAAATACCTCGCCGGAAGAGGCAAATTATCTTCGCCTGACCAACGTGCTGCTGCTCTTTCTTTTCTTTGCAAGTATCTTCGAAACCATTGCCTGCTTCGCCGCCGGTGCGATTCAGGCGGGGTTGCTGAATTCGACCGCACCGCTGGTCTTCGGCGGTGGGCTGCTGCTCATGCGCACGGGACGAACTTTGCTGGCGCGCGTCCTCGTGCTGACGGTCGCCTATACCGCTGGCCACGCGCTTGCGACCATTCTAGGGCCCGACGCGCAGATTCAGCAGATCATCTTGTTTGGCAGCGCGCTGTCGTTTACTTTTTTCTCACTCAACCGATGGAAGTACATCCTCTATGGGTTGACGCTGCCCGTGGTTTCATACGTGCTGCTCGAGGTCACGCACTATGCGCCGATCTGGGGCTTTACGCGCGCCCCACTTTCGCCACCCCAGCTTCTGCTGCTCCGTATTGTATCGGTGATGATCGTCTGGCTTCTGGTGATTGGCCAGCTCGCCTATCACATCCGCGAGCGACGGCGCTCGCAGGAGCGGCTGGTGTCTTCGGCAAAGCTGGCGGCACTGGGTCAGATGGCTGCGGGCATCGCGCACGAAATCAACAATCCTTTGATGCTAATCCTCGGGCAATCAAATCGGCTTGCGGCTGGCGCCGAAGACGGCCCGGTGCCCCCGCAGCAGGCACTTGCGATTTCGGAGCGCATCGAGGCCATCGTGATGCGAATCGGTGCGATCGTGCGCGGTCTTCAGACGCTTTCACGAGACTCCTCGGGGGATCCTTTCGTCGAGGTGCCGCTGCTTGCGCTCCTGAATCTGACGCTGGATTATTGCCGCGAACGGATAAAGGTAAATGGGGTGGAGCTTCGGGTGGGAGCGATACCTGGGGCTTGGACGGCGGTCGGTCGAGAATCCCAGCTCTCTGAGGTGCTTCTCAACGTACTCAACAACGCGCTCGATGCGACGCTTCTGCTGGAGGAGCGGTGGATCGATATCGCAGCGAGCGAGTCTTCCGAGGGCCTGATCATAAAAGTGACCGATAGCGGCTTGGGTATCGAGCCCGCGATTCGGAAAAAGATCTTTGACCCGTTTTTTACCACCAAGCCCATCGGGCAGGGTACGGGCCTGGGTTTGAGTATCGCGCGGGGAATCATGGGTATTCACGGCGGCGCTGTTTCCTATGACGAGCACAGCCCCCGGACGCGTTTTGTTATTCAGATTCCGCGTGGCGCTGACCTTGCTTTATAGTTTCAAAGGCTTTGGTAGCGGCTGGAGCGGGGCGCAGCGCGTAAGCCACTCAATAGCATAGCTGCCCGAATGGTGGCATCTGCGGATGCATCGCCCTAATTTGGTAAATTTGTGCTACACCTCAGTTTATGACGCTTACGCCCACCAAAATGAACAAGTCTCAGTTCAAGTGCTTTCATTGCAGCCAGATGGTTCCTCGTCGTGAGGGCAACTGGGTGGACTGGGACTCCATGCAGGTTCATCTGTGTCAGGCGTGTGACAAGTCCACCCGCGGCCGGCCCGAACGGGCACCTGACCCAAAACCCTGACTTTGGCCGAGCTAAAAAATCTGAAATTTGAATAGCGCCAGCGCGATGCCCACGTCCGAGCTGATCAGGGCGCTGCTTCCCCAGCCCGCGACTGTCTTAGAGCTTCAGGCCTTGCTGAATAAATAGCTGGGCCTGCTCGGGCCGAATACCGGCGCTGACGCGCAAAACCTCGAGTCCCTTGGCATCGAAGACGATCCAGGTGGGAAATGAGGTGACTTGATATTGACGCGAAAACTTATCGCCGGCGTCGGTGCTGGCGAGCCAGCCTATTTTTTTGGCGAGCGCTTCGGATTTCGCCGGCTTGTCGTTACCCACCAGGATGCGCAAGCCGTTGACGCTTGCCACGGGCGCGTCAGTCCAGATTTTGCTGATGGCGAGCGCGGTCGGCAGTGTGGCTTCACACACCGGACACCAGGGCGCCATATAGTAAACCACGCATTTCCGCTTTTGCGCGCAGGGGTCCCGGGCTTCGCCAGCGGGGCGCTGCAGCGGCGGGGTAGTGGCATGGATGCTGTCGCGAAGCATCGCTTTGCCGCCAAGATAGGCGCCCACCAGCACGATGATCCAAAAGGCCCTGCTTATGCTCATGGGTCGAGTCTCCTATTTACCCAGGCTTCGCCGCAGTAGAAGTGCGGAGCAGGATATTTCGTTGGGATTCAGCGTCTGCGCCACTCTTCGACGAGCCTTGGCCAGCACGGTCGCCATGTTTGCTTCCAGATTTTCATGGGCCAGGCTTCGGGGCGGCAGGCCCGTCACCTTTTCCAACGCCCGGCCTGTCTCCTGCCAAAGTACCTTGTAGATATCGCCCTGGCGATAGCCTGGCTCAATACGCTTGAGCAGCCGATTCACATCGTAGAGGAAGCCGCCTTTGAAGTAGCTCGCAAGCGACGAGACTTCAGCGTCCTTTGAAGCATCCTGATAGTAGTCCTTGTTAAAGCTGCGCTGAAACGGAAATTCCTTTTTCAGCCCTTCGCCCAGCTTCTTGAAAGTGGCTGAGCTCGTATTGAGGTTCGCGCCCAGCAGGTCGCGCACGGCAAACCGGCCGGTAGGCAGGCCGTCGGCACCCAGCTCGAGCAGCACATTTTCGGCGTGATTCTCAAAAACAATCGAGCCGCGCACGGCCCAGTCAGCAAATCCCGCCGCAAACGGCCGGATAATCCGGAGCCGCACAAACTCAGCTGGCGACATCCCGGCTTTGCGCGCCAGACTTTCGATTAGGGTACCGCTCGAAGTTTCGGTGGGAAGCGAGAACAGTGGCACCAGAGTTGTTTCGCCACGCGCGACTCGTTCGGGAATCAGCCGCAAAATCTGGCCGCCCTTGTCCCAGCCGTTGGGAATCATGCCGAAAACCTCGGGCAGGACGAAGAGATGCTCAGAGAGCGCGCCTTCAATCAGCTTCACGTAGGCGCTGATACCCACGACGTTGGCAATCTCGTGGCTGGTAACTGCGCGATTGGTGCTGGTGAGTACTTTGTCGATCGACACCTTGGGCATGAACCAAAGCGCGGGGTTCTTCTTTGAACGTACGAAGAGAGTGCGCGAGCTGGCCAGCGGGGTCCATTCGTGTTCGAAGACTGCCGGATATTTGGCCAGCAGTTCGGCATAAAGTTTTTCTGACTCCGGATGAATGAACAGCCGGTACCAGGTGCGGCCACCCTCGATTTTTTTAAGCTCGTCTTGTATTGCCGGCAAGAGTTCGGCCTCGAGCTGATGAATGGTCAGCTCGTCTTCGGGAATCCAGATCGATTTGAGATCGCGCCAGCGGCCATTTTCGGGGCGGTACTCGGGCTTGAGGCGGCGCAGATCATCACCGACGAGCAGCTTCGGGTCAGAGACGTGATCGTCGACCCGCTGTTCGAGGTGGCGCCAGCGATCGAGACCCGCGTTAGGGCCCTTTCTAAGTTCGACCAGGCCCGAGCGCAGCTCGCCCAGAGTTTTGGCCTCCTTCGCAAGATAGGGTTTTGCCGCGGAAACGAACGACTGCTCAAAGGTGCTGCTGATCCACTCGGCGGTGATTGACGGAAAATAGGGCTCAACTGCCGCGCGCAGCGCGAAAAGATTGGATTCGCGCACGTAGTTGATTTCGTTTTGGACCAGCGACGACGCATGCAGATCTTTCTGGTGCACGCCCGTTGGTAAAAAATCCATCTTCTTTCCGGCCGCGGCTCGCAGCCTGGTGTCGACTCCGAAACCGCCGTAGTCGCGATAGTAGAAGCGGCGAGTGGGTTTGCCGTCGCGCAGCTCGATGAGCATGTTCTGCTCGTGCCGCTCACCCACGATTCCTTCGGTCACGCCCAGATAGGTCGCCTGCTGCAGCAGGGGCTCGATGAGGTATTCGCGGATAAATTCCTCGGGCAAAAGTCCGCTCTCGCGGATAAGCCGGACGATCAGGGGCTCGCCGCCACCCTTGGGTCGCGCATAGAGGCTGAACATCGGTACGATATCTACGCCAGCCTCGGCGCGTGGCAAGGTGCGCAGGCTATAGCCCTGGTCCATTCCCTTGGGCACGACGCCACCAGGTTCATCGACAAATAGAATTCCACGCCGTGCCAGCTCGTCGCGATCCAGAGTGCGCACGAGTGCCGCAAAGCCCACCTGCCTGCGAATGTCTTTGCGCTTGATATTGCGGCGAGCGCGGCCAATGACCCGGTCGAGCGACACCTTTACGCCAAAAGGTGTTTCCGGATTGGTTGCGGGCCATGCGACCAGCGAGCGGTAGCTGGCCAGGGGCGTGGCCAATACTTCGGCACCGGCCGCATATTTGCGAATGAGTTTCGCGAATAGCTTCTCGGACTCAGGGTGGATGAAGAATTTGACGTACTCGCGTCCGTCCTGTCGGACGACCAGGGTGTCGGGCAGCGGCTCGACGCTCAGGATATCCAGCTCTTCCGCCGGGATGAGCAGGGTCTTAAGCGAAAAAACCGGCTGAGTCCCTGGCGAGTACCTGGGGTCGACCGCAACGCGGGCCTTGATGGACTCGAAGACCTCGGTATTTTCTACCCGGTCATTGAGTGTTTGCTCGTAGCCAATCGCGCGTGCCACGTCGGCGGGCAGACCGGCCTGCCCGGGACCCGCGCCGATGAAGACGCATAAAATCAAGAAGATGGAAAATAGCCGTAACCAAGGCATCACCCCATTTTATCGGTATAATCGTCAATCTTTTGAAGGGATTGTCTAATCCGCTTCGAGCGGGTGTGGCGCTGTTATACAATTTGGCCATGTCTGCAAGCAACATCCACGAACGTCTGCTGGCCCTGCGTGACGAGCTCAATCGCGGCTCACTGGTGCTGGTGCGCCGGAAGTTGCTGGGGCTGCGGCTTGGAGCGATTCCTCGACGTGACCTTTGGCTGGCGGCAAGCCTGGCGCAGAGGTCGGGAGTGCCCGAGCTGGGTTTGCGAATGCTGTACCCCATTGTTCGCGATCCAGAGGGCATTCAGGTTGCCGATGCGCGCGAGCTGACGGAATACGCGGGCTGCCTGGTTGATCGCGGTGCCCTGCGCGAGGCGGCGAGTCTGCTCAACAGCGCAAAGGTGGGGCAGGTGCCCAAGGCCATGCGCTTTCGAGCATTGTTACTGATGCGGGCCTGGGACTGGTCAGCGGCCGTGCCTTTGCTGAAGCGCTATGTTGAATCGTCGAGTTTGAATGAGCTCGAAAACCTCAAAGGGCGGTTGCTGCTGGCAGCCGCGCTGATTCATGGACCCGGTGACTTTGAAGGCGCTATTAAATGCCTGGATCAGGCCGAATCCCATCCGAGCGCCAGCGTGACGCACAATCGTTTTGGAATTTTGCAAACACGCGCGCAGGCCGAGCTGCTGGGGCACCAACACGCTGCTGGCGTCAGCCGCCTGCGCAAGCTTGAGGCCGAACTTAGCCCCGGTGGGCGCACCTTTATTCATGTTCGCATGCGGGAATTTTTGGCGCTGGCGGAATTTTGGAAAGATGGAAATACGCGCCTGTTTCGGCGGCAAAGCCTGCAAGCGGCACGGGACTTTGAGCAGATCGGACACTTCGAGTTTGCGCGGGCGGCATTGTACCGCTGCGCGCGCCTGACGCAGGACTTGCCCCTGTTGCTGAAGCTGTTTTTTGGAACGCCACATGAGGCATTCCGAAGGCGCTGGTCGGCCGAATGTGAATCCCTGGTTTCGCTGCCTGACGAATTTCTTTGGAGTCCGGCGTCGTCCGGCCGCGCGCCGGCCAATAGCAAATGGCAGATCGAGCTAAGAGGCGGTGGCACCGCCGACTCGAAGCATTACCTCAAGTCAGGACAGCTGCTGCACCGGCTGCTTAGCGTACTGTCGCAGGACTTCTTTTGCCCGCATGCCGAGGCCGAGCTTTTTGAGAAGCTTTATCCCGGTGAATACTACCATCCGGCGACCAGTCCGCTTAAAATGCGGCAGGCGTTTTTTCGTCTGCGGCAATGGCTGAGCCGGGCGGGAATTCCCCTCGAAATCGAAGCCATCCACGGAGCCTTTCGGCTTGCCGCGACTGACCCCGCAGTGGTACTGCGAGTGCCCTCGCCGCGGCAGCAGCCTGGGGCCGCGCTGCTTGCGAGTACCTATGTACGCAAACTTGACCGACTCCTGGCGGCCGTAGGCCCGGAGCGCCATTTTTCCGCACGTGAGGCGAGTAGAATTCTTCGAATCTCAAATCGTTCGGCGCGACGCACTTTGGAGAAGGGAATCGGAAGCGCGCTTTTGAATCGCAGCGGAGCCGGACCAGCGGCGGTTTACCGTTTTACTAAAAGTAGCGAGCAGAGCCGGTCGCGATAACGCTGTTGCACGGCCGCGGGTTTGGCCGCCAGCTTTTCGGCCCAGGCCACCACGCTTTCGACAAAGGCTACGAGCACAGTGCGCGAAGTTTTATTGAGTGTGCCCGCGGCTGCGCGCGCCAGGCTGCTCTTGGGTATTACGTAGTTGGCGTAGCTCACCACGGAGTCGCCGGTGCCGGGTACCGGCTCGATCAGTAGAAACCCATGAATGTATTCGGGCTCGCCCATATTGCCCACCAGTCCGCCAAACAATCCCTTGCGAGGATTCATGCGCGCTGTTTCGGCCGCGTCAAGATCCCACCAGATCAGATAGCTTTGCGCAGCTGGCTTTTCAAAATGATTGGTCACGGCGTAGCGGCTGACGGGCGCTTTCGAGGCCAGTTCACCCTGGTCGCCGATCAGGCGTTTCATGTCGAGCTCGTAGCGAATGAGCACCGCGTTTCCCGTCGTTCGCGCGATTTCTGCCGAGGTTACTGCCTCAAGATTCGTCGCCTGCTCTTCCACCGAGCCGAACATGCCGGCGAGTAGCTCGGGATCGACACCCAGCACGCGCTTCATGACATAGACCATCTCGAAGGGCGAGGCGGGATCGGCCTGCGCGGAAACCACGGACTCGCCTTGCAGAATGCGCCTCTGCGTTTCGCCATTCTGGCGCGAAAAGCAATGCTGGGTATCGCAGCGGCCCGGGGCGGCCTGAGCCGCAGTCGCGACCGACAGTAGGAAAATGAGCTGGTACAGGAGAAACATGGCGGCCTTTCGAATTGTGGCGTTGTTAATTTTCGTTGCAGCCCAGGCGCGGGGCGACCGGCTTTTCCGAGGAAAGGGGTTCCTCGGTAATCCACTGGCCGGGAACGCATTCCAGCTTGATCAGCAGTGAATCGATTTTTTGTGCCAGCGCGTGCGTTCTTGTGCGGGCTGCGTCGTCAAGTGAGGAAAGCAGCGAGGCATTCACGAGCAGCTCGTGCACATGCAGAGTCTGCTGACGGGTCGTGTCGCCGTCTAGCGAGGGAATCGTCACGCCGACGCCGGCCAGCTCGCTGCGAACGCGTTCGAGGTCTTCGGCGTAAAAATGCGCGAAGTTTCGACGTACCGTGCGAAAGAAAAGCAGCGCCAGCGTTGACTCTCGGCTTGGAATACCGCTGTCTTCGCCAACGCAGGCGGCGGCCGTTTGGTAATACGAGTAAAAAGCGCGCAGCTCGGAGCTGTGTGGATTGGCTGGTGGATCGACGTGAGCCGAATTCTGCTCGGGTAAAAAGTAGTCCTGTACCCCAGTATACATGTCACGCAGGCGAGCCAGCTCGCGCGGGCAGGCGCGCAGCATGTCGTCGAGGCGCAGGCTGCCCGTCTTGACTCCCACATAACATTCCCCGATGAGCGCTGAAAGATAAGTACGTTGCGCCAGACTGAGCTCTTTAACGGCTCGTCGGGCCGCTTTTAGATTTAACGCATCATCGATATGGTCTTCGCCGATGAGCGCCTCTTTGAGCAGGGCGGGAGAGGCCGCGGTCTTTGCCTTTGGGGCGGCGTCCGAATAGCCGAATACCACCGCAAGCTGCGGAAATTCTTTTTTCCATACGGCGAAGTTTCCGATCGTTCCGGAATAGCAGCTCCAGAGCAAAACGCTGCGCAGCGATTCGCGCATGAAGGGATGTGCTTCGGCCAGCTGATGAAAGTCGCTCAGCTCGATGGTGCCCGACCAGCCAAAGAACATCTTGCCGTTGGAATGTCCCGAAACGACCACCGAGGTCAGCGGACGCCCCTGCTGCTCAAGCTCGGCAACTGCGGCCGCAGCCAGCTCGGGAACGGCGCTGGGAATGTGGTCATGGGCATATTGGCGCAGCTCGACCGGTGGCACTACGACCAGACGTTCGCCGCGCGCTTTGGCTGCGGCCGTTGCCGCTCGAATTTCGGTATCGGACCCGTTCAGGTCGACAAACAAGATGTCGGCGTGGGCGGCGCTGGAGAAAATCGCAAGCACGAGCAAGGCGAATGAGTGGTACTTCATGGAACCCATTTTACGAGGTGCTTGGTGTCGTTTCTGTTATATAAATTGGCCTGATTTACTGGGCGCCGGCCAGCTCCGGATGCTGGTTCATGTATTCGACAAGCTCGCTGAACGTGCCGCAACGGACCTTCGCAAGGGCGCACACCTCGCGCAGGAACCGCGCGGTCGGCGCCAGGTAGTTGCCATGGCCGCTGAGCATGAAGGGCGCGCGTGCTCCGTGATAGCGGGCGATGAATTCCTGCATCGCGACTTTGTAATACTCGTCCTCGCTGACGTGAAAGTTGTTGCGCAGATTCAGGTCAAAGAACAATGCGCGTTTGCCGTTGAGCAGCTTCACGACCGGAACACCCACGCTCCAAGCCCGGCCCTCGGCGACGCGAACGGGCCAGGCCGGCTTGCCGGCGTGGGGGCGGCTGGAGTCGTAAAGCAGCCCCTCGTCGGCGAGTGCGGTAAAGAAGTTGTCGTTATACTCCAGAAAGGGTGCGCGAATGCCCCGCGGACGCGGCAGCTTGAGCAGGTCCAGTATCTGGCGATGTTCGGCGAACTCCGTGCGCCACTGGGCGACGCTCCAGTGTAGGCCGTGCAGGTGCCTCACGGTATGACTGCCGAACTCGACGCCTTGTTCATTCAGCGCGAGTACATTGGCGGCTCTTCGTTGAATCTCGTCCGGATCGTTGGCGTAGTCGATGGCGGGCAGGTTGAGCGGCAGTTTGCCCACGTATTGGCGCCACTGCGCCTCGGGCAGCTTGCTCCAGACCGAGCCTGCCGGTGGAGTCCAGGTTGGACGCAGCTGCAGATAGCCGGTATTGATAAACAGCGTAAAGCTGGCATTTCCCACGGTGTGCACCCGCGCGAAGAACTTTTGAAATGCATTTTCTTCAAGCAGGTCGCCGCGAGGCGTAGCATCCATCGCGACAAGGATGAACTGGGTGCGCTCCATTTTTGGATCGGCCGCGGCTGCTGAAAGGGTGGCCAGCTGCAGAAGACTCAGGACTTGTGTAAAGAATCGAAGGGAGCTCGTTGTCATGCTTCGCATCTTAGTCGGAGCCGCGTCCTATTATTGTTACATATCTTGGCCATATCGAGCCGGGCAGAAATTGCTCGGCCGCCGACGGCCCGGCTGGCTTTCTGATGACCACGGCATAAACTGGAGTGGGGGCGATGAAATCATGAACCGGACCACTCGACTTGCCGTGCTGGGGCTGATGCTGGTTTGCGCCAGCGCGCTGGCTGGCGGCCCCAAGCGCCTGAAGCCAGAAGACCGCCTGGCCTGTGAGCAGTTTGCCAAGACCAAGTTCAAGGAGTGGCGCACCGCTGACCTCTCGAAGATTCCCCCGCCCAATCCCGACACCGTAAAGCTTCCTTATCAGCTTCCGATTTCGCTGGTCGTCTACAATCATAAAGGCGGCTTCGTGCATGGTGCGATTGACGAGGATGAGCTCGCCTATCATGTCGAACAGGCGCGTGCGGTTTACCAGGCCTGCGGCATCGAGGTGGTGGTGAGCGCCGTACGTTATATCGAAGGGCCTGCTTCGATGGACAATCTGGAACGCACGGATCCGGACCATCCTAAAACGATGAGCGAGCAGGAGCGTTGCCTGTTTACGCCGATTCACCAGCCCGGCATGGTGAACGTCTATTTTGTCGAAGAGGCCAATAACGAGCATGGCTCCAGCGTAAGTCATGCCTATTCCAACAAGGCCTTTATGAGTCAGGGCGAGTATGCCAACGAGAAGTCGCGGCGCTTTACCGGCGCCGCGGTGATCGTCGACAGCTCGCGCAATGGCGGCCGCGGACGCCAGATTGTGATGCCGCACGAGATTGGTCATATCGTGCTGGATGCGTCGCACACCCTCGACCGAAAAGCGGATCTCATGAATGACGATCTTGGACTGACCACGCTGACTCTTTCGAAAGAGCAGTGCACGCGTGCGCGGGCCAGCCCCTTCGTCACGCTACGGGCGTCGCCCGATAACTTCGAGGCCGAAGCTGCTACCCGTTGCGATCGAAATTGCTCGCTGGAGCTGCACGAGTGGAGCGCCAAGCCGACGGCAATTTGCGAAGGCTATGAGAACATTCAGCTCAAGCAGCTCGCCTTTTGCGATGCCGAGCAGAAAATCGTGAACCCCTTTGCCATCGCGAACGCGCCCAGGAAGGGCACGGCGGCCTGCCGGTACTACTATCTGAAGCGCGCCTCGCTGGAAGCGCGCAAAAGCAAGCAGCACGACGATCCTACGGTGGCCGAGGGCAGCGGGCTATTCGTCTATCAGGACTGCCGTGTTGCCAAGAAGGGGCCCCAGGAAGAGCTGATGGCGGCGTTAGGCGAAACGGTTTATGACTACTCGGTCGAAGCGGAAAAATACTGCAAGTTGCTGGCGCAGTAACGCGGCCTATTTCAAGCTTTTTTCCAGACTCCGCAGACCGCTTTCAGCCCAGAAGCGCACGCCGGAATCGGTATCAATTTTCAGCTCAGTGAGCTGATCGAACAGCCAGCGGCGGGTGGCGCCGTCGGCGTTTTTCAGATAGTGCGAGTCGACCGCGATGACCCGGATACCTTGCGACCGCACCTCGGGGTAGCTGCTGTGAAAGACCAGCTCAGTTACTGCGTCTCTTTTGAGCTTGTCGGGCTTCGTGGCGTACATTCGGGTAACGGCGCGCGTAGCGCTTTCGCGCATCCACGGCTGCTCAGAGCTTAGCTCGCGGTGCATGATTGCATTGGCGTCGGCGCGTACGCTGGGCAGCTTGGTCGAGCTGGCTAGCTCCTCAACGTAGTCCAACCATCGCGAGCCGCTCCAGCGCACGAAGTTGGCCGATTCCAAACCGAAGAGGTAAGCGCTGGCCCTGGCCGCGTCTTTATTTCGGGCGGCTCGGTACGGACGGTTCATGGCGAGCTCGCTTAAGCGCCGGAGTGCGGCCGTCTGCAGCTCAATTCTGGGGTCAGTGCGGATAATCTTCTCCAAGATGACGAGACCTTCTTCGCCGCTCAGCGCGGCTAGAGCGTTCGTACGGTCGATCAGGCCACTTTCGTCCAACGCCCGGGCCAGTGCTTCGAGCTGTTTGTAGTGGCCCGGTGCCAGAACCTCGGCAGATTTGAGCAGATAAATCTTCGCGCAGGTATCCGGAAGATTGGGATCGATGAAGATGTTGGACGGCTTTGGCCCAGCCAGCGCCGGCAGGGCGAGTAAGCCGCCTATCATACAGGTCAGGAAGGCCAGCAGAGACTGGAACGCTGCAAAGTTTTTGGTTGGTCTGAACGCCATAAATCCTTCCCGAGATGTCTTGTTCTCAGGAGTTTAACAATGGGCGTCTTCAGATTGAGTTACATATTTTGGCCATATCAAATTCAGGCCACGGAAGGGGTCAAGGCCACGTACTCATTGAGTTGCGTGGGCTGGATTTTTAGCTGCGCCCGCACCGTCTCGAGCGGCAGGGTCCACATATCGTCCCAGCAGATGCCAAAGAGCTTGGCCGCGCGTCGGCCCATCAGATAACCGCGCGCCATCTCGCCCGCGCGGGAATCATATTCGTCCATGCGCCAGAAGACCGTATTGAGCATCACCGCGGCCAGAATTACGAGCGGCAGGGGCCCCTTGAACTGGGCCGCGTAAAAAGCCTGCAAGCCGGCTTCGCCGGCCACGTCGATGTTGAAGCCGGTAACGGCGTGCCAGATGTCGTGCGACTCATAAAGGTGCGCTCGCAGGAATTCGATTTCGTCCCCCGAGGGCAGCGTTGGAATCGAGGCGGGGCTTAGTCCGCGCGTGAGCATCTCGTCGGCGTATACGCGGCCCAGCGTGCCCACGGGCAGCTTGTGCAGCTCTTGCAGATCGATGGGGCGCAGCCGCCGCCGCTGGCTCAGCGCCTGGGCCCCCACGGGGTCGCGGCGAAGTTCGTCGGCCAGTCGTCGCAGGATCTCAGGGTCGGAAACGCGATCGGAAAGCACGAAAACTTCGTTCAGGCGATTTCCCGGATCGCGCATGAGGCCCACGAAAGCCCGGATTCCCAGTAGCAGCGCATAAAGTTTCTTCATAAATCTCTCCCTATGTCTTATAATATGAGCAATAGCTCATGTTTTCTACTCGCATTCCGGAGAATCTGATGGCCACGGTGAAAAAGAAAAAAATCCGCACAAATCCAAGGAAGAAACCCACGCAGGACCGGGCCCAGGCCACCGTCGACGCCCTAATGCAAGCTACCGCTCACATTCTGGCCCAGGAGGGCTACGACCGCGCCAGCACGAACCGCATCGCCCAGGCCGCGGGCGTGAGCATCGGGTCTTTGTACCAGTATTTTCCAAGCAAAGAGGCGCTGGTGGCGGCTCTGGTGGAACGTATGCTCGACGAGGAGTGCGCGATGCTGGAGCCACGTCTCAAAGATGCGGTCGGTGCGAAGCTCGAAACCCTGGTGCGCGAGCTCATTGGTTTGATGATCGCCAACTACGCC
>JBBRLF010000025.1:0-23111 GCA_038231515.1 candidate division WWE3 bacterium
CTGCAGCACCAGGGTATCGGTGCTGGTAACCTTGGGGTCGACCGCAGCGACGTCGAGCAGGTTGCGCGCAGTGCGGTCGACCAGTCGCGGATAGATCGACTCGGTCAGACGCTGCACAAAAAAATCGTCTTTCAGCAGCTCAGGCGAAAGCGCAACTCGCGCATCATTTGGCATGATCTCGTTTAAGCGCAGACGAATCTCGTCGTACGTCAGGCCATGAAACCCATACTGCGCGCGCCGCTGCGGATAGCTGAGCTCGTCGTTTGAAAATGCCCGGATTGTTTCGTGCCAGTAGGTTGTGGTTAGGGCCATATGCAGGATAAATGCGCCGGCCAGCAGCAAGGGCAGCACGGTTACCGCAAACGGCTTGCGCATTCAGGGCTTGCTTTCATATTGGCAGTAAGCGACGCGGGCGTCGGTCCATTTGGGCTCGCAGTACTTGCCTATCTCGGCGTCACAGCCCGACTCGCTGTCGCAAAGAAAAAGATCGCCCACCACCGGTTGAATCTCATACAGGTCATTTTGCGGGCGCCGCATGAAAAAGGCGATGTAGGGTACGGCCCGCCAGTCAGACACCATGAGACGGGCGTAGGGATATTGCTTTGAAAGCGTGGCGGCCAGGTCATATTGCGTTTCCCAGACTTCGGTCGCACCCATGGGGCCCAGTGCCGGCAACGTGCCGTGAAAAACCGAGATCAGAAACATCGCGCTCAAGATGACGGCGGGCACCGGCCAATGCCGGCGATGTTTTTCAATGAGCTGCGCCATTGCGACTGCGCAGAGCCAGCCCAGCAAGGCGTAGCCGATCCACAGGTGGCGCATCCAGCCTCTTCCGGCCAGAAAGACGTACCAGAAGTAGAAAAGACCGATACTGGCTGCCAGCAGCCGGATCGTCGACTTGGGCAGCAGCGCGTCGAGTGGCGTGGCTTTCGACTTTTTGAGCCAGACCAGAAATCCGGTTGCTGTTGCGGTGAGAAAGAAAACAACGCCGAAGCTGACGTGCGAGTCTTCGAGCTGTTTTAACTTTTGCAGAAGGGTCAGATTGAAAATACCATCTTTGGTGGTTTGATAGCCACCCCCGTGATGGAGCCAGAAGTAGAAGCCCGACCAGTCGTCGAGAAAAACGGCCCAGCCCAGAATGTAGAGCTGCCAAAGCTGCCAGCCCAACACGAGGCCGGCCGCCGCCAGGGCGCCCGCAAAACCACCCGCCTTAAGCGAGCGTTTCTGAAATGCGCGCCACAAGAGATAGGTCAGGGGGCAGATTACGGCCAGTACAGCCAGCGTTTTTGCGCCGACGGCCAGGACTGCGCAAACCCATGCCCAGCTTCTCAGTCTGGTTTGAGTTTGAGCGGCCAGGATATTGGTCAGCAGCGCAAAGCCGAACGCGGTACCTTCGCCAAAGACGTTTGCGAGCAGGTTGATGCTTGAGCCATTGATATCGGGCCGCCACACCATGCAGAGTACCCAAAGCAAAAATATCGCCGTGGCCGAAAACGCCGCCCGAGCATGGAGTCCGACAAGTCGGCCAGCCGCATAAAACAGCGTCGAGACCAGCGCATAAACGTATAGGCGCACGACTACAACTTTGACTCCGATAAGATATGCGAGCAAACCCAGAGGCAGTGAAACCGTTGGGCCCGTGGTTACCATCCAGCGTTTGCCCCAGCGGCCGTTATAGACGACTTGCATGAGATGTTCGGATGGAAAGTGGGCGATGACATCAAGCATATAGCCTTCGTCATAGGTGATGCGCGCGATACACGCCCACCTCAGAATTCCCACAAAGAGCAAGAGCGCCAGCGCTGCCAGTGCGCGTTGAAATTTGGACATGCCGAACCAAAGCTGTCGGATCATTGGAATTATTGTAATATGGAGGGCCCGCATAATGAAGCCAATATCGGACCGGGTTGCACTATTGACGACGGTCACTGGGTAACGCTACGTTGCTGACGTGAAAGAGAAAAATGATCTTCCGACCGAGCTTCGCTCGCTCGTAAAACAAGCGGTGGCTTTGCTTGGTGACGTGATTCGCGATGAGCTGGGCAAGCCCGCCTTTCGCCGTATTGAAACTATCCGTCGTGATATGGCGGCTACCCGCAGTGGGTCAGCCAAAGCCGAGCATGCCAAGCTGCGCTCCACACTAGCAGGGCTGCGCCGCCTGAATCGGCGACAGCGTTTGGAAATCGCCCATTCGTTTGGTCTGATGCTGGAAGTCATGAACGCCTGCGAGAATGCCTATCGCACCTATCGGCTTGCCCAGAAGTCACCCTTGAAGCTCAAGACCCAGCCTGATGCGATCATTTACGTGCTTACTGCGCATCCCACCGAAGCGCGGTCGCCGGATAACATCATGGTGTTTCACGCCATTCAGGAAGTGCTGCGCGCGGCGCTGGCTACCGGCTTCGACCGCGAGCGCGAGCGCCTTCGCCATCTGCTTGAAATCGTCTGGCGACTCTCGGTGGCGCGCAATAGCCAGCCCAGCGTGGCTGACGAGGCTGAACATATCTATTCCATTTTACTGCGTCCGGAAACTTTGAGCGTGCTGCTCGATGCCTCGCGCGAGATCGCGCCTTTTTACGCGCGCACCTGGGTTGGTGGCGACAAAGACGGGCATCCTGGCGTGGATGAAAATGCGATGCTTTCCAGCATGCAAAAAGCCCGCGATCGAATATTGCATTTCGCGCAGGATCGGATTTACGAAACCGAAGCCGCCGCGGTGTTGGTGCAGGAGCGGGCTTTGGTTCGCAGCTGCGGGCGCGTGCAACGGGCTTTGGCGGCGCTGACCGAAATTCGCACCGGCGACGGCGCGCGTGTCGCAAGGGTGCGCCGGGAAGTTCAGGGGCTGGCTCGCGAATATCAGAAAACCATCGGCGCCACTCATCCGGCGCTTTTGCAGCTCACGCGGCTGCTGCATATGTTTCCGGGAATGATAGTGCCGCTCGAGCTGCGCGAATCTTCAGAGATCATTATGGCGGCGGTGGCGGGGCAACCTGCTGCCATTACCCGCATGCTGAAACGCCTGGAGGCAGTTGCACGCGGCGGCTCACCCGGCTGGTATGCGCGTGGATTCATCATCAGCATGGCCGGCTCGGTCGAGCACATTCAGGCCGCCTGCCGTTTAATGCGAACCACGCTGCACGGTTTGAAAATACCGGTCATTCCACTTTTTGAGCAGCAGGCCGCGCTTGAGCACGCAACGCAGATTGTTGAAGGAATATTGAAAGACCCCGCTGTGCGAAGTGCGGTGCGCACGCATTGGGCGGGCTATTTCGAAATCATGCTGGGTTACTCCGATTCGGCCAAAGAAATTGGAGTACTGCCCAGCCGCTTGGCCATTGCCGAAGCGGTGCATCGTCTCGATCGCCTGTGCCGGCGCAAGGGCGTGCAGCCTCTGTTTTTTCACGGCTCTGGCGGCAGCGTCGATCGCGGTGGCGGCTCGATTCAGGAGCAGACGGCCTGGTGGCCGAAAAGCGCGTTGCGTATGTACAAGGCCACGGTGCAAGGCGAGATGGTGGAACGCAGCTTTGCCAGCCCCGAGATTGCGCGCGGCCAGCTTGAACGCATCGCCGAGCGCTATGCGCAGGGGGGCTCGACTCAGATGCGCAGCCCCGTCGCGGTGGAGGAGTTCGCAGCCCTTGTGCGCCAAACCTACGAGGCGCAGATCAGCTCGCCGCAGTTTTTAGAGGTTGTGCAAAAAGCGACGGCCTACCGGTATCTGAGCGCGCTTAAGATTGGCTCGCGGCCCTCGAAGCGCGGAGTGGTTTCAGATGTGCGGGCGTTACGGGCGATTCCCTGGGTACTGTGCTGGACACAAACGCGCGTGCTGTTTCCCACCTGGTGGGGCGTGGGTTCGGCCTGGCGGCAGCTCAACCCCGGTTCGCGCACTGCCCTTCGTCGCGCCTTCGAGGCGGATCCGCTTTTTCGTTCCTTCGTAAAGCTTTTGGGATTCACCCTGGCCAAGGTTGAGCTGCCGGTGTGGCGCATCTATCTGGAATGCAGCGGACTTGATCCCGCCTTGATCGCAAAAACCCTGGCTGATTTTGAGCGGGAGTATCGCGATGCCAATACCTTTGTGCGCGCGCTTTCAGGTAGCCGCGATCTGCTTTGGTTCCGGCCTTGGCTGGGCACCAGCATTCGGCTGCGCGCGCCCATGATTCATCCGCTGAATTTGCTTCAGATCATTACGCTGGAAGAGCGGAGTGCGGCGCTGACCCGTGAGACTGTAACTGGCATTGCTAGTGGTATGATGACCACCGGCTAAGCTCCGTAAGCTCGCTCTTTTTGGATTATACTTCGTTGGGCTTCTCGGGGGCTCCCGCAGCGCACAGGAGTGCGCTTTGGTCGCTCCCCTCGTCGCCCGCCTCGTCTAATCCAAAAATAGCTTCGCTTACCAGGGCGCCAGTGTAGTTTCTGGGGTGGCGACAAAAATGTCGGATTGGTTTGTTATTTCGACATTTTTGTTGTGTAGGTTTCGGGGTCGAGTTGGAACTGCCTTACTTTGTAGGCTACGATTCGGGGGGTGCTGCCCAGGAGGCGGGCGGTTTTGGTCAGATTTCCGCGGGCTGACTTTAGGGCGTCGCTGACCAGGTCTTTTTCGTAGGCGGTTACGGCGTCTTTGAGGGTGCCTTTGAAGCCGGTTGACGAGGCTTCGGCGGTTTGGAGCGTGGGGGGCAGATGATGCGCTTGTATGGCGCCCGCCTTGGCCAGCAGGACGGCGCGTTCGATGCAGTTCTCGAGCTCACGCACATTGCCCGGCCAATGGTAGGCCATCAGCATGTCGATGGCCGATGTTGCGACGCGCTTGATTGGTTTGTGGTCGCGCTTGGCGAACTTTTCTAGGAAGAAGTCGGTTAGCAGGGGAATATCGCTGCGGCGCTCGCGCAGCGAGGGTAGATAGATCGGAAAGACGTTCAGGCGATAGAAGAGGTCGTGTCTGAAGCGGCCGCGCGTGACCAGCTCGCCCAGATCGCGGTTGGTGGCCGCGATGATGCGGACATTCACCCGTATCGGTTTTTTACCTCCGACGCGTTCGATCTCACGCTCCTGAATGGCGCGCAGCAATTTGCTTTGGGCCAGCTGACTCAGCTCGCCTACCTCGTCCATGAACAGCGTGCCGCCATTGGCCAGCTCAAAGCGGCCCAGCTTGGTTTCAAAGGCGCCGGTAAAAGAGCCCTTTTCATGGCCAAAAAGCTCGCTCTCAATCAGGTTTTCGGGCAGCGCCGCGCAGTTGATCTTCACCATGGGGCCCTGTGCACGCGCGCTGTGATAGTGAATCGCGTTGGCCACGAGCTCTTTGCCCGTGCCCGTTTCGCCGCAAAGAAGCACGGTCGCATCGCTCTCGGCCACTTGGTGTATCTGCTCATAGACGTCCAGGATGCGCTTGTCGTTGCCGACAATGTTGTGCACGTGAAAGCGTTCACGCATCTCGGCTTTCATCTGGCGATTTTCGATGATCAGCCGCTCTTTTTCCTCTTCTTTTTTGCGATGAGCATGCAGGGCGGCCGCCACCACCGACGAGATGATTTCGAGCAGGCGCAGCTCGCGCTCAAAGGAGCCGGTCTTCGAGGGCATATCCACACTTAGCGCGCCCACGATCTTGCCCTTGTAGCGCACGGGTACGCAGAGAAAGGCGACCTTTTCTTTTTTGAGCGTTCCTTTCGACTGCTGTTTGTCACGGTAAAGGGGCTCGTCCCCTATCGAGGGAATGGCCACCGGGCGCCCCGACTTGACGACCATCGCAATGATTTTTTCGCCAGGATGGTTTTTGTCTCCAAGGCCTTCGCGGAGCTCGGTGCCGAAACCCCCGGTCGTCGGGTCGACCAGCGAAAGCGCGCCCCGCTTCATGTTCGCCAGTTTTTTGAGCAGGCGCAATATTGCGGTCAGCGTTGCCTCCAGATCTGAGCTTTCGCTCAGCGCGGCGGTGACCTCTTTGATGATTTGAAGATGCAGCTCGGGGTTCTCGTTTAGATTGCAGTAGGTCATAGGACAAAAATGTAGCATTTAACGGATCATCCGACAATATTGTCGTAAGTATTTTTTGGCGCCATGTCGGGTGCAACGTCAAAATCAGCCGAAACAGGCTACTGGAGCAGGTTTTTAAGACAGTTCATGATTCGCCGGGCAGTTGGCCCTCTCTTTGCAATATCGTCACAATAGAAAGAAGGTCGCGCGAAGCATGGATAAGCTGGGAAATAACGGTGCAGACGCAGGGTACGTTTTAATTTGTGCGGCCCTCGTGCTACCGCAGCTGGTCCAGTTCTTTCCAATGTCCGCCGCCCGCTTGAAGGAGTCGGGCAATCTTTCCTCCCCCACATCGTATTGTTTTGCTCTGCTTTAATGCTTTAAAAAGAAGTGTCATACCCCAACCGCCGGCGCCTCTGACTCGACTCAACGAGGGGGCGCCGCGGCCCATTTTGGGGCTCGCTCTTTTTGGCTCATACTTCCTCAGGCTTCTCGGGGGCTCCCGCAGCGCACAGGAGTGCGCTTTGGTCGCTCCCCTCGGCGCCTTCGTCGTCTGAGCCAAAAATAGCTTCGCCCCAAGCATCCTTGGGTTTTTGGGGAACGGGGCTGGGTTTGGGGTCGGGTTCGGAATGTTTGGGGGATGTTAACATTCTTGGCTAGTCGTGCTATGTCGGTTGGACCCTTTTGATTTTGGGTTATCCAGGAGGTTTCTTTTGAGTAGCAGCGCTGAATTGTTGGTTGGTGGCTCGGATGAGACGATGCCTTTCATGGCTCAGGTTCGGAGTTTTACCTGGCCGTTTTGGGTGGCCAACATCATGGAGATGCTGGAGCGCCTGGCTTATTACGGCGTTCGCACTGTAATTCCGATTTATATCGCAAGTTCTCAGGATGCGTTTGGCTTGCACTTCACGCACATTCAGAAGGGCGAGATTTTTGCCTGGTGGGCCTTGGTGCAGTCGCTGGTGCCAATGTTTACGGGCGGGTTTGCGGATCGTTACGGTTACAAGAATACGATTGCGGGCTCTATCGTGCTTAAAATCTGTGGGTATCTATTGATGGCCACGCAGCGTTCGTATGGCGGCTTTCTTTTTGGCTGTCTGACGCTGGCCTTGGGTACGGCGATCTTCAAGCCCGGCGTGCAGGGCACGCTGGCGCAGGGACTTAATCGCAAAAATTCTTCGGTGGGCTGGGGTTTCTTTTACCAGCTCGTCAATATCGGCGGCTTTCTCGGGCCACCACTTGCCGGCATCTTGCATTCCCACTCGTGGCCTCATGTGTTTTATGGCTGTGCCTTCATCGTGTCGCTTAACTTCCTTACGCTGCTCACCTATAAAGAAGTGAATTCGGGCGGCGGCGTGACGGGCAGCCCTTTGGAAGTCATGATGCTCACGTTCAAGGAGTTCTTTAACCCCAAGCTGGTCTCGTTCATCCTGATTATGGCGGGCTTCTGGCTCATGCTCAATCAGCTGTGGGACATGCTGCCGAACTTCATAGAAGACTGGGTCGACACATCTGGAATCGTTTCGGCGCTTGGATTGGGCGTTGGCAATATCGTTGGCGAAACCACTCGGGGGCTACAGATCAAGCAGGAGTGGCTCATCAACATGAATCCGGGGCTGATCGTGTTGTTTATGATTCCGCTCGCGGCACTGGTTGGACGCATGCGCCGCCTGAGCTCGATTGTGCTGGGCATCGTGCTGGCGTCAGTCGGTCTGGTCGTAGCGGGTTACACCATGTCGGGCTTTGGCTGTCTGCTGGGCATCTTTCTGTTCTCGTTTGGCGAAATGGCGGCAAGCCCCAAGATGAATGAATATCTTGCGGTGATCGCTCCCGAGGGCAAGAAGGCACTGTATCTCGGCTATGCGAACGTTCCGCTGGCGATCGGCTGGTTTTATGGCTCGAAGATGGGTGGTCAGATTTACGATACCCAGGGCGACAAGGCCGTGTTGGCCCTGCGTTACCTGAAAGAGCACAGCCTGGTGGCTACCGACGTATTCGAGAAGCTCAAGCGCACTGATGCGATGACGACCTTGCAGACGGCGCTTCATCAGACGCCAGCAGAGGTGACGAAGCTTCTTTGGGATGCCTATCACCCGTATCAGCTCTGGTATTCGTTTACGGCCATCGGTATTGCCTCGGCAGCCTGCATGATCGTTTACAGCCAGATGGCAAAAAAGTGGGGCAGCTACGAAGCATGAGTAAGCCGGGTTCATTGCGGTTGCTGTTTTCGGTGTTACGTGACGCCGGCTACGAATGGCAGCCGCAGACACCCGACCGCTTGCTTGCGTTTCGCAAGGACCCGTCTGCTTTTCGGCCACTCGTCCAACTTTTGGGGCTGGGACTTCCCGTGCTCAAAGACGAGCTGCTGGTGGATGGCTTGAATGAAGCCGTGCTCAAGGCACTGGTGGTCGACGAGTTTCTGCGCGATGTGAGCGCTGATGCGGCGGCCATGACTAACCCGTCTCAGACTTATAAGGCAGCGATGTCCGTAAGCGGCGCCGGCGACGTGCATATCGTGCACGACCACTGGCCACCTGCGCTGGAGCGTGGCGGCGGCTACGTCCACTACGCCGCCGAAAGCGCCTGGCTTGCGCGTGCTTTGAATCGGGATCTGGAAGGATTCATCGGAAAACGCGTCCTGGATCTGGGCTGCAGCTCGGGCGCGCTTTGCTTTGAGGTGGCCGGCGTTGCCGACGAGGTTATGGGACTGGATGTTTCAGAGCGCTCGATTGAATGGGCGCGTACCAATGCTGCGGCTTTGGGCATTAAGAACATTCGCTTCGAAGTGGCAGCGGTTGGTGAAAAGGCGGCGGAAGCCTTGGCGGCCGACAAGCCCTGGGATCTGGTTGTCATGAATCCTCCCATGGTCGTGCCGGCCAAAGAAGCCGCGTACGTTCATCGCGACGGCGGTAAGCTCGGCGTAGAGCTTCCGTTGCTTTTCCTCGACTTTGCGTGGCGCCACCTGCGCGAAGGCGGCGAAGTGCTAATGTTGGCGACCAATCCGATCGTCAACGGCAGCGGCGTCTTCTTTGATCGCCTCGACCGGCAGCGCTGGAGCTTTGTCGAAAAGCGCTGCGTTCATTCGCATTTTAATCAGGCGGTGGCACGCAAGCAAGGCTACGCCGAGCAAGGCATTGAGCATATTGAGCTCTGGTTTTTGCATCTCAAAAAGAGTTCCTGAGTTCCATGACGAGTTACCTCCGTCAGGGATAGCTACTTCACTCTCTGTGCCAGGTAGAAGGTCAGCAAAAATAAGCCTTGGGCGTGCGGTTACCTGTGTCCCGATGACGCAATTGCGGAGTCCACGGCACCTGCTTGAAAACTGTCAGGCGCGGTTTTGGCCGCCAGCATGGCTTCGGGAGGCGCACGCAGGTCCCAGACCAGACCGATTTTTTCGAGCACTTTAAGCGTGTAATAGCTGGCGTCGATCTCCCACCAGAAAAAACCCTGACGGGCCGAGCTCATGTAATGGTGGTGATTATTGTGCCAGCCCTCGCCCATGGTAATGAGCGCAATCCAGAAATTGTTACGGCTGTCGTCGGTCGTGTCATAGCGGCGGTTGCCCCAGACGTGTGCCAGGGAGTTTACCGTAAACGTGCCGTGCCAGAGCAAAACCGTACTTACGACAAAGCCCCAATATACTGCCGGCAGTCCGCCGGCGGCCAGTAGCGCAAAAGAGAGGGCGAACACCGGAATCAGAAAATGTTTATTGAGCCAGCGCAGCTCGGGGTACTTTGCGAAATCGCGAATCTGGCTCAGGTCGGTCTGGTCATAGGTTTTTGAGATGATCCAGCCAACGTGCGACCACCAAAAGCCGCGCCGTACGGGCGAATGAACGTCTTCGGGCTGATCAGAATAGCGATGGTGGTGGCGATGGTTGGCGGCCCACCAGAGCGCGCCTTTTTGCACGGAAAGGCCGCCCAGCACGGCGAGCAAAAATTGAAACACGCGACCGGTTTTGTAGCTGCGGTGGGAAAAGTACCGATGGTAGCCGCCGGTAATTCCAAACATGCGCAGATAATACATTCCAACGCAAAGGATGATTCCCTGCCAGCTTATCGGAAAGTAAAACAGCCCGGCGATAGCGGCCAAATGCACCGCAAAGAATGGAACCGAGGTGACCCAGTCAATACGATCGGATGCACGCGCCATGGGTGCAGGCGGTTCGCCCGCGAGTTCCGGAATCTGCTTTGCCGCCGTGGACATAAGAGTACCTCTCATGCCTCTATTTGACCCGAAATCGGGCCTGGCACTGTAAAAGTTCGGTCATATTAGGCGTTGCGTGCGAGCCGCTACTCGCACTTCATGGCGGCAACCGGTTTTAACGGTTTTTTGCACATCGTAATCATTGGCCTTTTGCCGCAGTTCGTTACGGCCACGGGGTGGGAGCAGCTCAACTTTACGGGATGCTTCGGGTCAACGCATTCCATTTGAGGAATGGCTTTCATGCCCTCTTTGCATTTCTTGTTGGCCTCAGCCGGGTGATCGGTGCGTGGACTTTTATTTGGATCGGGCTCGCCCGGTAAAATGCCCTGCTGGGCAAAGGCCACGGTTGCGACAAGAAGCAATAGAGTTTTCATACCGTTTACCTTGTCATACCCGAGGGATTGATTCTATGGTTTTTGGATAGAGGAAGACATGCCATACAAAAAAGACGCGCTGAGCTATCACTCCGAAGGACGTAAAGGAAAAATTGAGGTTGTCGCTACCAAGCCGGTCGACACCCAGTACGATCTTTCTTTGGCTTATACGCCGGGTGTCGCTGAGCCTTGCCGCGAAATCGCAAAAGATGACGATGCTGTTTATGAATACACGACCAAAGGCAATCTGGTCGGGGTTATCACCAACGGTACGGCGGTGCTGGGCTTGGGTAATATTGTTCCACATGCGGCCAAGCCGGTGATGGAAGGCAAGGGTATCCTGTTCAAGAAGCTCGCCGACATTGACGTGTTCGACATCGAGCTGAACGCGCCCACTGCCGACGAAGTGATTCGTGCGGTTAAAGCGCTTGAGCCAACGTTTGGGGGCATCAACCTTGAAGACATCAAAGCGCCCGATTGTTTTCGTATCGAAGACGAGCTGAAACGTTCACTTAAAATTCCTGTTTTTCATGACGATCAGCACGGAACCGCAATCATCTGCGGCGCTGCATTTTTGAATGCCATTGAGCTGACCAAGCGAGACATGGCTCACGTGAAGGTTGTCTTCAGCGGGGGCGGCGCCGCTGCCATGGCCTGCGCCAATATCTTTATCAGCATTGGAGTTCGTCCCGAGCACATCACCATGTGCGATACCAAGGGTGTCATCTACCAGGGCCGCACCGATGGCATGAACGAATACAAAGAACGCTTTGCCATTCATACCCACAAGCGCCTGCTTGAAGAGGCCCTGGAAGGTGCAGATGCCTTTATCGGCGTTTCGGTAGCCGGGGCGTTGTCGGCAGGAATGATTTCAAAAATGGCGGCGCAGCCGATTATCTTCGCCATGGCCAATCCCGATCCCGAGATTTTGCCGGAAGCCGCGCTTGCCGCCCGGCCAGATGCCATTATGGCCACGGGTCGCAGTGACTATTGCAACCAGGTGAACAACGTCTTGGGTTTTCCAGGCATCTTTCGGGGGGCGCTCGATGTTCGCGCCACTCAGATCAATGAACAGATGAAGCTTGCCGCCATGTATAGCCTGGCACGGCTGGCGCATGAGCCGGTGCCCCAGAGCGTCTGCGATGCCTACGGCGGCGAAAAGTTTGAATTCGGACCCCGCTACCTGATCCCAAAACCGGTCGACCCACGAGTGGTACTCTGGGTGGCGCCTGCCGTAGCCCAGGCTGCAATCATCAGCGGCGTGGCTCGCAAGCCGATTGGTGATATCGAGGGCTACCGTGCCGAGCTTGCACGCCGGTTCGCGGTTAAAGTGCCCGAGACCAAACAAATCGCCCTGGCCCTGGACTCGAAGAAAAATACTAACGGTGAGCTGACCGTTTAGGTACACTAGTTGCTGTGAAACCAAAAAAGACAGCTAAGACGATTCATCACGGACGATTTTCGAAAGCTCTTCTGGGTCGGCGTAAAGAGCGTGGCTATCCCACGGCATACTCTTTTTATCACAAGAACGGCGCCCGCAAGACGTTCGGCTTCTCGTATCACCACTATCTGCTGATCGAAAAAGGCATGCGGCTGCCAAGTCAGAACAGCCTCAAGGCGATTCTGAACGCCTTGGGACTTGAGGCCACCGGCTTCTATCCCGAGCGCAAAGAGTTACTCGTGCATTTCGTGAAGGCGCTGCTCAACGGCGACCCGCTTTTTGATCCGGTTTTCAAAGTTGCCAAACCTGGCAGCGGCGACCCTTCGTCGGACTCGTTTGAAGCCGAGCTGCTCAAAACCACCGCCACCAAACAGGTCAGCGATGTTCCGCGCATGACCAAGGAACAGGCCGATGCCGTAACGGGTAATCCGGCGGCGTTCTGGATTCTGAACTGGCTGCTGCAAACCGGGCAACCGGCTTCGGCCGAACAGCTGCGCATTGACCTTGCCTTCAGCGAGGCCGATGTTACCGCCGCGATGGCCGTGCTGACCAAAAACGATCTGGTAAAAACCCGCAAGGATGGCTCGTTTGAGTCGCCCCATTCCGAAACCGACCTGTTCATTCCTGTTTCGGTATACCAGAACAAGTCGAAATGGATCAGCGAGCAGATTCAGGGCAAGATCAAGACCCTCAAGGCCAACCCGAGCTACTACGCCTATATTCTGATGGCGGTCGACGACGACGAAAGGCTCGCGGTGGTTTACAACTTGTTCCGCGACGCGATTCGCAAGTCTTACCTGCTTCGTCCGCGTGGCGCGGTTTCCAACGGAAACCTCGTTGCCATCGAAGCCCGGGTCTGTCCGCTCGTCGAGATCAAATAAACAGCGCCTAACGCTTCATTGGCTTATAGCGGATGCGGGTCAGCTGGTCCGCTGCTCCGCCCAGCCGGCGGCGCTTATCGGCTTCGTAGTCCGTGAAGTTGCCGTCGAAAAAGACAACCTTGCTGTCGCCTTCAAACGCCAGGATGTGCGTGCAGACGCGATCGAGAAACCAGCGGTCATGGCTGATGATGACGGCGCAGCCCGCGAAGTTTTCAATGGCTTCTTCAAGCGCCCGAATCGTGTTGATGTCGAGATCGTTGGTTGGCTCATCGAGCAGCAGGACGTTGGCATTCTCTTTGAGCATGCGGGCCAGGTGCACACGGTTGCGTTCGCCGCCCGACAGCACGCCGACGGTTTTTTGCTGGTCCTGCCCCTGAAAGTTGAAGCGCGAGACGTACGAGCGCGAGTTCACCTGGCGATTGCCCAGCTGAATCGTTTCGCTGTTGTCCGAAATCACGTCCCAGACGGTTTTGTCGTTGTCGAGCGAGTCGCGATCCTGGTCAACGTAACCCAGCTTTACCGTCGAGCCGATCTTGAACGTGCCCGTATCCGGCTTGTCCTGGCCGGTGATCATGCGGAAGAGCGTCGTCTTGCCGGCGCCGTTGGGGCCGATGATTCCAACCACGCCGTTTCGGGGCAGCATGAAATTGAGATTTTCGTAAAGTAGCTTGTCGCCGAAAGCTTTCGAGACGCCGTTGGCTTCGATGACGACATCGCCCAGGCGAGGTCCCGGCGGAATGTAGATTTCGAGCTCGTCATCACGCTTGTCGCCCTGCTCGGCCAGCATCTTGTCGTAGGCGGCCAGACGGGCTTTGCTCTTCGCCACGCGGGCGGTCGGTGACTTGCGAACCCATTCGAGCTCGCGCGCCAAAGTTTTTTGCAGCTTCGATTCCGTCTTCTGTTCGACCTCAAGACGTTTTGACTTCTGCTCCATCCACGACGTGTAGTTGCCTTCGAATGGAATGCCTTCGCCACGATCGAGCTCGAGAATCCAGCCTGCGACGTTATCGAGGAAGTAGCGGTCATGGGTTACGGCGATGACCGTACCTTCATATTTGTGCAGGTGCTTTTCCAGCCACTGTACCGACTCGGCGTCCAGATGGTTGGTCGGTTCGTCGAGCAGCAGAATGTCGGGTTCCTTGAGCAGCAGGCGGCAAAGCGCCACGCGCCGTTTTTCGCCGCCGGAAAGCGTATCCACCTTGGCATCGGGGGGCGGGCAGCGAAGCGCGTCCATCGCCATTTCAAGCCGGCTGTCCAGATCCCACACACCCAGCCGGTCAAGCTTGTCTTGCAGCTCGCCCTGGCGGTTGATGAGCTTTTCCATAAGATCCGGATCCATGTCTTCGGTGAACTTGGCGCTGATGCCTTCGAACTCTTTGCGCATATCGATGAGTTCCTGGACACCTTCTTCGACGCATTCCTTCACGGTTTTCGTCTTGTCCAGGTGAGGTTCCTGTTCGAGCAGCCCCACCGTATAGCCTTTGGCCAGCGAGATCTGGCCGGTATAGCCACTGTCGACTCCGCCCAAAATGCGCAGCAGGCTGCTTTTGCCCGAGCCGTTCAGGCCCAGTACGCCGATTTTTGCGCCGTAATAGTAGGACAGATAGATGTCTTTGAGGACGACTTTTTTTGGCGGGTGGACGCGGGTAACCCCGATCATCGAATAAATAATTTGCTTTGAACTCATGCGCGTTTCTTATCAGTCGGCGCGCCCGGGTGCAATGAAATCCAATGAATTAGCGCGCGGCGTCAGCAGAGCAAGGTCATGGCGTTCGACTTCCACTCATAGACGTTGGCAACGCGGGTGTCTTTGTCGGTGTCCGAGGGGCGTATCCAGACAAAGGTCTTCGGGCAGCTTGGTTTGGTGCATTCGACGTCGTCGAACTGCGGTGACCAGGTGCCCGAGTTTAGATATTCGATGCCGCTGAAGTTGGTGTGCACGAACTCATGCGTGTGGCCGAAGATCACCCGTTTTACCCGCGTCACCCTTGAGCCAAGCTTGACCGCTTTTTCGTAGTACTTCACGTCGACGATCACCTTCGACTTGATGGAGCGGAAGTAGAATATGAAAAACGGCACCAGAAAGAACAGCGATAATAGAAAAACCCACCAGTATGAAATTTTCACCACGATATTCAGCACGCTGAGCATCCAGAAGCCCGCCCCGAAAGCGAACATCACCAGAAAGGCCCGGTCCAGCCACAGCTCGCGCGCCACGCCCAGCGGGTCCATGAAAGAAGCCGGCGCATGGATCTCCTTGAGCTCGCGCACCATGCGGGGCGTGGAGTTGGCGTTGCGGGCGATTTCTTCAACCTGATCTTCGACTGCCAGAGGATCTTTAACCTCAAGCGAGAAGCCTTCTTTAAGCGTCATGACCAGCGTCATGCTGGCGCCCCAAAACCACGTCCAAAGCAGCAGGGGTTCCTTGCGCAGCAGGTGGCGGAACAAAAAGGCCATGTATTGCCGCGCGGTCATGATGTAGCTGCGATCGGAGTGCGGATTGAAATAGCCCATGCCGTTGATCATGTAGCGATTGGCAAAACAGCCAAACGGCAGGCGAATGCGTTCTTTGCGCAGGCCGCGAATTTTCGGATTGATCGGATTCTGACAGTTGCTGTGCGAGTCGTGCTGATTGCCGTGCTCGATCAGCGTGTCGCTGTTGCTGATGTAAAAGAAATTGTTGAAGCGCACGTACTCTTCTTCATTTTTGGCCAGTTCCAGTGCGTGCAGCACGGTTCGCTGTACTCCGGGCCAGTGCAGCTCGAGATCATGATTGCCGATGATGAAGATGACCCGGTTTTTCTGGCGGATAAAGTTGCCCAGCGCGCGAAAGAACACGGCATGATCTTCGATGATCTTGCGCATCTTGAAACGCGATTTGCGTTCTTCGGTATTCAGCCCGCGCAATCTTTCGAGCCACGAGATGGTGAAACGCTGCTTGTCGGGCAGCTGAGTCACGCCGTCAAAGTCAAAGATATCGCCTGCCAGGATGAGCTCGACCGGATCGCCTTCTGCGTCTTCGTGAATCTTCTTTAAGAAGACGTCAAAGGCATGGTCGATGAAAAAGTCCTTCTGCTTGAAGCGCTTCCACAGCTTGTCGCGCGGAGACACGGGCTCAGCGGTCGTCAGGTGAATATCACTGACAATAAAGGTGTTTTTAGCTTGTTTGAAGGAGATCTGCTCTGGCATGTTGACCCGCGTTTGATTTTAGCATGAACTGTGCTTTAATGGGGCGCTAACTTTAGGGGTGGGACCATGCAAATGTCTTTTGTTCTCAGTAGCGTCCTGACCGGTGTGCTCTGTGCTGCGGTAGTGATGATTCTACTTAGTATCAAGTCTGCGCTGACGGCCGCGCTGGCAAAGAACTCGGGCGAGCTGTCGACTGCTGTTACAAAAGCAAATAGCGACATGCGGCAAGACCTCTCGGACCGCCTTAACGAAAAGTTTATTTCAATCAGCCGCGATCTTAAAGACGATCTCAAGACCGGTCGTGATGAGTTGCGCGATGGGTTGAACCGCACGACGTTAAATCTGGAAGTGAAATTCACCGCACTTGAAAACAAAGTAAACGATCGGCTCGAAGCGATTGGCCGGGAAGTCCAGGCCAAACTTGACAAGAATATTCAAGATGGCTTTGCGCACTTTCAAAAAGTCTCGGAGTCCCTGGCAGGCGCCGAAAAACAACTTACAAACCTGAACGCCGTCGGGCAGTCGATTCAGGAGCTCAATAACGTACTTAACCTGCCCCATCTACGTGGCAAAATCATTGGCGAGGGCAATCTTGAGCGCCTGCTGGCCGACTTTTTGCCCTCGGGCTATTACGAGATGCAGTACCAGATTGAGTCAAACATCGTTGATGCGGTAATCAAATTTCCACATTTGAAGATGGTGTTGCCGATCGACAGCAAGTTTTCGGTTGAGCAGGTTTCGGCCCTCTACGACCACACCAGCAACCCCGAAGATTTAAAGGCGGCCCGCAAGCGGTTGGGCGAGATTGCAAAAGCCAACGCGCGCGACATCAAGAACAAGTACATCAAGCCCAAGCTTGGCACGACCGACTATGCTCTGATGTACCTGCCCTCTGAGACACTTTACTTCGAAGTCATCCGCGATACCGATCTGTGGTCGGCGCTTGTCGAACATAAAGTTTTTGCCGTTTCACCCAATACCCTGGCCATCACGGTAAACTCGATAGGCAAGTCCCTTCAATATTACGAGATGGCCAAAGACGTGAAGAAAACGATTTCGCAGCTTCAGGTCGCGCGCGACCACCTTTCGAAATTCAAAAATCGGTTCGACGAAATCGGCGACCGGCTTGTGAAAGCGCAGGACTCTTTTCAGAAAGCCAGCACTCACCTTTCGCACTACTCAACCTCGGTGGACCGTCTCGAGTACGATGGCGAAGGGGTCGCCGTTGCGATTCCGGCACTGCCCGCCGATCGACAGGCCGCGCTGCCGCTGTCACCGTCGATTACGGAGTAAGCCGGGCTTCGCGCATGGTTTAGACTATGCCGGGAACAGGATCGGCCGAGCGCACGGCTGCGGTGCTTAACCAGCTTGCCTTGGTCTCGTCATAGAACTGCTGAAACCGGTCCTGCTCGATGGCATCGCGCATACGTTGCATCAGTCGCTGGTAATAGACCTGATTATGCAGCGCCAGCAAACGCCAGCCCGTCGGCTCTTTGCATTTTGCCAGATGGTGCAGATAGCCCACCGGATAGTTCAAGCAGGTCGCGCAAGGACAGTTGGCATCAAGTGGGTCGTCGGACATGCGTAGGGCCGTGGGCGTAAGGTGAAACCGGCCGCGCGAGGTGTAGGCCACGCCCCGCTGCGCATACATGGTGGGAATTACGCAGTCAAACATGTCCACGCCACGGTAAACGGCTTCAAGTAGGTCAGCCGGGGTTCCCACGCCCATCAGATACCGGGGCTTTTCCTTGGGTAGCATCGACGCGACCAGCTCGGTGTGGTCTTCGCGCTCGGCTTTGGTTTCGCCCACGGCCAGTCCGCCAATGGCAAAGCCGTCAAAATCGTGCTGGGTTAGAAAGTCGGCGCTGCGACGGCGCAGGTCTTCGAAGATTCCGCCCTGGACGATGGCGAACAGCGCCTGGTCTTTGCGCGTGCGTGCGGCCAGGCTGCGCAGCGCCCAGCGGTGCGTAAGCTCCATGGCGACCTGGGTCTGCGTGTGATCAGAGGTGGATTCGATGCACCAGTCCAGCACCATCATGATGTCCGAGCCGATGGCGGTTTGCATCTCAATGCTTTTTTCAGGACTCAGTAAAAACAAGTCGCCGTTCACATAGCTGCGAAACGCCGCGCCCTCTTCAGTGATTTTGCGATGTTCAGGCAGGCAGAAGATCTGGAAGCCGCCGGAATCGGTGAGCACCGGTTTTTTCCAGTTCATGAAGTTGTGAATGCCGCCGAACTTTTCAAAAACCGCCTGCCCTGGACGCAGCAGCAGATGATAGGTGTTGCCCAGAATGATCTCGGCACCGACGTCGGCCAGATCTTTAAGGTCGAGTGTCTTTACGGATGCAAACGTGCCCACCGGCATGAAGACCGGCGTCTGCACGATGCCGTGGGCGGTGTGAAACTCGCCCCGTCGCGCGCGCGTACCTGAATCTTGATGTTTGAGGTTGAAGCGAAAACTCATGCCTCTCCTTGCCACACTTTTTAAATCAGCGCAAATCGAGCACGATTTCCCGTGTTTTTACGTTGCTCATCTTCCAGAGCAGCCCATCGTAGTAAAAGTGCAGCAGTGACGACGTGATCGCATAGGCCGGCAGCAGGCCCCACCAGGGGTAAGCGCCCAGAAGCCGGTAAAAGCCCCAGACCGCCCCGGCCAGCAGCGCATTGGCCAGCGCGGGGCCCAGAAGCCAGCCACGGGCCCAATAACGCAGGAGCGAGCCGCTTTTTACGCCACGGTACTTTCGATTCGCATACAGCGTGGCGAAAACGCAGTACTCAAAAGCATGGCTGAAGCCCAGTACTATGAATCCCAGTAGCAGCGACTGCGCAAAGGTAAGGCAGATCAGTGCCATGGATGCCGCGAAGATGATCCTGGGCAACGAGGCTGTCGTAAAATTTCGCCACTCCACGCGGCCCCACTGCCAGGTGATATAGGCGGCGTAAAGGGCCGTCGGAACGAGCAGAATCTTACCCGCTATTTTTGTGGCGGGCTGAAACATGATTCCCCAGGCGAACCCGGTTTTGGCCAGATGGATGAAGAAGGTCTCGGTGTACCTGAGCGAAGAACCCACGATGACCACCGCAAGCCAGGTAAAAAAAAGCAGGCGATCAAGCTTCACGTCGCCATACCCAAGCTTCGCGGCATAGATGCGCAGAAAGCCGAATTTTTGCATCAGCACGTGGTAAAGATTCCAGACACCGCTGGTCATGGCGACGACCGTAAAAATGCCATAAAGAATGTTGTGAAAAATTCCCGGCGGAGCCAGTCGATACAGGCAGATCGGAAATACGACGCCGAAAAGAATAAGCGGTGCCCAAAAGTAGATTTTGGGGTGTCGGGCGAATTCGTTGCGATCGGCATAGATGAGCGGCAGCGCGTGGTGACGATGAACGCTGGTGATAAAACCGGCCAGGATGATGAGGTTACGAATTCCCGGCGGGCAGGCCCACAGCGTCAGCACGTCACAGTAAAAGTGGTTGTGCCAGATCTGGCGAACCAATATAAAAATCACGTAAAGCGGCAGCCAGCCGAAGTCGATAATAGCGAGGTCGACCAAGGCACTGTGAATCCATCTTTGAGACTTCATGCGCTGCGAAGCTCCAGCAGTACGGAACGCACGTCGGGCTTGCTTACCTTCCAAAGAAAGCTGTCGTACAGAAAATGCAGCGTTGAGGTAAAGACCGCATAGGCGACAAGTACGCCCCAGGGCCTTATTTGAGGCTGCTTGAAGAAAAGGGTCAGGACGTAAACCAGGCCCACGAGCACCGCATTGCCCAGCACGACGTTGTTTACCCAAAGGTTGAAAAACCAAACCTTGCGTGCCGCGGCTTTGTATTTGCGCACGGCGAACACGTTGACGAAGACGGTATATTCGAAGGCATGACTGAAGCCCAGGAGCAGCACTCCGATGAGCAGGGAATGAAGAAAGCTGGCCATGATCAAAGCCACTGACAGCGCAAAAAGAAGTTTGGGAATGCTGGCGTGGCTGAAGCAGCGAATTTCGGTCCGGCCCCAGGCTATTGTGACTATTCCCGCGTAGAGCAGGGCTGGGGCCAGCAGCGCCACGCTGAGCCCGCGCAGATACTGGTGGTAGTGCAGCAGAAAGCGAATCTCGGGAGGGCCGGAGAGAATTATTTGTACCGACTGGCCAGAGTATTTAAAGGCCGATCCGGCAATAACGAGTACCAGCCACGAGAAGAAAAGCTGCTTTTCGATTCTGGCGCTGCCGTAACGCAGCTTTGCGGAATAGATGCGCAAGAAGCCGTATTTTTGCATGATCGTATGATAAACCTGCCAGACGCCACTGAGCGAGGTCATGAAAGCATAAGCGCCGAAGAGCAACGATCTTGTCGTTCCAGGATCGAATGCCCGGTAAAGGGCACAGGGCACCACGAGAATAAATGTAATGATGGGCGCCCAGATGTAAGTTTTACGGTGTCGGTTGAACTCCACGGCGTCACCGTAAGCGAAGCCCAGGCTGTAGTGGCGGTGCAGGCGATTGATGAAAAGCGTCAGCACGATCAACGCGGCTATCGCCGATGGGCAGCTTCTTTGATTGTAGGCGTCGCAGGCAAAGCCAGACTGGGTCAACGCAAGCGCGGTATAGGCCAGGTAAATCGGCAGCCAGCAAAAATCGATGAGTGCAAGATCGACGAACGGGCTGTGCATCCACATTGTCCATATTGTATTACAGGGCGGCAGCATGTGTGAAAATATCGGGGCCTTTGGTGTATACTCAATGGCGATGCTTCTTCTTTTGAGTGCGGTCACAGCCTCGCTGGCTTTTGCTTATTCCAGTCCATTGGAATTTCGCGCAGTTTCGCCCAATACGATTGGTACTCCGGCGAAGACCAAGGTTGTCGTTACGGCATTTCTTGGTCCCGAGTCGCGTCTTAAGGCAAATGGAGTGCGATTATACCGGTACGGGCCGAAGAAGCTGGGGCAGCCGGGTTATGAGCCGCTCGGCGAGCCTCTGTGCACTTTGCTGGATAACGGGGACTCCCGAAACGGCGACCAGAAGACCGGTGATAATATCTATAGCTGCGTGGCCGTGCTTAAGCCCGAAAGACCGGGAAGCATTGGGCTGATGCTTCGAGCCACTATCGCTGCAAAAAAAGGCTCAAAGGTTTCAACCGTGGAAGTGGATTCCGGAACTTTTTCCGTTCATGCCGTTAGAGGCGAGGTGAAAGTTGCCGACGAGCACGATGCCGTACGTGATAAAATCATGAATGAAGCGCGCAGGGTTTGGGCCGAAGCCCGGGCGAAATATGGAAAAAGTGATCGGGCTCAGGCTGCAGCTGTGCGACGGATACTTGAAATTGAAGGCGTTGCCGGTGCGGACTTGGATCGGGCCGGGGATATTTTTGTGGATTTCAGGGTCGGGGGACGGGATCAGCTTTTTACTTTCGAACCACAGCAGGAATAAAAGCCTCGCGCCGGATACGGATAAGCCATTGTAATTAATTGGTAATTATTTGAAATTTGGTGCCCAGGAAAAGAATCGAACTTTCATGCCTTGCGGCGCTCGCCCCTGAAACGAGTGCGTCTACCAATTCCGCCACCTGGGCACTGACCTAAATTTCAAATACCAACAAGATTCCGTACATACCAAAGCCGAATATACATTTCAACTTATATAGGTATTCGGCAGATGCTAGAGTGCCTATATGAAGCTAAAAGACAGTAAACGAGGCAATAAGAATGTTGGCAAGCGCCGTCCACCCAAAGATCCGGTACTTGCCAGTAAAAGAGCTTCAGTAGCAAAAGACTCACCAAAAGATTCACCTAAAGACGCTTCCAGAGATGCCCCGAAAGGCGGGCCCCAGGCTTTTCTTAAGCGGATTGGCAGCAAAGATTCCGGCGAGCGGCGAGACCAGGGCGATAGGCGTGGCGGGGGCGAACGGCGGGATCGCGCCGACACGCGGGGTCGTGGCGACTCGAGAGATCGTGGCTATGCGCGTGACCAGGGAGATCAGGGCGATAAACGTGACCAGGGCGAAAGACCTCGGGTTTCCGCCCGGCCGGGTGCCACGGTCAGGCCAGTGGGTGCAGCTTATCCGGGAGTCGGCGCGTCGGTTCGACCGAATGTACAGGCCAAGCCCGGGGTTCCTGCAAAACCAGGCGTGACCGCCAAATCCGGCGGCGCAGGGCGCCCCAGTCTATTGGCAAGGGCTGAGCGCACTGCCGAGCGTGGCTTTGAGCGCAAGCCCCAGCGCGGCCGTGACCGCGACCGTGATCGCGGCGACGGCCATGTGCGTGGAAGAAGCCGCGGAGGCAAAGCCCAGGAAAGTGGCGCTATCGTCATCATTCAAGGCGAAGTTCAGAAAAACAGCAAAGGCTTTGCGTTTCTGCTGCACAAGCCTGAAGACCTTTTTATCCCTCGCGAGCTGGCTGAAAAGCTGCTGACTGGCGACATTGCCAAGGTGTGGTTCGATCCGCGTCGCAAGACTGTTTTGAAGCTGGAAACCGTCAAGCGCTCGATCAAGAGTTTTATCGGCACCTACGAAGTCGGAATGAATCAGCGAATTGTCGTGCTGGCCGATCGTACGATGCGTGAGGAAGTGATTATCCGCGAGGAGCCGAACATTCCTGGTCTGGCTCAAAACGACAAGGTGCAGGTCGAAATCACGAAGTATGAGCCGCGCCTGGAGGGGCGCGTGGTGCGCACCTTCGGGGCAACTCTGGCGCCGAAATTCGACACCCTGGCGGTAGTCGTGCGTTCGCAGTGGCCGCAGGAGTTTTCAGCCGAAGCGCAGGCCGACGCGGTTCGCCTGTGCGCCGAGGTGCAGGCCGCGGCGGTTGCAGATGGCTATAAAGGCCGACGGGATTTTCGCGACCGTCCCTTTGTCACGATTGACGGCAAGGATTCTCGCGACTTCGATGACGCGGTTTTGGTCGAAAAGACGAACTCGGGCTTCGTGCTCTACGTTGCCATTGCGGACGTCTCGGCATTCGTGCTGCCCGGCACCAAGCTCGACGAGGAGGCGTTTGGACGTTCGACAAGCGTCTACTTTCCGGAATGGGTCATTCCAATGCTGCCCGAGGCCTTGAGTAACGGC
>JBBRLF010000026.1:0-23074 GCA_038231515.1 candidate division WWE3 bacterium
CAGGCGTCGCTGAAATCTACCTTGCGCCCGATCCGGATCGCGAAGGGGAAGCTATCGCGTGGCATATTGCCGGCGAACTGCCCAAAAAAGGCAAAAAGGTCTATCGCGTCCTTTTCAACTCCATTACGAAAAACGCCATCCTGGAAGCCATGCAGAATCCGGTTGAACTCAACGAAAAAAAGTTCAACTCTCAGCAGGCACGCCGCATTCTGGACCGACTCGTGGGGTACAAGATCAGCCCCCTGCTCTGGGACAAGGTGCGCCGAGGTTTGTCGGCCGGTCGCGTCCAATCCGTTGCTGTGCAGCTCGTGGTGGACCGCGAAGTTCTGATCAAGGCTTTCCGGCCCGAAGAATACTGGACTGTCGGCTTGATGTTCGAAAAATCCGGCAAACCTTTTCTTGCTCGCCTGGCCAAGGTGGACGGCAAGGACCCCGAAATCAACAACAAGGGCGAAGTCGATGCGCTGCTTGATGGATTGAAGGAACGCCCGTTCAAGGTGACCAGCGTTGAAACCAAAGAACGGCAACGTCGCGCTCAGGCGCCATTTATCACGTCGAAGCTGCAGCAGGAGGCCGCCCGCAAGCTGGGCTTCTCCGCTAAAAAAACCATGACTTTGGCCCAGCATCTTTATGAAGGTGTGGACCTGGGCGACGCAGGTACCAGCGGTTTGATTACATATATGAGAACAGATTCGGTGCGCATCACGCCCGAAGCGATTGTCGAAGTGCGCGCGCACATCGAAAGAACGTACGGCAAGGAGTTCATGCCGGCTGAGCCCATCATTTATAAGACGAAGAAAAGCGCGCAGGACGCCCATGAAGCCATTCGTCCCACAAGTCTGGAGTTCGTGCCCGAAATGGTCGAGCGGTTCGTGGAGCGCGACGAGTTTCGCCTCTATCAGCTGATCTGGAACCGCTTTGTCGCTTGCCAGATGTCTTCGGCCATCTACGACCAGACCACCATGGAGCTGACGGCCAAGACGGCCAATGGCAATGAGATTCTGGCGCGAGTGACCGGCTCGAATTTGAAATTCGCAGGCTTCACCGCCGTCTACGAAGAAGGCCACGACGAGACCGAAAAGAAGAAATCCACGGAAGGTGAAGAGGAAGCCGTCGATGCCTCTCATCAAGAGCTGCCCGACCTGCACGAGGGCGAGGATCACAGGATTCAGGAGCTCAAGCCTGAGCAGCATTTTACGCAGCCGCCGCCCCGCTTTACCGACGCCAGCGTGATCAAGGAGCTCGAAGAAAAAGGCATCGGCCGTCCTTCGACCTACGCCGCCATTCTGTCGAACATTCAGGACCGCGAGTACGTCGAAAAACGCGAGAACCGCTACTACCCAAGCGAGCTCGGCATCGTCGTCACTGATTTGCTGAAGCAGGCCTTTCCCGACATCATGAACATTCAGTTCACCGCCGCCATGGAAGAAAAGCTCGACGAAATCGAAGAAGGCACCACGGACTGGGTCAAGATGATGCGCGAGTTCTGGAAGCCCTTTGCCAAGACCTTGGAACAAGCCAAGATCACGATGAAGGACATCAAGCACCAGGAAATTCCGACCAAGCACAGCTGCGAAAAGTGCGGTGCGGTGATGATGATCAAATGGGGCAAGCTGGGACAGTTCCTCGCCTGCTCGGTGTATCCGGAATGCAAGTTCACCGCTGAGTTCAAAAAGGACGAGCAGGGCGAAATCGTTATTCTGCCGCGTGAAAAGAGCGATAAAAAGTGCCAGAAGTGCGGCGCCGACATGCTGATCAAGACCGGAAAGTTCGGCAAATTCCTGGCGTGCGAAAAATATCCCGACTGCAAATCCACCGAAACTATCACGACCGGAATCAAGTGCCCCGGCGCCGGTTGCCCTGAGGGCGAGCTGGCCATGCGCATGTCGCGCTACCGCCGCGTGTTCTATGGCTGCAACAAGTATCCGAAGTGTTCCTACGCACTCTGGGACAAGCCGGTCATTGGCCCGTGCCCGCAATGCGCCTGGCCGATTCTGACTGAAAAGTTCACCAAGCGTGAAGGCTTCATGCTGAAGTGCCCGAACAAGGAATGCGGCTACAAGGAACTCAAGGAAGCGCCACCGGAGGCGGGAGCTGCTGCGCCGACCTCTTCAACGCCGACGACGCCGACCACTCCCACTACTCCACCCGCCGCTCCTGCCGTAGCTTGAGGCGAGGCAGCCGGTTACTTTGACCGGATTATTCACGCTCATGGTTACCCCGTCATGACGGAATAGCCGATTTTATTTAGGCATTTCGGCGGTCAGCGTCCGAAATCGATCAACGAACCAACGCGTTGCCACGCCGGTATTGCCAAAGGCGCGCTCCAGCACCGACAACATTTCCGTGCGACGCGTGGCCAGCACAGTGCTGTTTTCGATTTGCATGAAATCGATTTTTGGCTTGCCGCTGCTATCCCGAAATCCTGACAGCAGATTCATCGCTGGTGCCAGCAGCTGCGGCCCCATCATGTCAATCTGCGCATCCACTACCGACTGCGCCAGCTCCTGGCTTGCCAGCGCCAGACGCCTCACTCCGTCTTTTATCGAAATATCTGTTTTCTGCTCCAAGGTCGCCTTCAGGCCTTCGTCCGCTTTGGGCACTTTGAATGCGAGCGCCAGCGGGGAATCACGATCGGGGTTCATGAGAAAGTCGGCATACTGCTCAAAGGACAGATGAAAGTTTCCTACGATCCGTAAAGTTTCGGCCATGAAGGCTTCCCAGCCCACGCTTAGCAATACGCGCAACGGCAGCAGCCGAAAGCTGCCAACTTGGCTGGCATGATAGGGCTGGCCCATATCCTGGACATAATGAATGCCCCAGCCCAGAAACCGGTAAGCCCAAAACGTATGGCCGCCCTTTTTTGCCTGCTTGGCCAGATTGAAGAAAAGCTCGGCTCTTGCCGGCGCTAAACCCATCTCATGAATCGGATAGTGAAAACTTACGACCGGATCAAGCGGGGTCCAAGTGCGAAAGAACATGTGTCGAATTGCCTGACTCGACAGGCCCTCATAGCCCCCCATGTATTTCTGGTCGGGGCTAAGCGTGAGATTCTGATCCATGCCACCGTCAGGCTCCAGCGAGGCCTTGACCAATACTTCAAGAGCACTGGTGGCCGCAGCGTCGGCTCCCTCGGGCTGCCAATCCCATTTGATGCCTTCAGAATGAATCGCGAGCTGTTCAGCAAAGTCCTTGATGCTCTTTGGCGCCGTTGCGCCGTTGATGGACAAGGCTGGTAGCACCTTTTCAATCGGCTCGTAGGGAGCGTTATCCCAGTTGTCATAGGACTGCAGCGCCGCACGGGTAATCACCATATGCCCTTCCCAGGCAAGCGCCACGGGAATGGGATATGCCAGCAAAACGGCCAGCGACGCCAGAATCACCTTCATTATGGGAACAGGCCCCTGAGCAGCATGGCGCGATTGAGACGGTCAACCCCGGTAATGAGCGCCGCCGTTTTCATGTCACGAGTATTATACTTGTCCATGCATGCCGACACACGCTGAAAGGCATTGACCATCGTGTCCTTGAGCTTCTCGTTTACTTCGCGCTCGCTCCAGAAGAAGTTCTGCAGTCCCTGTACCCATTCGAAGTACGAGACGATTACGCCCCCGGCGTTGCAAAGCACGTCGGGAATAATGAACACGCCGCGCTCGACGAGCGCCTTGTGCGCTTCGGCCGTAATTGGACCATTGGCGCCTTCGGCGATCATCCTGGCGTTGACCTGAGCCACATTTTTATTATGAATCACGCCGTCAATTGCCGCCGGAATCAGAATGTCTACTTTTAGCGCAAGCAGCTCGTCATTGGTGATCGAATCGGAGTTTGGAAAACCCTTGAGCGTACGGTTCTTCGCAAAGTACTCATTCACGGCAACGATATCGAGACCGTTCTTATTGTAAATGCCGCCCGAGACATCGCTAACCGCCACCACTTTGCAGCCCAGCAGTGCCATTTCTTCGGCAGCAATGGCGCCCACCTTACCGAAGCCATGCACCGAAACCGTAATGGAACTGTCGAGGCGCAAATTAAGGCGCTGCGCAGCCTGAACAATCGTATACACCACGCCACGGCCCGTACTTTCAGCGCGGCCAAGGCTGCCGCCGATTTCGACGGGCTTGCCAGTCACCACGCCAGGAATGGCATAGCCTTTTTCCTGCGAAAACGTGTCCATCATCCAGGCCATCGTCTGACCGTCGGTACCGACGTCTGGCGCAGGAATGTCTTTGTCCGGCCCGATGATCATGTTGATTTCGCTGGTGTAGCGACGCGTGAGCGCCTGCTTTTCCTGCCGCGAAAGCAAATTCGGGTCAACCGCGATGCCCCCCTTGGCGCCGCCCAGGGGCAGACCAACAAGCGAACATTTAAAAGTCATGAGCATCGCCAGACCGGCAACCTCAGAGAGGGTGACATCTTGATGATAGCGCACGCCGCCCTTACCGGGCCCGAGCGTCATGTTGTGCTGAACGCGAAAACCTTCAAAAACAGCAATCGTACCGTCATCCAGCCGAATGGGCACACTGACACAGAGTGCGCGCTTGGGCTTTTTGAGGCGCTCAGAAATATTCGGATCAAGCTTCATCACATGCGCGGCTTCTTCGAGCTGTAAAACCGAATTTTTATAAAGATCGCTCGACGACCAGATTCCTGAACTCGGAACACCCATGAAATGCTCTCCCTAGAAGTTGACGATGTGAATGAATTTTAAGAAAACTACGCCCAAGAACGTGGCCCGTCAACGCCGTTAACGCGTTACAATTCCAAGCTCTTTTAACTTGAGCTGCAGCCCCTTGCGGGAAAGGCCGAGCTTCTCAGCGGTCTTGGTGATATTGCCGTCGTTCTGAGCCAGCGCCCGTTCGATAATCTCGCGTTCGACGGCCTGCGTCTGCCGCTTTACAATATCCTTGAACGACTCACCGCTCTGATATTCCTGCATAAAGCGGCTCACGTCCGCCTCTTTGGACTCCGAAGCCACGGCCTCGGCGACTTCCGGAGCCAGGTCTTGCAGACGCAAAATATTGCTTTCGCTCATGAGTACCGAGCGTTCGAGTACGTTTTCAAGCTGCCGAATATTGCCCGGCCACGAGTAGACGAGCAGCTTTTGCAGGCAGTTCTGGTCCAGCGTTTCGATATTCTTGTGCAAACGGTCATTAAACTTTCGAATGAAAAAATAAATGAGATCTTCGATGTCCACGCGCCGTTCGCGCAAAGGCGGCAGGTAAATTGGCACCACATTCAGGCGATAAAACAGATCTTCGCGAAAACGGCCGTCACGTACTTCTTTGACGATGTCTTTATTGGTTGCCGCGATCAGCCGCACATTGATTTTGATCGTCGTCAAACCGCCCACTCGTTCAAACTCGGATTCCTGAATCACCCGCAGCAACTTCACCTGCATCTCGGGTGGCATCTCCGCCACCTCGTCCAGAAACAGCGTGCCGTCGTGGGCCAGCTCAAAGCGGCCGGGCTTGGAATTCACCGCTCCGGTGAACGCGCCCTTTTCGTAACCGAAAAGCTCACTCTCGATCAGGTTATGGGGAATGGCTGCGCAGTTGATCTTGATGAACGGCTTGTCGGCGCGATCGGAGTTGCGGTGGATCTCGAGCGCCACGAGCTCTTTGCCGGTACCCGACTCCCCGGTTATCAACACTGTGGATGGCGAGGCCGCGATTTTGTGGATAACCCTGAGTATTTCCTGCATCTGCGAACTTTTGCCGACAATGATCGACTGCTGTAGCTGCGCCTCCGAAACCGCGCCCTGCGGCTCCTGCCGGCGCAGGCTATAAGTGTTGGCCGCCTTTTCGACGATGGCCAGAATTTCACCCTGCTCAAAGGGCTTGGTGATGTAATCAAAGGCACCGTTCTTCAGGGCCTGCACCGCGCTCTCAACCGTGCCAAACGCGGTAATCATCACCACCGGCAGACCGGGCTGCGACTCGCGCATTATAGCCAGGATCTGCATGCCGCTCATGGCCGGCATATAGAGGTCGGTTACGACCACGGAGTACCCGTGCTCGGGCTTTTCCAAGGCGCGCATCGCGGCGAGCGGATCGTTGAAAGCATCAACCGCGAACCCTCCTTTTTCGAGAATCGCTTTGATAACGAAGGTGATGTTTTTTTCGTCGTCCAGGACGAGAACTTTGCGTGCGCTCATTTCAGGCTCACCTTCTCAGATACCGGCAAACGCACCGAGAATCGAGTTAATTTTCCTTCTTCGCTGGCCACCTCGATATTACCGCCGTGGGCTTCCACGATACGGGCGCAGATTGGCAGTCCCAGCCCCGTACCGGCTGGCGAAGTCGTGAAAAACGGGATGAAGATCTTTTCGATATTGTCGCGCGGAATTCCCTTGCCGTTATCCTCGACGAACAGCACCACCTCAGGCGTACCGTCACGAAGACGCCGCTCGAGCGTGGCACCGATTCGAATCACGCCTCCCTCGGCTGGCGGGGCCTGGGTTAACGAGTGAATGCTGTTCTGAACGAAATTCACCAGCACCTGCTTGATCTGCTCGGGCGCGCAGTGAATTTTTGGCAGTGCCAAAAAGCCGCCTGGTGGTGGCACCAGCACCAGCCGCGGAACCAGCTGGCCGCCATGCTGCCCACTCATGTATAGCGCATAGGTACGCTCGACAATCGTGCCCAGGTCAAAACTCGGCTCGGCGCCGATTTGCTCGGCCGAAAGCGGGCGGGAATAATCCAGAAACTGAGTCACGACCTTATTGAGCCGATTTACCTCTTCCACGATGACTTGCAGAAAAGGCGCCTGCGCTCCGGCACTCTGCGGCTGCAGATATTGCGCCGCACCCTTGATGGCGCCCAGCGGATTGCGAATCTCATGAGCCAATCCCGCCGACATTTCGCCCAGTGCGGCCAGTCGGTCTTTTTCCCGCAGCCGCACATAGATGTCCATGTTCTTCAAGGTGCGTGCCGCTTGCAAAAAGAAAGGATAGATCACCGAAAGCACGCCCCAGTTGTTGCCCCAGGGCTCGGGTGGCGTGGATGCGCGCACGGCCACGAAGCCCAGCACCGTACCGTTGTCGATGTAGGGAATGGCAATATTGGCGTTGAGCCCCAGCATGCCTTTCAATACGAGGTCGTAGGCCTGACGCTGGGTCTGACTCGTCGTACGGTCAATTTCGTTTTCCAGATATTGGTCCAGAATCACGGGTGTCTCACCACGGCGACGCATGCGATTGAAAAAATCAACTACCGGATGACTCGCGAGGATTTCGCGGTTCAGCAGCTGATCGTCGCGTACGCCGCGAATTCGGCGAAACTTGGTGCCGTCCGAGCGCAGCACGAATACCGTCGCCGACTCGCAACGCAGCGTACTCTCAAGCACGTTCAAGGTCAGCTGCGCCAGTCCGACCGTATCCAGAATTCCGGTAAGCTGCAGCTGCGCCTCTTCGATCTGGTTTTCGAACTTGTGATACTTGTTGCTGAACAGGCGCACCACGCCGATGCTGGTGAGTTTTTTGACCGGATCGACAAGCAGCACGATCAAAAACGACGCCAAAAAAGTGTTCAAGATAAACAAGGCAGGCGAATTTTCAATCCACGCCACCAGCATGGTGTAGATCACCGTGAACAACGTACTGATAAACACCAGCATCAGCACGCGGTTGAGCAGCGCGCTGATATTGAGCAGCCGCTGATGGATGATCGCCTCGCTGATGACGAACAGGTATAGGCACAAGAGGATGTTGCCCACGCTTGGCACCACATCGCCCAGCCAGGGCACGTGGTCCATGGCGGCGCCACCGAGCAAAATCAAGGCGCCGCCGTAAATCCAGGTCCGACGTGTCAGCCCGAGCGTCGAAATTTTCACGCGTTTGAGGGCCCCCTGCTTCAGGCGCCAGTCCACGAACATGAGATACAGGCAGATCATCACCAGAAAACTCGGTCCGAAAAAAGCCAGGCTGCGAACGATCGGCTTTTCGCTGAGCTGGCTCCATTCCAGGCCGACTACCGTGACCGCGTAAAAAATCGAGGCCCGATACAGCCAGCGGGTAAACCCGCTTTCAACCCGCGTCAGCACCCGCATGAAAAACAGGCCCACGGGCGCCAGCACCAGATTGAAAACCAGGTGCACCTTGTAAAAGGTGCCCGTGCCGAAAATCTTTTCGAGAAAAAAGCAGAGAGCCCAGGCGCTGATGACCCCACAAAGCAGGGCATAGGTCATCACCAGCTTGTTGCGCAGATTGCGCGACAGCGCCGTAACCGCGAGTGAGAAAGCGGTAACCGCCACGATCAAAGCGGACTGGCCAAGAATGTCCATGCCTTGCACCCTAGCGTGGAAGGGGCAGGCTAGGCAACCATTGCCGGACTGTAGGAATTTTGACGGTCAGCCGATGAGTCTTGCGGATGAAGAGTAGATTTAAGGCCGTGGAAATGGGAATTTTCGCGGTCGTATCCCTAATTTTTCTGAACTCGGTCTATAACCTTTTTACGGATGGAAAGTTTATCGGGGACAATGATCGGCAAGCCATGAGCGTGCCGAAGGCCGCCGTATTGCCCAATTCGGAGAATTCCGGTGGGCAAAGGCAGCTGGCTGCCGAGGGTATCTCGGGCTTTGTTCCCTATGAAACCAGGTGTCAGACTACTGGCGAGGTCTTCGAGACCAAGGCGGCGAAAGTGCGCATCCTGGGCCCGTTCTGCGGGGCTGTGGGCAGGCAGGTCGCGGCCACGGGCGACTCTGCAAGGTCCGATGCCGGTCTGACCGACTACAAGATCGAGAACGTCACCAGCCGTTACACCGCCACCGTCTTCAGCGACCACGCCAGCGGCAAGTTCTCGACGGATTTCATCCCGCTTGAGCCGGGCGAAAACAAGGTCGTCATGGAGTTCCGCTACAAGAGCGGAAAAGTTTATCCGGTTGAGCTCACGATAATCAGGAAGTAATGCGCCGGTGCGCTTTAAAAGTTCAAGCCCAGATTCACGCGATATAGCGTTTCGTCTTTGGACGTGTCGCGCATATTGTGCGACTGATCAACCTGCGCGCTGAGCGGGCCCACGAGATGCTTGTTGACGCCGCAGTTCAGCGTGCCGTTCAGCAGAGCGTAATGCGCGGCTGCCGAAGCACGCCAGGCCACGAAATTCTTGGTCATGCCCAGACTGAGCCGCTCGGGCTGCGAAACCACGCCAATCGCGGGATCAGCTGACTTGATGCGATAATCCATCGTGGCGTCAACGATCGGGCCGGTCATGCCGACTCTCATCACACCGCTTGGAAAGTCGTACTTGAAACGAGTTTTAGTATCCTGGCCAAGATCAAACGTCGTGTTGCTGATTGCCCGTTGCACTCTTGAGATTGCCAGAACGGCCTTGGCGGCGGTCTGATCATCTTTTCGGTTAGCCTGTTCCTGAATGTTTTTCTTCGCCGACTCTTCGCCGCTCTTGATCGTCTGCTCAAAATGGTACTGCAGCAGCTTCTTGATCGTCCACTCGGCCAGATCCTGATTGGACTTCTGGTAGTTGGCGTAGTCATTAATACTATTGAGCTGATAGGCTTGGCGCAGCTCGTAGGCGTCGTTAAACGAGTTGAACTTCTGGGTCATCTCGTTGGCAATGGTTTTATCGAAAATTTTGCTGTTGAGACTTCCCTCGGTTGGCGCGCCAGCAACCGCTTTTAGATAGTCGCCGTTGCGCGGCTCGGGCTTCAGCTCGTGGATGCTGTCTTGCGCGAAGGCCGTGGCCGAGGCCAGGCAAAGGGCATAAAATACGAGAGCCAGCATCGCCATTGCGATTTCAAGCTTACGAATATGGCTCTGGTTCTGTTTCAACGTCTGATCTTCCACAACTCTTCCTCTTACAGAGGTGAATTGCAGAGTCCGTACCAAATTGATTTCTAAGTGGATTCAGGTGCTTAGAATCAGGCACCCGTCCGGGCAATTCGTCTAGGTTTTAGGCAATCGGAACAGATCGACACAGCGTCATCTTGTCCCCAGCGCTACTTCTGGAAACGTGAACTTCGCGATCTCATGTGGGTTTCACCGGACATTTTGGTGGCAGGGTATATGCACAATGGGCCACCGTTAGATGGAGGTTCATATGCGAGCAAAATTCGTGTGGGTTCTCTTTAATCTTCTGTTTCTCCTGGAGTCCGTAAGCTTCGCGTCCAGGTCGGGGCGCACGATCGAATACAGCGCGCTTCCCCTGGACTGGCAGCCCCTGATTTCATTTTATCAGGCTGGCGAGGCCACCGGCTCAGGAGTGCTTTTCGTGGAAACCGAAAACGACGAAAACCGGGGCATTGCCCGAATTAAGCAAATCCACGTGTTGGACGACACCAAAATCAACGGGCATAGCGCCTATGTCGAAACCGACGTGCTTTCCCTGGCCGAGCTGCAAGCCGCCGGGGGCTATCCGCTGATCGTAAGATCGGGCTATAACGTCATCACGCTCAAGGGTAGTGGCGTATCCGACCAGGGCGGCCTGGTCCGCATCCGGCTGCTCAAGGACGCGACCAATATCTTCTCAGACAAGTACAACGAGAAGCTGGTTTTTAACGTCGCAGTCAAAGGGATGAAGGTTACCGCCACCCGCAACGGCCAGGAATTCAACTTGCTGGGCGTGCTGCCGCGTAAAGCCACCGTGCCCGGCAAAGGACGAATTTCAGTCGGCGTCGAAAAAGTGCTCTTCTGCGACAAAAGCTGCAGCAATCCGGGTTCTGACTTCAGCCCGTGATTTTTAGACGAAATGAATGGCGATAAAGCCCAGCCAGAGGATAAATCCGCTGACCACGGGAATCGTGAAGTTATCGTCGAGATCCAGGGGCAGCAGCTCGGCCAGAGCGCCGGCAAAGCCACCCAGCAGCGTCAGGCGGATCAGATCCAGCCCGTACATGCCAGTGGAACGAAGATAAATCCAGGTTGCCATGGCGCAAACCGCGAATCCCGCCGCCGTACCATGCAGCGACTTGCTGCCATTGAATATTTTAATGGAACGGTTCGAGTACAGAATGCCCACAAGCGAGGCGATAGGGTCGCCAAAGGCCAAATAACAAAGCGAGAGAATCGCGACTGGCTTTGGAAAAACGGCGATCGCGACGATGCTCGAGGCGATGTAGTACGGCATACCGCTGACCTTGTTAACTTCACTCGACCGAATGACAGGACCGAAAAATTTGATGCACTTTTCATTGATGGCAGGGTTCTTCAAACGAATCGTTTCCATGCTGAGGCTCCATACGAAGAGCGCGCCCAGGATAGTCAGCGCCGTAGCTTGCGGCATGCCGGACATATAGAGTGAAACGATGATGATACCCATGGCCATGTGCCAGACCTTGCGAATCAGATGCAGATCAGTTCTTACGGGCAGCACGCTTACGAGCTGAGCCAACTTCATCTGTGCGGTCTTGAGACTTCGAGCCATGACGTCTTCGTTAGGAACCTGCATTCGAAAAAGACTCCTTTAATAACTATGAAATACCTGCTGCAAAACCTGTACGGAATTGCTGCTCTATAGACATAGAGCAAGGGCTATGCCACCGACGCGCCGCATTGCTTCAAAATCGACCATCCCATTGATATCAAAATATAATTGCTCGGGATTTACCTCCCCTCACCCTTATTATCAGACTGTTTTAGTACGTTAAATCGCGAAATCAGATACTCAGCTACTTTCAGATGCGCGTAGCTTACTACGCAGGGCACCACTCCTGTTTTTGGTGGAATAATCGCGGGAATCCCGTGTTTTCAGCAATATGCGCGACGATGCATCCCTTTCTCCAAGAAATCTAAGGCCTTGTGTTGACACGTGTGACTTTAGGCCGCCATACTTACGGTGGGGCTATGGAGGGCTTTGAAGCAATCATGTCAATTTCAGAATCAACCGACTTTTCATCCGACGTCTCTCCCATAGATAAACTCAGCTTCTCCGACTCGCGCATCAAACAGATCTGGGCAGTGGGTGGCGGCAAAGGCGGCGTAGGTAAGAGTCTGGTCGCAGCCAATCTCGCAATCAGTCTGGCGCGCACCGGCGCGAAAGTTTGCGCGATTGATCTCGACCTGGGCTGTGCGAATCTGCACACCTGCCTGGGCGTGGAAATTCCGCCGCTGACGCTGTCGGATTTTTTCAGCAAACGCGAAGGCGACATGAACAAGATCATGATCCAGACGCCGATCCGCAACCTGAGCCTGATCAGCGGTGCGCAGGACGCGATTGGCGTAGCCAATTTAAAACACACGCAGAAGAGCAAACTTTTACAAAAGCTGCACGAGCTCGACGTTGACTACCTTATCTTCGATCTGGGTGCCGGCACCGCCTACAACACGCTCGATTTTTTCCTGAGTTCGGAAATCGGCATTCTGGTGCTGCTGCCCGAGCCGACCAGCATCGAAAACACTTACCGTTTCATCAAGAGCGCCTACTACCGCAAACTCAAGATGGCCGAGGCCCTGTTTGAAATTCGTCCCATGCTTGACATGGCGATGGATCAGAAAAATCCGCTCGGTATACGCTCTCCCGCCGATCTGCTGCGCGAGGCCACCAAGTACAGCCCCGAGATGGGCCTGAAGCTGCGTGAAGAGATCACGCGTTTTCGCCCCAAGCTCATCATCAACCAGGCACGCACGCAAACGGACATCGATATCGGCTTTTCAATCAAGAGCGTCTGCAAAAAGTATTTCGGAATCGACATGGAATACGTCGGCTATCTCGATTACGATAGCGCCGTATGGCAGTCGGTACGCCGCAAGCGTCCTCTGTTGCTGGAGTTTCCGAACTCCAAGCTCGTAAGCAACTTCGAACGCATCGTGCAGCACCTGATTCAACAAAACAAAGCGCAAAAGGCTGAAATCTACTGAGTGAACCATGTTTGAAAGCGACGCGCAGAGCTACTACGAAATTCTCGATGTAAAACCTGACGCCGGCCAGAACGAGATCCGTCAGGCTTATTTTCGCGCAAAATCCGCGTATGGCAAAGACTCTGCTGCCCTTTACAGCCTGTTTGACGAACATGAGACGCGCCTGGTGATCGAAACAATCGAACAGGCCTATCTCGTGTTGTCTAATCCGGAGAAGCGCAAGGAATATGACAAGGTTCACGGCTTCCTGAAAGGCGGCGATCTGCTGCCGCAGATCAAGAAGTCGCCTTCGGGCGCAAATGTCTTCTCGTTTGCCAAGGGCAGCCCGGAAGGCGGCTCAGATCCGGCCCAGCAGGCGGCGCACGCGGTTTTCGGCAGCAGCTCGATGTCTGATATGCCCAGCGAGGCAAGCCACTTCACCGCGCCGGCGGCGGCCGCGCAGTCCAACGCGTCGATTATGGCAGCCAAGAGCTCGCGCGAAGAAGGTCACGACGATTACTCCACCCCGCGCACGCTGGCAGCCGCTGGCGCAGCCGGACCACCGGTGCAGGAATATACCTCGAGCTCGTTTAGCTCGCGCGAAAATCGCCTGGGCATCGTTCGGCGCATCGACCTCGTGAAGCCGTATGATCGCAACCCGGCCACCGAAGAAGAAATTGTTCGTGAGTCGGCTTTTCGCGGCGAGTTTCTGCGCAAGGTGCGCGCTTACAAAAGCATCTCAGTGGAGGAGCTTTCGGAGTTCACCAAGATCAGCAAAACCTATATCAACTGCATCGAGAGCGAAGAGTTCGAAAGCCTGCCCGCGCCAGCTTACCTGCGCGGCTTCATCATTCAAATCGCCAAAGCGCTCAAGCTGCCGGGTGATAAGGCCGCGGCGGCCTACATGACCCATTATAAAAGCACCGTTCTCAAGTGACTCCGAAGTCCTTTGAGATCAAGGCCACTGCCACGCATGCGGGGTGTCGCGTCGACGTGGTGATTACCGAGGGCGCACCTGGCTTTACCCGCTCACAGGTCAAAACGCTCATTGCCAAGGGGCTTGTCAGTATCGACGGCAAGGTGGCAACAAAAGCCGGAATGCTCCTGGAAGAGGGCCAGTGCGTGCGGATCACGGTGCCGGCCACCGCCCCCCTTGACCTTACGCCCACGGATGTAGGGATAAACATTCTATTCGAGGACGACCAGCTTGCCGTACTCGAGAAGCCTGCAGGCATTTCAGTACATCCGAGCGACACCGAAAAACTGCCCACGGTGGTGCACGGGCTGCTCTACAAGCTCAAGAGCCTTTCTTCGATCGGCGGAGTGGCCAGGCCGGGCATCGTACATCGCATCGATAAAGGAACATCGGGAATACTTGTCATCTCTAAAACCGACGTCGCCCATCTGGGGCTGAGCCAGCAGTTCAAGGCGCACACGATCGACCGGCGTTATCAGGCGCTGGTTTACGGTGACCTGAAAAAGAGCCAGGCCGCAAGCCGTGGGCGTATCGAAACGTTTTATGGCCGCAGTCCTCGCGATCGCAAAAAAATGACGGGCAAACTGACCGAAGGGCGCAGGGCCATTACGCATTGGAGCGTGCTGGAATGCCTTGCCGGCCTGACCCTGATCGAATGCCGGCTCGAGACGGGCCGCACTCACCAGATTCGCGTGCATCTTGCCGAGCTGGGTTTTCCTCTCGTCGGCGACCCCACCTATGGCGACAATGAACGCCGAGCTCGTGTGCTGACAAAAAAACACGCGGCGCTCGGAAAGCTCTGCCAGAGCACAACGCGCCAGCTGCTGCACGCCTTTCACCTGGGCTTTATCCATCCCGTGTCGGGACGCACGATGAGCTTTGAGTCCCCGCTTCCCAAAGACTTCAGCGAGGTATTGGCGGCGGCCCGCGCAAAGTTGTGACGGATTGCCGGTCTGTTACATGAGCCTGCTTGTCTTGCCCGAAATTCCTGCTTAGGCTCATAGTCATGCCATTGCACTCAAAGCTACTTTCAAAAATCGCGGGGCTGCAGCACGAATTTGATGGTCCGACAGCGCCGCTGCGCGAAGATCTGGTGCGCTGTCATCAAGTGCACGGTGACGAGCTGGTGCTGGTCACTCATCAAACCGCGGCCGAGCTGGCACCGCTAAAGGCAGACGGGCTGCTGACGCTGGAGAAGCGCGCCGTGGGCGTCCAAACGGCAGACTGCCTGCCTGTTCTGTTTGCCGAACGTTCAGGTAAAGGCGTGGCCGCCGTACACGCGGGCTGGCGCGGCCTGCACAAGGGTATCTTATTGCGAACCGTCGAACGCTGGGGCTCGTTAGGTGTGAAGCCCGACCAGCTTGTTGCCGCCATTGGTCCGGCCATCGGCCCCTGCTGCTTTGAAGTGAGCCAGGATATCGTCGATAGTTTTGAAAAAGACTGGGGCTCCCTCTGGACCTCGACAACAGCGCCCTGGAAAAAAGCACAACCGCCAAGCCACATTGCCGCACGCAGCCCCTCACCGGCCTCGGCCAATAACTTATGGCTGGATCTTGAAGCCATCGCGCGCCTGCAGTTGCTCAGCGCGGGCATTCCCAATGAGCAGATCGAAGACGTCGGTGCCTGCACCTATTGTGGCCCAGGCGGGCTTGCGAGTTACCGGCGTGGGACTCATGAAAAAATTCCGGCTGGGCGGCAGTGGAGCTGGATTGTTAAGAATGCGGATTGCTGACGTCGGGGTTTGTTACCTAACTCGCACTTTCATATAGTCGACCATGCCCATGCCGTTTACCCAGAAGCCTTCGATTTTTTGATCGATGATTAGAGTTTGCGAGTAATGAAAAATTGGAACTACGGTCACGGCTTCTTCGAGCAGGATGCGTTGCGCGCGGTCGATCAGGCGCTGACGTTCGGGCGTGCCGGGCTCAACCACCGCGATTCGGCGCAGCAGCTGGTCGTATTCTTTATTGGACCAGCCGGTATAGTTGTTCAAGTTGCCCGACTCAAAGACGATCAGGTTGGAGTAGGCATCCACCAGGGGCGACAGCCAGCCAAAGCGGTACATCGGCGGCGGCTTGGTAGCCAGCTCATGCAGGTAGGCTTTCCAGTCTCGGTTGCGCAGCTCAACACTCACCCCCAGAAACTCTTTCAGATCGGCTTGAATGCGCTCCACGGCCGTCTGATTACGAAAGCTGGTGTCGAAGCCGAGCAAGGTTTTTTTCATGCCGGCGCCTTTGGACTTGAGCCAGTTTTCGCGTGCCCGCACCGGATCGTGCTTCACGCCAATCGAAGCATTGAAGCCGGGCAGGCCGCGCGGAATCCAGCTCGAAGCGACGAACTCGGTACTGCCCATGGCATCGACGATGAGCTTGCGATTGATTGCCTGCGCTACAGCCAGTCTGGCGTTACGGTCATTCCACGGCGCCTGACGCTGATCAAACGCGATGTAGTAGGTCGCGAAGTAAGGAAACTCATGAACCACGCCGCGCTTGCGCAGCCGCTCCATATCAAACGACGGCACCTTGAAAAGCACGTCAATGCGGCCATTTTCAAAAAGATTTACCGCGGTCGCTTCTTCGGGAATGATTTGAAATACCGCATGAGCCGGGGCGCCGGCCTCGAAGTTCGGGTAACCCAGGTTCTGCTCAACCTCGATGCGCTGGTCATGCAGCCAGCGCGTGATCATGTAGGGGCCGGTCGAAGCCATGTGCTCGGGCCACGCGGCGCCCAGCTTTGCGATAATATCGGCGCGCTGGGGATAACCGACGGGCAGTGTAAGGACGTGCGGAAAAAAGCTCACCGGAATATCGAGGGTGAACTCGAGCACCTCGTCGGAGACCGCCTCGATGCCAACCTTGGAAAAATCCTTGAGACGTCCGCGTTTGAAGTCTCTAGCGCCTTTTACGAAAAACAGAAGATCGGCAAGCTTGGAGTTCGTCGCCGGATCAAGAGTGCGATGAAACGCAAAAACAAAATCATCGGCCGTGACCGGTTTACCGTCACTCCATTTCCAGGGCCTCAGCGTAAAACGATACTTGCGGCCACCGTCAAGCTTTTCCATCTTCTCGGCGATTTCCATTTTGATGTGGTAGTCGCGATCGTAGCTGACCAGTCCGGTCATCACCGCCGAAAGCACCCGAAACGAAACTCCGTCCTCGGCCAGGGAAAAATCGAGCGTCGCGGGCTCGTAAGGAAGCTGCATGCGCAAGGCCGGACGCGCGGCACTGCCAACGCAGCTCAAGCCGGTACCCTTGTGAGGCCACAACAAGATGACGCCGACTACGAGCAAAGCGATGGCAAGCTTGACTTTAAGTGTTATGATCTTTGTGACCATGGAAATCGAATGCTATAGGGGATGACGCTTGGATTCAATATTCTCGGAACTTAAATCTGCTCTCCAGAGCCATACGCTGCTGTCCAGCCTCGCTGCGCTGGTTTTTGCGTATCTTGGCGGTATCCTGTCCAGCTTCACCCCCTGCATCTACCCCATGATTCCCATCACCATGGGATTTATCGGCGGGGCCAGCGAGCGCTCCGTCAAGACGGGCTGGATCCTGAGCTCCTTTTATGTGCTGGGCATGGCCTCGATTTATACGGTGCTGGGCATCATTGCCAGTGCCTCCGGTAAGATTTTCGGCACGATGACCAATACGCCGGCCTGGTACCTTTCCCTGGGCGGCATCATGGTGGTGAGCAGCCTTTGGATGATGGATGTCATCAAATTTGATCCCAACGTCTGGATTGAAAACTTTCTACGCGCGCGCCGCCATAAAAAAGGGCACGCATTGACGACTGACCACAATGAGGCCTCAATAGTGGGCGCCTTCATCCTGGGAGCCTCGAGCGGCATTATTGCGGCGCCCTGCACTACACCAGTATTGACGACGATTCTTTCCTACATCGCCACCACAAAATCGGTCGCGTTTGGCGGAGCACTCATGTTTTCATTTGCGCTGGGCCTGGGCACCATCCTGGTCGTGGTCGGTACTTTCACGGGCGCGATGAAGATCCTGCCCAAATCCGGCAAATGGCTCAGCTGGGTGAAGCTCTCCTCGGGACTTCTCATTTTGGGCCTGGCGGAGTATTTTGTATTTAAAGCGGGTACCTTACGATGAACTCAAAAGCACCAAAGCTGCTCAAGATTAACGCCGTCTTGTTTCTTCTCGCGACTGCGGTTTCGGGATATCTGGTCTGGCTGCATTATCAGATTACCAACGGCGTGGGCGTCACCTCATTTTGTCAGATCAACAGTACCATTGACTGCATTTCGGTGATCGGCTCGCGTTACTCGGAGCTTGCCGGCGTGCCCCTCGCCACGATTGGGCTTACATATTTTATTTTAGGCCTGATTTTAAGCCTGGTGGGTGCAAGCAATAGCTTCTCGCGCCGCGAAGCCCTGGTCACGCTAGCACCATTGACGATTATCAGCGTGTTGGCGTCGCTTGGCACACTGAGCATCACCCTCTTCCTGCTGCACAAGTGGTGCATCATGTGCATTTCGATGCAGCTGCTCAGCCTTGCCACCTGCGTGGTGACGTGGCTTGCCTTGTGCGACTTCACTTCGGGCAGCTGCAGCGCCGCCTTTGGCCAGGCGAATCGCAAGAAAATCGGTACATATCTGGGCGCGGGCCTGGCGATCTTTGTGGTGACTTTTGGGCTGACCTCACAGCTGCGCAATGAGGTTTTTCCGCTGGCCGATCCCGAGAAGTTCGTAAATGATTTCCGCGCTGAAAAGGTGCAAGCCATTGACCCGGGAAGTTCCCCACGGCAAGGGTTTCAGGGCGACAATCCGCCGCTGCGCCTGATTGAGTTCGCTGATTTTCAGTGCCCGGCCTGTGGCTTTGCCGCTCATCAGATGCACCGCCTGGTCCAGATCTACGGCGACAAGATTCAGCTCATCTTCAAAAATTTTCCTCTCGATCCAACCTGCAACCCCGCAATCAAGCATCCCATCCATCCCTTTGCCTGCCTTGCGGCCAAGACCGCCTACTGCGCAAACAAGCAGGGCAAGTTTCAACAGCTGTATGACAAGATGTTTGATAATCAAAAAGACATCTCGCCGGACAATATTGCGGCCTGGGTGACTGAAGTGGGCATGGATCTGAAGCTGTCAGACGAATGTGTCGCCGATCCCGCCACCACCGCCGCGCTTCAGCCCGACATGGTGCTGGCCGAGAAGCTGGGACTGGAGTCGACGCCCACGTTCTTCGTTGGCGGCCGCATGGTAAAGGGCGCGATTGACGAGGCCCGCCTGAAACTGCTGATGCGCGAACTGGGAATCTGAACGTGGACAGCCGTGCTCCCAGCCCAAACGATCCGGCTGCTGCTTATGAGTGGATCGATTCGCATACGCATCTTGAACACGAATATCCGTTTTCGGTCGACGAGTATCTGACCAATGCGCGCGCGCAGGGCCTCACCGCTTTCGTGACAATCGGCACCCGGCCGGAATCGCTCGTCACGCTGAAAGACTTTGCCGAAAAATATCCGGACGTTTATTTCACGGTTGGCATTCATCCGCACGAGGCCGTTGATTATAACGCCGACGTCGAAAAGACGATGGACTCGCTTCGCACCCATCCCAAATGCGTGGCCGTTGGCGAAATCGGACTCGACTACTACTATGACCATTCGCCGCGCGAAGTTCAGCAGGCGTGCTTTGCGCGTCAGCTGGAGCTGGCCGTGGCCTGGGACAAGCCAATCGTGATTCACGCGCGCGACGCCGAACCCGATTTATTAGCGGCCCTGACCAGGTATGCGGCCGCAAAACGGGCCGCTGACCCTAGTGGGCGCGGCCCCGGCATCATCCACTGCTTCTCGGGCACCCGCCATTTTGCCGAAGAATGCCTGAAACTGGGTTTCTATATTTCGTTTTCGGGCATCGTAACTTTTAAAAAAGGTGGCGATCTCAGGGACATCGCCCGGGACGTTCCCCTGGACCGCATCCTGCTCGAGACCGATTCGCCCTTTCTGGCTCCCGTTCCCTACCGGGGAAAGCCTAATCAGTCTGCATACTTGACTGAAACAGCCAAGATAATCGCAGCTGCCAAAGGGGTCACATTAGACGTCCTTTCTTCCGCTACTGTAGCCAATTCCCGCCGAATCTTTGCAATAGCCAAACGTTGATATTAACCAATTCGTTTGCTATATGTCCGTCAAAATTAGTTCACTACTAGTCTGGTTTTGGGGAACGAAGATTTATGCAGCTTCTGAAGATGTCCGCCACGTTTATGAGCATCTGGCTCGTGTCCTCTGTCGCGTTCAGCAACGGCTCGGTCGCACCTGAGCTTAAGATATTGGCAGGAGTGAAAAACTCGCCTGAGTATCCCGTGCTCCGCCGCATTCAGGACCTGACCCTTGAGCTGCAGCTGCTCGAGATCACCGTCAAGAATCGCCGCGACGCGCAGATCGAGGAAAAAATCTCGGGCGCCATCAAGGACATCGAAAATCAGGGCACGCAGATCAGCGAAAAGTTCAAAGCGATCCGCAAAGAGCAGCTCGAAGGCATCTACGCACTTTTCACGCTGGCCCGCACTTATGGCAATATGATGGGCGTCGCAGCCATTGAATGGGATGAACTGCTTGGCGCAATTCGCGACGGTCAGATCACCGCTGGCATGCTGACGATTCACGGCCGAAGCGGCACGCTGAATATTCTGTCGCTGACTCCGCTGTATATCGGCCGTCAGCTGGTTTGGAGCGCCTCGCTACCCGCGTTTGACCGCAAGTGTTTTTGGGTACAGGCCCGCGCTCAGGCTCGTCATTTAGGTTACCGCAACACGGGGGCTATCAGCAACGCCGCGCTCACCACACGCACCGACCGCCTGAACGCCACTTATAGCGCTGCCGAAAAGCTTACCAAGGAATTTTTCACAACCGGCTACACCCGGCTTTATTCGGCTTTCGAAACTCAACGCTACGCGATCTTGCAACGCGTACAGCTGGCCCGTCGCGCGTTGGTCGAGCTTGAGAAGAACAATACCGCCATGGGAACGCCTGAGGAATTTTCCACCCTCTACAATCAGGTGCTCGAGAATTTGTTTTCTTACGGCGTCGATATCTCCGTATCGGGCGCTTCGCAGCGGGACTTTGCGGTGAAAGGCTTTCTGTTCGCCGAGTCACCGGAGCGTTCGCAGGAACTGCTCAAGAAGCTGAAGTATACTCCGTCTTCGACCAGCTATAATTCGCCGTCGTCCTGAGCAAGCCGCAGGAGATTGCCTTTGCTCTTCCCCGCAAACGCTGTACTTATTAGAGATGAAAAAACTAATCCTGATTGCGCTCTTTCTGACAGCGGTTTTGAATTCCGGTCTGGCCCTCGCAGTGGAAGACGGCGACGTGGAAGCAATCAAAGGCTGCCTGTCGAGCTGGCCCAAGCACCCCTTTGACAAGAAGGCTCCTGAGTTCAGGACCATGGCCTCGAAGGTAAAAGTGCTGGGAATCGGCGGCTCAATGAAAGACGAGACGAATACCGTGGAACCCGAGCTGATTCTGGTCAAAGCGAGCGTGGCGGTACTTTCGAAGTCGGAAATGTATCTCATGAATCCTCAGGGCTGGTACTGCCTGAAGGGCCAGGTTTCGGTGCTGGGAAAATCTGTCATCCATCTGCACTGCAACGCGAATCTGACCTCGAGCAAAGATGGCTCGTCAGTCATGGGTGGCGGCGATGCCAAAGAAGGCGTGACGGTACTGGGAACGACTTCCATCGTTCGCGAAGGCTGCAAAAAAGAATCCGCTGAGAAGTGAACGGAGTCCGGAATCCCGGGACCGGTGTACCGGGTCCGGTGTACCGTGTACAGTATCCGTCAACGGGCCTGTAGCCGGTACGGTTCACCGGTCACAGGTCACTGGTTACCGGCGGCTTCACGGGCACTGACTTGGGGCCTTTGTAGAAGTATCGCGTGTACATTTTATTGAGGCCGGTCCAGTCGCCCTGCGATTCATCTTTGTCGATGAAGCCCTGAATGGCGTTGAGCTTGGAATCCAGATCATCGATATAATGCACGACGAGTGCCTCGGGAATCTTGGGCCGCTTGGGCGAGCCGTATTCCAGCTCGCCGTGATGCGCGAGAATAAGATGCTTGATGAGCAGCCGCAGATGACGCGGAAAATCGGGAATGGCGTTCATCTCGCGCTCGAGCATCTCGACGCCCATGACGAGATGGCCAATCAGGCGGCCTTCATCGGTGTAATCGGTGGTGAGCGAGTAGTCGAGTTCCCAAAGTTTGGCGATATCGTGAAAAAAACCACCGAGCATCAGCAAATCGCGGTCGAGCATGGGACCATAATGTTTTGAAAGATCGTCAAGAATGCCCGCGATCGAGACCATGTGCTCGATCAGGCCGCCACGGTAAGCATGGTGCACTGATTTGGCGGCAGGGGCCAGGCGTAGGCGGTTGCTCACGTCTTCGTTGGTCAATACGCGCAAGGCCAGCTCGCGGCTGAACGGATTTTCGAGTGACCGGGCATACTCCAGCAGCTTCACGAAAAGCGCATCCACGTCGCACTTGCCTTCGACCAGGTAGTCCTTCACTTCGACCTGAGCGGCAGGCACCTGAATATAGGCATTGATAATGAACTGGCGCTTGCCCTGGTACACCGAAATACGGCCATCAACCCGGACAAAGGAGGCCTTGAGCAGCACCGCCGCGGCGGCTTCGGCGTTCTCCCAGATGCGGCATTCGAGGTCGCCAGTACGATCGCAGAGAATGGCGTTGAGGTACGGCTTGCCGTTCTTTGCCTGCACAACAGCCGAATATTTAACAAGAAAAACGTCGCTGACGACGTCCTTGTCCTTGAGGTCTTTCGCAAATTTCAATTTCGCCATTAGGGCTTAGCTCCCATTATGGGCCATTTCTGTCAAGAATGGGCTGGGGCAGTTGTTGACAGGAACACTTCTCATTGTTATGACGCTCCGCACTAACCATCTAGGTAGTCAGTGTTCTTGAGAGAAGGGGTATTGTTGTGATGGGCCACTCGCCTAATGGGGCACCAGTACTGTTGACCGCCAGCAATGTTGGAATGTCTTTCGGCACCGTCCGCGTGCTGGAGGGCGTGCCGTTTGACTTGCGCAGCGGCGAAGTGCATGTGCTGGCCGGCGAAAATGGCGCGGGCAAAAGCACGCTCATCAAAATTCTTTCAGGCATCTACGCCGACTTCGACGGCGTTGTGGACACCCGTGGCAATCACGTCTCAGTCATTCATCAGGAGTTGTCACTCATCGACACCATGAGCGCTGAAGACAATATCTTTCTTGGCCGCGAACCATCGCGCGGAGGCTGGCTGGACCGCCGCACCCAGCGTGCACGCGCCAC